>NZ_JAFCTQ010000036.1:0-53188 GCF_049896105.1 Janthinobacterium sp. PSPC3-1 | reverse complement strand
CTACCAACATCAGGCCACCGCCGCCACCTCCCGCTCAGATCGTCAACCCCGTCTTCCCCCATTCCCCGCGAAGAACCTAAAAAATGGCGCCAGGCAGGTAACCCCGTGCTGGCGCCATTGGCTTGTGCATCAGTAAACAATCAGGCCACGCGCACCACCATCAGCCCGGCCCGCAGTCCCACGCGCACATCGGGATTCGGAAACACCACCAGCTCTTCCGCATGTTGTACCGTGTAGACCGTGTCGCCATCGCTGGCGATCACGGCATGCTGCGGCAGGGACGTGAAATTGTGCGTGCCGCGGTCGAACGCCATGCGGAACTCGTCGCTGTGCTTGATGATTTCCTGCGCCACCTTGAACACATGCGGCGCCGCCTTGACGGCTTGCTGCGGCAAGCCGCGCAACAGGCCATCGAGCGCCTGCGCCACGTCGTCGAACAGCGATAAATCATTCTGGCCCAGGGTGCCCACGCGGCCCAGTTCCACCGTGCTGGCGGCGGCGCCGCAATGCTCGGCCGAGTAATAGCTGTAGGTGCCGGCCGATTGCGGATTCATGATGATGGCGCCGATCGCCGCCTGGCCCAGCCACGCTATCAGCGCCGCCTTGGCGCCCTCTTCCACCAGGTCCGGCACGATGGCAAAGGTCGGGTAGAAGGACGGGCGGATCGCGGTATGCAGGTCCAGATGCCAGCGCACTGGCCCCGCATCGCCGAAGAACGCGCTGGTTGCCGCGATCATGTCATCGGCGCGCGCGCTTTCCGCCGCTTGCGCCAGACTGCCGCGCACGGGACGGAACATGCGGTTCAGGTCCGCATCGATAAAGCGCTTGCCGGCGCGGATGGCGTCGACATTGCCGACGCACACCAGCAGGTCGACCGCCAGGGCATGGGGTTGCGTCGACACGTCGCGCGACAGCGCGTCGAGCAGGTGCGCCAGCACTTCGATCGGCCCCGTCTCGTCGCCATGCACGCCGACCGACAGCACCACGCTGGGACGATTGAGATCCGCAGAATGGGACTTCACCTGCAGCATGCCGGGCGCCGGTAGCGCCACGGCAAAGCCGGCATCGGCGAACAGCTGCGCAACAGCGCCGAAGTCCGCCTGCGCCAGCGCCTGCACGGCCGGCGGCAAGCCGCCAGATTGTGTCGCGTCCGCCGTCATCAGGCCGCCGCTTCCGCCGGCACGCCCTTGTTGACCGTCTCGGACAAAGTCCAGACGTCCAGCATGGCTTGTTCCAGTTCCGTCGCCGCCACATAGGCCGACAGGCCCAGCGCGCTCGTCACCGCATCGACGGCATTGCCTTCACCTTGCTCGGCGCGCGCCAGCACCTGCGTCAGCAAGCGCTGTTGCGTGCGGCGCAGGGCTTGCTGCGCATAGCTGCGCAACTGTTCCTGCGACTTGCCTTGCGCCGCCAGCTTCAGGCCGCGCTCGAGCGTATCGATGCCGGCCTGGCTGCGCAGGGCCAGGCCCACTTGCAGGAACGCCGCCAGGTCCATCGCCGCAGGGCGCGGCACCGACAAGGCAGGGAACAGGAAGCCCGCCACCACGTCCAGCGCGTCGACCGCATCCCAGGCCTGCACAAAGGCCGGCGTCAAGCCGGGCACCAGCGCCGCTTCCGACTTGATGCCGACGGCTTGCAGCAGTTCGCGCTTCGATTGCGCGCCAAACAAACCGGTCAGCTCGGCCAGGCCGGCGCCGCGCAATTGGTCGCCCGGCACCGACAGCACGCCGGCGATCATGGTTTTTTGCAGCGCACGCGTTTGCGCATCGACCTTGATCGACACTTCGCGCGGAATCGTCAAGGCGTCCGCATCGAGCGCGTCGAACACCGGCGCCAGGTTCAGGGCCACCAGGGCCTGGCCCCAGGCCAGGATCACGGCCGCTTCTTCCACGCCATGTTCGCTTGCCAGTTCGCGCAGCATCAGCGGGCCGCAGCGGTTGACCACTTCATTGGCCAGCACGGTGGCCAGGATGGCGTTGGCCAGCGGATGGTCGAGCGCGGAGCGCGTTGCCACCAGCAGCGACGGGAAATACGGTTTCAGGACCGGCTCGGCCCAGCTCTCGTCCGTCAATGGCAGGGTGGCCAGGATGCGCTTGTAGCGGTTTTTTACATTCGCGATCACCACCGCCAGCTCCGGCGTGGTGAGGCCACGGCCGTCCTGCTTGCGGCGCGCCAGTTCGGCCACCGTCGGCAGCTGCTCCAGGTCGCGCGACAGGGCGCCCTCTTCTTCCAGGCTGGCGATCAGGGCGGCGTAACCATCCTGCACCGCGCCTTCGCTTTGCGCCTGCAATTCGCGCACCAGCAAATGCGTCTGCTGCGTGTTGTCGCGCAGGACCAGGCGTTCGACATCGTCCGTCATCGCATACAGCTCGCGGTTGCGCTCCGCTTCCGTCAGCTTGCCGGCGTTGACTTCGACGTCCAGCCAGATCTTCACATTCACTTCATGGTCCGAGCAGTCGACGCCGGCGGAATTGTCGATCGCATCGGTAAAGATGCGGCCACCGGCCAGCGCGAATTCGATGCGGCCCGTTTGCGTGGCGCCAAGGTTACCGCCCTCGGCCACCACTTTCACGCGCAGCTCATTGCCGTTGACGCGGATATTGTCATTGGCGCGGTCTTTGACTTGCGCATGGGTTTCGGTCGAGGCCTTGATATAGGTGCCGATGCCGCCGTTGTAGAACAGGTCCACCGGCGCTTTCAATATGCGGTGCATCAGTTCTTCCGGCGGCAGGGACGTCTCCGCGATATCGAGCGCGGCGCGGATCTGCGGCGACAGTTCGATGCCGCGCGCGCTGCGCGGGTACACGCCACCACCCTCGGAGATCAGCTCCTTGTTGTAGTCTTCCCACGACGAGCGCGGCAGCGCGAACATGCGGGCGCGCTCTTCAAACGACACGGCGACGTCCGGCGTCGGATCGAGGAAGATATGGCGGTGATCGAAGGCCGCCACCAGTTTCAGCTGGCGCGACAGCAGCACGCCGTTGCCGAACACGTCGCCCGACATGTCGCCCACGCCGACCATGGTGATCGGGGTGGTGTTCAGGTCGTGGTCCATTTCATAGAAATGGCGCTTCACGGCTTCGAACGCGCCCTTGGCGGTGATGCCCAGTTTCTTGTGGTCGTAGCCGTTCGAACCGCCCGAGGCAAACGCGTCGCCGAGCCAGAAACCGCGCTGCACGGCGATGCCGTTGGCGATGTCCGAGAAGGTGGCCGTGCCCTTGTCGGCGGCCACCACCAGGTAAGGATCGGCTTCGTCGAAGCAGACGGTATCGACCGGCGGCACGATATTGCCCAGCGAGCGGTTGTCCGTCACTTCCAGCAGGCTGGCGATGAACAGGCGGTAGACGGCTTCGCCTTCGGCGGCGATGGTTTCGCGCACGGCGTCTTTCGGCATCTGCTTGCAGACAAAACCGCCCTTGGCGCCGGCCGGCACGATGACGGCATTCTTCACCATCTGGGCCTTGACCAGGCCCAGCACTTCGGTGCGGTAATCTTCCATGCGGTCGGACCAGCGCAGGCCGCCACGGGCGACCGGGCCGCCGCGCAGGTGCACACCTTCGAAACGGCGCGAGAAGACAAAGATTTCGCGGTACGGACGCGGTTCCGGCACCAGCGCCAGGCTGCTGGTGTCGAACTTGAAGATGATCTTGTCGCCCTGTTGATTGTTCTGGAAGTAGCTGGTGCGCAGGGTGGCCGCCATCAGGTCGGCCAGCGCGGCCAGGATTTCCTCGGTATCGGCATGGTTGACCGACGCCAGGCCGGCCTTGATGCCGACGATGGTTTCCAGTGCGGCGGCGTGCTGTTCATCGGACAGCGATGGGTCGAAGCGCTGCAAAAAGGCGTCGACCAGGGCTTTGACCAGGGCCGGCTGGCGGCGCAGGCTTTCGGCGATATAGCGCACCGAGAAGCGGCTGCCCGTCTGGCGCCAGTAGCTGGTGTAGGCGCGCACCAGTTGCACTTCGCGCGTCGACAGCCCGCCTTCGATCACCAGGCCGTTCAGGCGGCCGTCTTCGGCCGTGTCGTTGAACAGGGCCGCGAACAGTTCTTCGGCCACCTGCGCCACGTCCGGCTGCGCCAGTTTGGCGGCGCTGTCGGCGTCGACCGTCAGGCTGGTGACGAAATAGCGCGTGCCTTCGGGCGAGAAGATCGAATAGGCCTGCTCGCGGTCGATCGCCACGCCGGCGTTATGCAGCGCCGGCAGGATGGTCGACAGCGACGGCACGCGGTTGGCCGAATACAGGCGGATGGTGGTGACAGGGCCGGACTCGATGCGCACGGCCACATTGGCCGCATCGGTATTGCGCAGAATGGTGTCGAGGTCGCGGTAGGCGACGGCCGGCGCGGTGGCGGCCACGTAGTCGAGCGGCAGGGTGGCGCACAGCTTGCGCAGGCTGGCCCGCAAGGCGACATCGGGCACGGCGTCGGCGACGGCCGCAAAGCCGTTGTGCCAGCCATCGAGCACGCCCAACAAAGGCTGTTCGATATCGGTTTCCAGGTCGAGCGGATAACGCGCCGCATGGGCGATCAGGTAGACGCGCGCCAGCGGGCCGTCGGCCACCAGCGTCTGCATGCTGACATGGGTGGCGCCGGAACTGGTCTTCAGGGCTTTGGCCAGGGCGCTGGCCACGCTGGCGCTGTAGCGCTCGCGCGGCAGGTAGACCAGCACGTTCAGGTGGCGCGCATACACGTCGCGGCGCGCGAAGACCTTGGTGCGCGGCTGCTTGTACAGCGAGACGACGGCGCCGCACACTTGCACCAGCCAGTCCAGGTCCGCTTCCAGCGCTTCGGTGCGCGGCAAGGACTCGAGGATTTCACGGAATTTCTCGGCGCGGAAGCCTTGCTGGCGCACGCCGGCCAGGCTCAACACCTTGGCCACGCGGCCGCGCGCAAACGGCAGCGCCGCCAGCGGGGTGGAATTGCCGGCGCGCGTAAACAGGCCGACAAAACAGTGTTCGCCGAGGATGGCGCCTTGCGCGTCGGTGTCGCGCACGCCGATGAAATCGAGCTGCTGGTCGCGGTGCAAGGTGCCGGCCACGTCGGCCTTGACGATGGACAGGGCCGAGTCACGCTTGGCCAGGGTGTCGAAGTCGCCGGGAATATTCGCCAGGCTGGTGTCGTAAATGGGATGCGTGGTGTCCTGCAGCACGCCGATGCGGCTCGGCAGGTCGCGCTCCAGTTCGCGCACGCCGGGCTTGACGCGATAATAGCCATAACCGAAGACTTCAAAACCACCGCTGCGCGCCCACTCCAGGAAGGCGGCCACTTCCGGGCCTTCTTCGCCCTGGGTGCCGGCGGCCACCGCCGCCAGGCGCTCGTCCATGGCGGCGCTGTCGCGGCGCACCACGGCAGCGTCGCGCGCCACCATGTCGATGGCGGCCACCAGCGCGGCTTGCGCGTCCGGCGCCAGCTCTTCGTCCAGCAGCACCAGCACATAGGACTCGAGCGGGTCGCCCGGCTGGCGCACCGCTTCCACGCTGCCGTCACCGGCGCGGCGCACCGGCAGCACGGTATTCATCACGCCGCGCACGGCCAGGTGCTGGCGCCGCATGGCCATCACGATGGAGTCGACCAGGTAAGGCATGTCCTGGTTCAGGATCAGCAAGGCGCTCGCCATGCCGCCACGGCCATCGGCGTAGCGCAGGGTGGCGATCTGGCAGCCGTCGCCGCTGCGGGTGGCCGCCTGCGTGAAGCCGTCGACGAGGACCGGCGCCAGGCTGGCGGGCGCGATATCGGCCAGGTCTTCCGCGTCGAGCGAATCGAGCCAGGCTTGTACCAGTTCGGTGACGGGCTTGCTGGCCGCGCTGGCCTGCACCAGTTGCAGCGTTTGCGTGCGCAAATCTTGTGGCGTGTGGTTCATCTTGCATCTCCATGTCGGTAGTGTGTGTGCAGCGCGGCCATGCGGGCTTGTGGCTGGCCGGCCGTGCTGTCAAAGGGCGGGGTTGGCCCGTCCAATTCTGTCATTGGGTATTGCCGATAGTGCAGTTCCTACAAATCGTACAATCCCGGTAAGTTGAGGATGACCGTCAGTTCTTCAAGCGCCGCATGCACTTCCAGCGCCAGCTGCGGGTCGGCCAGGTCGGACGGTTCAAGATGGTCGCGGTAGTGCTTTTCCACCCAGGCCACCAGCCTATGGTACAGCGCTTCCGTCATGATCACACCCTGGTGCATGGCGCGCGCCTCCGATGCCGTCAAGGCCACGCGCAAGCGCAGGCAGGCAGGCCCGCCGCCATTGCGCATGCTCTGGCGCAGGTCGAAATGAATCAGCTCGTCGATCGGCGCCTCACTGGCCACCAGGCCTTCCAGGTAGCGCGAGACGGCCTTGTTTTCCTGGCATTCCTGCGGGATCACCAGCGCCATCCTGCCGTCTTCTTTGCTCAAGAGCTGGCTGTTGAACAGGTAGCTGGTCACAGCGTCCTGGATCGGTACCTGCCCCGTGTCGACCCGCACCGCCGCCAGCTGCGCGCCGGCGTCCGCCACTGCGCGGCGCAGCTGCGACAGGCTGCCTTCTTCATCGGCAAACGCCTGCTCGTGGTAGAACAGCACATTGCCGTTGCCGACCGCGATCACGTCGTTGTGGAACACGCCCTGGTCGATCACGTCCGGATTCTGCTGCACATAGACCGTGCGTTTCGCGTCCAGGCCATGCAGTCGCGCCACGGCCTGCGACGCTTCCAGCGTCTGGCGCGCGGGATAGCGCTTTGGCGAGGGGGCGGACGGATCGAACTCCACCCGGCCATACACGAACAGCTCCACCGACGGCGCGCCGTGCGAGGCGCCCAGGCGCGTGTGGTTGGCCGCGCCCTCGTCGCCAAACGCCGGCGTCGATGGCAACGCGTCATGCACGGCAAAGTGTTTTTCATCGCCGAAGATGGCGCGCAGGCTGCGCGCCGACTGACCATGCTCGAAGGCGCGGTGCAGCTTGTTGTTCAGGTTGGCGGCCGTAAAGTGCACGCGGCGATCCTGGGTGTCGGCCGACGGGCTGACGGTGGCCGCATTCGCCGTCCACATGGGCGAGGCGGAATAGGCGCAGGCCAGGATCACCGGCGATTCCTTGTAGGCGCGCGCCAGCACCTCGGCGTCGGTGCCGGTGAACCCTATCGAGCGCAGCAAGCGGAAGTTGGGCCGGTCCTGTGGCGGCAACAGCGCTTGCGCAAAACCGCGCGCGGCCAGCGCGCGCATCTTGGCCAGGCCCTGCAAGGCGGCCTGCTTCGGGTTCGAGGCGCTTTTGACGTTGCTGAACGAGGCGACATTGCCGAACGAGAGTCCCGCATAGTTGTGCGAGGGGCCGACCAGGCCGTCAAAATTGTATTCGCGCGTGCCGTGCATGGTCACTCCTTAGAAATGCAGACCGGGCGACAGCTTGGCCGGCAGGGACAAGGTCGCGTTTTCGATCGAAGCGACCGGGTAGGCGCAATAATCGGCCGCGTAATAGGCGCTAGGCCGATGGTTGCCCGACTTGCCGATGCCGCCGAACGGCGCCGTGCTGGCCGCGCCCGTGGTCGGGCGGTTCCAGTTGATGATGCCGGCGCGCGCGCGCGTCTGGAAGCGCTGCCACAGCGCCGCATCGTCGGACAGCAAGGCCGCCGCGAGACCAAACTCGGTGGCGTTGGCCACCTTCAGGGCCGCGTCGAAATCGCTGACGCGGATCACCTGCAGCAGCGGGCCAAACCACTCTTCGTCAGGGATGCCTTTTGCGTCGGTGACGTCGACGATGCCGGCCGTGACAAAACCTGCTTCCGGGTTCAGCTGGCGCATCTGCAGCAAGGTCACGCCGCCCTTGGCGACCATGTCGGCCTGCGCCTGCACCAGGCGTTTTGCCACGGCGGCGGAGACGACAGGGCCCATGAACGGCTCGGGCTGGGCGTTCGAAGCGCCCAGGCCCAGCTTGCCCGCCACTTCCACCAGGCGCGCCACGAAAGCGGCACCGGCAGCGTTGTCCTGCACCACCAGGCGGCGCGCGCAGGTGCAGCGCTGGCCGGCCGAGACAAACGCGGAAAAGATCGCGTGGTGCACGGCGGCGTCCACGTCCTGCACATCCCATACCACCAGCGCGTTGTTGCCGCCCATTTCCAGCGCCAGCATCTTGCCGGGCTGGCCGCCGAACTGGCGGTGCAGCGAGACGCCGGTCTGGCAGGACCCCGTAAACAGCACGCCGTCGAGCAGGGCGTTGGCGCCCAGCGCCACGCCGGTATCGCGCGCGCCGTTGACCAGATTGAGCACGCCATCGGGCAAGCCGGCCTGCTGCCACAGCTGCACGGTTTTCACGGCCGTGCGCGGCGCATATTCGCTGGGCTTGAAGACGATCGTGTTCCCGGCGATCAGGGCCGGCACGATATGGCCGTTCGGCAGGTGGCCCGGAAAATTGTACGGACCGAACACGCCGAACACGCCGTGCGGACGGTGGCGCAGCACGGCGTCGCCGTCGGCGATGGTGCTTTGCGTGATGCCGGTGCGCGCCTTGTACGACTGCACCGAGATATCGATCTTGTTGGCCATGGTGGCCACTTCCGTGCGCGACTCCCACAAGGGTTTGCCCACTTCCGCCGAGATCAGCAAGGCCAGTTCTTCGGCATTGGTTTTCAGCAGGTCGCGAAAGCGCACGCAGGCGGCGATGCGCTCGTCGACGGGCGTATCGGCCCAGGCATCAAAGGCGGCGCGGGCGGCCAGGCAGGCCTGTTCCACGTCACGTTCGGTCGCGGCCAAACTGGCCCAGGTCTGGCGGCCGTTGGACGGGTCGATGGTCACCAGTTCAGCGCCGCTGCCCGGCAGCCAGGCGCCGTTGATGAAGTTCGATGGGGCGGATGCTGGATTGAATTGTTCAGACATGGGTATGCTTCCTCGGGTTGAGTGACAGCGTGCGCACGGTGTCGCCGTGCCGGCAGCGCAGCAGATGCAATTCATCGTCGTGCAATGCCAGCTTGCCGCCTTGCGGCATGGCGTCGGTGACGATCATGCGGAAATCCTTCAGGTCGGTGTTCGACACCAGGTAAGGCTCGGCATCGGCCGGCAATGCGCAGTTGTCCGCACTGGCCTGCGCGTCGAGCACGGCCGGCAGGCTGTCGCGCATGGCGCGCAGTTCCGACACGCGCGCCTGCAGCACCGGGCCGGCGTCGAAAATATCGACATAGCCTTCGAAGTGCAGGCCTTCCTGTTCCAGCAGCCGGCGCGCCGGCGCCGTGCTCAGATGGACCTTGCCGATCACCTCCTGCGCTTCGTCGGGCAGGTAGGCCACGTACATCGGCTGGCGCGGCATCAGCTCGGCGATGAATGATTTCTTGCCGAGGCTGGTCAGGTCGTCGACATGGTGGAAATCCATCTTGAAGAAGTGGCGGCCCAGGCCTTCGTAGAACGGCGAGCTGCCGTCCTGGGCCTGGTAGCCGCGCATCTCGGCGATCAGCTTTTCCGTGAACAAATGGGGGAACTGGGCGATGAAGAGAAAACGGCTTTTCGACAGCAGCTTGCCGTTGTTGCCGCTGCGGTAATCGGGGTGCAGGAACAGCGAACACAGTTCGGTGCTGCCCGTCAGGTCGTTCGACAGGTACAGCGTTTCCATGCGCGTAAACACGTCGAGTTCGCGGCTGGAATGGACCAGGGTGCCGATGCGGTAATTGTAAAACGGCTCTTCCAGGCCGACCGCGCCCTTGATGGCGCACACGCCGGCCAGGCGGCCCGAGTCGGTATCCTCCATGACGAACATGTAGTCGCGCTTCTCGGGCGGAATGGTTTCGGCAAACGAGGCGCAGGCAATCGCCAGCCGGTCGCCCAGCATGGTCATGTCGGGTTTCAGGGTGGTCATGCCGGTGCCGACCTGGCTGGCCAGGCCGTACAGGGCGTCCAGGTCGGAAGCGTTGATGGCGCGAACTACTAGCATAGGATTCCTCGGTTAGATGCGCACGCAGATGACGCTGTCGCCGGCGGACACCGCCAGCGCGTCGAGCAGGTCGGCAGGCAGGCCCACCGTGTCCTGCGCTTCCAGCGCATCGCAGGCGAACGTGACGGCGCGGAAATTGCGCTCGGCGCCGGAGGCGATCGCATAATTGACTTTCAGGCCGGTGCGGCTGGGCGTGATGCCGGCCGTCACGCGGCGGGTCAGCGAACCGGTAAACGAGCGCAGCGAATTCTTGTGCGCCTGCAGGATCGGACCGCCATCGAAAATATCGATATAGTCGTCGGCTTCAAAACCCTCTTCCGTCAGCAAATTGAAAGCCAGTTCGCCGCTCGGATGGATCTGGCCCATGGCCGCCTGCGCGTCGCCGGGCAGCAGCGGCACATAGACCGGGTAATGCGGCATCAGTTCGACGATCAGGGTGCGGTTGCGCGCGCCGCCGATGACCTTTTCGGCATCGAGAAAATCCATCTGGAAGAACTTGCGGCCCAGCGCATCCCAGAACGGCGACTGGCCGTTGCCATCGGTGATGCCGGCCAGCGGCACGAAGAAACGGTCGCCGAAACGGTGCGGCGCCAGGACGGCAAACAGCAGCCGCGCGCGCGACAGCAGCGCCGCTTCCAGGCCCGCCTGCTCCATGTTGCGCACATAGAAGCCGGACAGTTGCGAGTACGCCGTCAGCTCCGAACACAAGGTCAGCGCATGCACGCTGTGGCTGATGTTCAGGTCACGCGAGACTTGCTGGATGACGTCGTTGCGAAAGGAAAAATAGGTGCCGTTCGAGCCGGCCGAAGCGAAGATGGCGGCCGTGCCCAGGATGCTGTTATCAAGCAGCGATTCGAGCACGAACAGATACGATTCTTCGCTGGGGATGTCGACGTGGGCGGCAAATGAGGCGATGGAGCGCTCGACGGAAGCGGCGATTTTCTCGCGCGTCTTCGGCAGGGTATGGACACCCGGCATGGTGACCGCGGCCAGTGCTTCGAGGGCCGCGATATCCGCGATGGCTACCGGACGGACAACATACATGGAGACTCCTTGAACACAGGGTAAAACCAGGCCGGCCCGCGGCGAAGGCGGCGGGCCGGTGAAGTGATGCTGCGGTGTCTTGCCGGCTTATGCCTTGAGCAGGCCGTCGATGCCGGCGCGCAGCAGGCGGCCCGCCTCGGCAATCTGCTCATCCGACACGATCAGCGCCGGCGCCAGGCGCACCACGTCCATGCCGGCGATCAGCACCATCAGGCCTTGCGCTTCGGCCGCCTTCTGGATGTCTTTCGCGCGGCCTTTCCAGGCATCGCTGACGACCAGGCCCAGCAACAAGCCGCTGCCGCGCACCACCGAGAACACTTGCGGGTAGTCGTTGATCAGGCCTTCGAGCATGGCGATGGTGTTGACGCTGGCTTCCTTCACGCGCGCCAGGAAGGCCGGCGTGTTGATGGTTTCCAGCACTTTCAACGCGACGGTGGTGGCCAGCGGGTTGCCGCCGTAGGTGGTGCCGTGGGTGCCCACAGCCAGGGTTTGCGCCAGCTCTTCGGTGGTCAGCATGGCGCCGATCGGATAGCCATTGCCCAGCGCCTTGGCGGCCGTCAGGATGTCCGGCGTGACGCCATAGCCCATGTAGGCGAACAGGGCGCCGGTACGGCCCATGCCACACTGCACTTCGTCGAAAATCAGCAGGGCGCCGGTCTTGTCGCACAGGGCGCGCAGTTCCTTGAGGAATTCAGGATTGCCCGGCACCACGCCGCCTTCGCCTTGCACCGGCTCGACGATCACCGCGCACACATCGTCACCGATGGCGGCGCGCGCCGCTTCGATATCGTTGTAGGCGATATGGTCGATCGATGGCGGCAGCGGCTCGAAGCCTTCCGTGTACTTGGACTGGCCACCGACCGAGACGGTGAACAGGGTGCGGCCATGGAAGGAGCTGAAGCACGAGATGATGCGCGACTTGTGCGCGCCGAATTTCGTATGCGCGTATTTGCGCGCCAGTTTGAGGGCCGCTTCATTGGCTTCCGCACCCGAGTTGCAGAAGAAGGCGCGGTCGGCAAAAGTCGCTTCGGTCAGCGCTTGCGCCAGGCGCAGCACCGGCTCGTTGGTGTAGCCATTGCCCAGGTGCCACAGGGTGTTGATCTGCTTGGTCAACACTTCGACCAGCGCCGGATGGCAGTGGCCCAGGCTGTTGACGGCGATGCCGGAGGTGAAATCGAGGTAATGCTTGCCGGACTGGTCCCACAGATCGAGGCCGGCGCCGCGCACGGGCACCATGGCGGCGGGAGCGTAAGTGGGAACGAGAACCTGATCATAGGTTTCGCGGGTGACTGGACGAGCCGTTACGGTCGAATCAAGCTTGGCATTCATAGCATTCCCCATCTATATGTTAGGTACTCCCGCAGCTACGACAGCTGCGCGTGTACTGCATTATAAAAAGCGGGATGCTAAAACTCTTTTGAATCTGCGACAAGGATTTTCACAATTCATCACATGTAAATCCCGTGGCAACCCTGATGGAGTCTAGCCTGGCGGCATCAGTTTCCTTTGGCGCTCTTCGCGGGGAGTGTTCCCGAACAGCGTGCCAAACGCGGTGGAAAAGTGCGAGCCGGACGAAAAGCCACACATCAGCCCTACTTGCACAATGGAATAGTGTGTATCAAGCAATAGTTGCCGTGATCTTTGCAGCCGCAGTTCCAGGTAGTAGCGCGACGGCAGGCTGCCCAGGTATTGCTTGAACAGCCGTTCCAGCTGGCGCCGCGACAGGCCCACCAGGCTGGCGATGTCGTCGGTCGACAGCGGCTCCTCGATATTGGTTTCCATCAAGGTCACCGCTTCCGATAATTTCGGCTGCAGCACGCCGAAGCGCGCCTGCAGGGCCACCCGCTGGCGCTCTTCCTTGCCGCGCACCTTGTCCACGCACAGCGCTTCTTTTATCAATGCCTGGGCGTCGGCGCCGAAAATCGTCTCGATCAGGGTCAGCGAAAAATCGATGCTGGCCGCGCCGCCGCAGCAGGTGATGTGGGGGCCGTCGATATCGAACAGATGCGGCGTCAGGATGGCGCGCTCGGCCTTGGCCTCCGCATCGGCATACAGCGCCCATGGCAGGGCGATGCGCACGCCGTCCATCACGCCGGCGTCGGCCAGCCACAGCACGGCCGCGCCCACGCCGCCCCAGAACGGCGCCGAGCGGCAGCGCTCGATCACGGCGCGGCACAATTCAGGGGCCAGCGGCGCTTCGGTCTCGTCGGCCACCAGCAGGGCCACATGCCAGTTGCCCCCCTGGGCCGCCACCTGTTCGGGGGTGCGGATCTCCAGTTGCAACGCTTGCGGCCCCAGTGCGCGTGCGCACAGGCGCAGCGGCTGCACCAGTCCTGCCCAGGTGATCGATTCGGCGTCGCCCGCATGGATCAACAGCAAGCGCAGCGGTTTATCGAGGCCGATACGGGAGAGATTGGCAAAGGACATCGGCAGGCGGAGTCAGGTCGAGGGCTGGAGTGCGCACATGATACCGGAGTTCGGGGGTGCCGGAAAAAAGCCGGACAGAAGGATATAATCACGCCCTATGGGTGAACGATATTTAAAAAGTATCCGGTTGCTGGCCGAATGCATGCAAGGCTTCGAACGCTTTTCGAGCGACTTCGTGCGCCAGTACGGCCTGACGCATGCGCAGTTCGACATTATCGCCACGCTGGGCAATACCTGCGGCATGTCCTACAAGGAACTGGGCCAGAAAACCCTGATCACCAAGGGTACGCTGACGGGCGTGATCGAACGGCTGGAGCAAAAAGGACTGGTCAAGCGCGAACGCTGCACGCGCGACAAGCGCTCCTATTTCGTGCGCCTGAGCACAGAAGGCGAGCAAGTGTTTCATGAGGTGTTTCCCAAGCTCACCCGGCAAGGGCAACACTTGTTTGAAGGCTATACCGAAGACGATTTCAGCCGCCTGGAAACGACCCTGGCGGGACTGAAACAGGCCATTGCAAACGGCCACAGCTGAAAACTCATCAAGCAAGCATCTAACAATATCAAAGGAAACCAAGTTGAAAACCTCCCTGCTCGACGGCAAAAAACCTGCCCATTTCGACAAACACATCATCGGTAACCTGCTGCTCAACGCCAGCACGCCGGAACTGGTGCGCCAGGAAAAACTGATCATCGGCGTGCGCAACGAAGACGGCGAAATCTACCGCCTGATCGGCGCCACCAAGCACAACAGCTTCATGAACGCGGTCGAGGAATTGTTCGACCTGGGGCTGACGGATGAACTGGAAGACAGCGATGAGCTGGTAGAGGGCTGCGACGCGATCTTCAGTGAAGTGTTGTAAACCGTAAAATTTGCACCGATGGGCATGGCGCATGGATTGCGGCATGCCCATTTTTCGTTTACCAGGCAGTTGCTTGCGCCAACTTGCTTTATTTGCGAAAAAATCAAGTTGAAAAAGTTCCGCAAAGAAATATTGCGAGTATAATTTTTTCGATGAACAGACTCGACGCCTTTAAAAGTATCGCCGCACTTGCTGGCCGTGGCGAGCTGACTTTCCCCGCCAATGTGGACGCTTCGCTCAAGCTGCAGCAGGCGCTGGCCGATCCCGATTGCCATATCGAAGCGGCCGCCAAGCTGGTGCAGGCCGACCCGCTGCTGGCCGCGCGCACGGTGGCGATCGCCAATTCGGCCGCCTTCAACCGTTCCGGCATCGAAATCACCAGCGTGCGCAATGCGGTGCAGCGCCTGGGCGTGCGCACCTTGCAATCGGTGGTGGCCGCGCTGATCGTGCGCCAGCTGGGCAGCACGATTACCGACCCGGCGCTGCAGGCCAAGGCCGCGCAGCTATGGGAGCACACGGCCCATGTGGCGGCGCTGTCGCAGGTGATCGCGCGCCGCGTGACCAAGGTCGATGCCGATACGGCGCTGTTTTCCGGCATCATGCATGAAGTGGGCGGCTTTTATCTGCTGTCGCGCGCGGCCGAGTTCCCCGGCCTGCTCGATGGCGAACCGCAGGAATGGGTCGAACATGGCGAGCAGGCGATCGGCCACGGCGTGCTGTCCAAGCTGAAGGTACCGGAGGCGGTGATGAACGCCATCGCTTCGCTGTGGGAAGGCATGCGCGCGATTCCCCCTGAATCGCTGGGCGACACCCTGCTGCTGGCCAACGACCTGTCCCCCGTCTCGTCACCGTTGAACGAAAGCCCGGCGGCGATTGCCGTGCGCAACGCCCGCGCCGCGCGCAGCATCGACTGCCTGATCGGCGACGACGCGACCTTGTCGAGCATCCTGGCCGACGCCGACGAGGAAGTGCAGTCGCTGCTGCACGTGCTGGTTCACTGATCTTTCTTGACCGGCGCCACGGGCGCCGGTACCGGCCGGGCGGTCTCGATAATCAGTACATGCTTGTCCACCGCCGGCGTGCGCTGCCGCTGCTGCACCACCATGGTGGCAATCGCGCGGGTACTGAGCAGTGGCTTGGGGTGGCGTGGCATGAACATGGCGGTCCTTGTCGATCAGCGTATGTTGCCCAGATGCAGGCAATTAGCAACTTTTCAAGTGACCAAAAAAAACCCGCTCGAAAGCGGGTAAAGTCCAAAGCTAGGGATGTCCTGAAAGAGACAGTTCCATCTTATGTCCGCCTGCAGGCGCGCTCCGTGCGCTGGCTAACGTAAGGCCACACTATCGTGTTACCACAGGGGATTGGTCTCCTGCCAGGCCCGCAGCTGTTGCACGCGGGCAAACCAGGCTTGCAGATGTTCATACTGCGCCAGCGGCAACGCGACCTTTTCGCTGTACATCATCGGTGCGGCCAGGGCGAAATCGGCCAGGCTCAGGCTGTCGCCGCAGACCCAGCTGCGGCCGGCCAAGTGGTTGTCGAGCACGAACGCGCATTCTGCCAGTTCGCGCTCGCCGCGCGCCACCTCCAGCGGGTCGGCATCGCCGCAGCCCGTCATGCCCTTCCATGCCCGTTCCCAGGTCAGCACGCCTATGGCCGGCGCGAAATGCTGCGAACACCAGAACATCCAGCGGTCGACGTCGGCGCGCGCCTGGGCTTCTTCGGGATACACGGTCTGGCCCGGTG
This sequence comes from Janthinobacterium sp. PSPC3-1, assembly GCF_049896105.1. Lineage (NCBI taxonomy): Bacteria > Pseudomonadati > Pseudomonadota > Betaproteobacteria > Burkholderiales > Oxalobacteraceae > Janthinobacterium > Janthinobacterium sp. PSPC3-1. Next base: position 37,243 of record NZ_JAFCTQ010000036.1, on the reverse strand, counting down.
CCTTGCCGGCCAGGTATTGCATGATGGCGCACGATTCCCACAGCAAGAACGTGCCATCGGCCAGCACCGGCACCTTGACGTTGGGGTTGAGCTCGGCCAGGCGGCGGCGGTCGTCCATGTTCATCAGGTCGACTTCGGCCAGTTCCACCGGCAGCTCGAGGTGGATCGCCGTCATCAGGGTGCGGCGGGCGTTGGACGACATGGGGTTGTGATACAGGCGCATGATGATGGCTCCGGTCAGTGAAGAAGCCACCATGGTACGAGCCGGCACTGACAGTTTTTGTCAGGAGAAGCGCTTACGTTTCCGGCTCGATATCGTACATCTTCCGCCATACTGTCAGCAGCTCATGCCGGCGTTTGGCATAGCGTTCGCCACTGTCGACGCTGGCGATGCGGTCGATGCGGAAATGGCGGTAATCGCCGCGCAGTTCGCACCAGGCGGCCAGCAAGCGCTTGCCTTCGAAATACGCCAGCGCAAACGGCCAGACGGTGCGCGCGGTGGCATTGCCGTGCTCGTCCTGGTAGCCCAGGGTCAGCTTGCATTCATGGCGGATCGCCTCGCGCACCGGCTGCACGAAACGGTCGGCCGGCGCGCCATCGTCGGCGGTCTTGCCCAGCGGCACCCACAAGCTGGTATCGGCCATGCTGTCGCGCAAATCGCGCGGCGAGGCGGCGGCGATTTTTGCCAGCGCCTTGCTGGCCGCCTGGGCCAGCGCCGCATCGCCCTGGCGGCGCACCCAGCGCGCGCCCAGCACCAGCGCTTCGAGCTCATCGGCATCGAACATCAGGGGCGGCAAAAAGGCGCCGCGGCGCAGCAGATAGCCGACGCCGGCCTCGCCCTGCAGGGGCGCGCCCAGCTCGGCCAGGGTCTGGATGTCGCGGTAGATGGTGCGTTCGGAGACACCCAGCTGCTGCGCCAGCTGCGCCGCCGTCACCGGCACCCGCTTGGCGCGCATGGCGTCCATCAACAAAAACAAGCGGCCGCTGCGGCTCATGATGCCCTCACCTATAAAAAAAAACGGCCACCTGCGGTGACCGTTCCGATAATTCAAATACTGACGCTGGCTTACACCACGGCGCCGTCGGTTTCGTCTTTTTCCTTGACCGGCTTGATCAGGTCTTCGCGCTTGACGCCCAGCCACATGGCGATCGCCGCCGCCACGAACACCGACGAGTAAATACCGAAGCAGATACCGATGGTCAGCGCGATGGCGAAGTAATGCAGGGTCTGGCCGCCGAAGAACAGCATCGACAGCACCATCATCTGGGTACAGCCGTGGGTGATGATGGTACGCGAAATGGTGCTGGTGATCGCATTGTCGATCACTTCATGCACGGATGCCTTGCGCTGCTTGCGGAAGTTTTCGCGGATACGGTCAAAGATCACCACCGATTCGTTGACGGAGTAGCCGAGCACGGCCAGGATCGCCGCCAGCACCGTCAGCGAGAATTCCCACTGGAAGTAGGCGAAGAAGCCCAAAATGATCACCACGTCGTGCAGGTTGGCGAAAATCGCCGAGACCGCGTATTTCCATTCGAAACGGATGGCCAGGTAGATCATCACGCCGATGATCACCATCACCAGGGCGTTCAGGCCGTTCTGCGCCAGTTCCTCGCCCACTTGCGGGCCGACGAATTCCACCTTTTGCATCACCAGCGCTTCATTGCCGGCCGCATCCACGCAAGCGCTCTTCAACACGTGCTCGCCTTTTTCGGTGACGGTATCGATCGCCTTGGTGCTGCCCTGCTCGACCTTGCACAGCGTTTCAAACACGCGAAGCGAGGTATTCGCGGCGGACACGCCTTTTTCCACCGGCAGGCGGATCATGACGTCGCGCGCCGTGTCGAAGCTGGTCACGCCAGGCTCTTCATAGCCCATCTTGATCAGCGTGCCGCGGATGCCTTCCAGGTTGGCCGCTTTCGGGTACTTGACCTCCATCACCGTGCCGCCCTTGAACTCGACCGACAGGTGCAAGCCCTTGTGGAACAGGAAGAAGACGGCGGCGACAAATGTCAGTGCCGAAACCACGTTGAAAATCAACGCGTGGCGCATGAAGGGAATATCTTTTTTGATCCGGAAAAATTCCATGAAATCCTCTGAGTTCTATTCTGTGCGTCCGGCGGCTGGGCCACCGGACGCTTTCGCTATGACGCTATTGCAAGTCCGGGCCGCTTATTTGCTGATGCCAGGGACCCAGACCGTGCCGATCGACAGCGAGGTCAGCTTTTTCTTGCGGCCATACCAGAGATTGACCACGCCGCGCGAGACGAACACGGCCGAGAACATCGAGGTCAGGATGCCCAGGCAGTGCACGATGGCAAAGCCGCGCACCGGACCGCTGCCGAAGGCCATCAGGGCCACGCCGACGATCAGGGTGGTGACGTTCGAGTCCAGGATGGTGGCCCAGGCGCGGTCGAAACCGGCGGAGATCGCCGCCTGCGGCGTGCTGCCGGCGCGCAGTTCTTCCCGGATACGTTCATTGATCAGCACGTTGGCGTCAATCGCCATGCCCAGCGCCAGCGCAATCGCGGCAATACCAGGCAAGGTCAGGGTAATCTGGATCATCGACAGCAGGGCGATCAGCAGCAACAGGTTGCAGGCCAGGGCCAGCACGCTGAAAGCGCCGAACATCATGTAGTAGATGATCATGAAGATGGCGATCGCCAGGAAACCGTACATGGTCGAATGGAAACCCTTGGCGATATTTTCCGCACCCAGTTGCGGGCCGATGGTGCGTTCTTCGATGACGGTCATCGGTGCCGACAGGGCGCCCGAACGCAGCAGCAGCGACAGTTCGTTGGCGTTTTCGGCGCCGCCCATGCCGGTGATCTGGAAGCGCGAACCGAGTTCCTGCTGGATGGTGGCGACCGACAATACTTCCGGCTTGCCTTTTTCAAACAGCACGATGGCCATGCGCTTGCCCACGCGCTCGCGGGTCGCTTCGCGCATCTTGCGGCCGCCATCGCCGTTCAGGTCGATCGATACGGCTGCCTGCTGGTTCTGGTCGAAGCTGGCGGTGGCGCTGGAGATATAGTCGCCCGTCAGGATCACGTCTTTCGACAGCACTACCGGCACGCCTTTGCCGACGGTAAACAGTTCGGAGTTGAACGGAATCGCGCTCGACATTTCGGTGCCCGGCACGATGGTCTCGTCGACCAGGCGCACTTCCAGGGTGGCGGTGCGGCCGATAATGGCTTTCGCGCGGGCCACGTCCTGCACGCCTGGCAGTTGCACCACGATGCGGTCAGGGCCTTGCTGCTGGATCAGCGGCTCGGCCACGCCCAGCTCGTTGACGCGCTTGGACAGGGTCGAGATATTCTGTTTCACGCCTTCATCGACGGTGGCTTTCAGCGCGGCCGGTTTCAGGGTCACGATCAGTTTCAGGTCGCTGCCGCTGCCGGTGTCGGCAAACGCCAGTTCGCTCATCTGGTCGGACAGCGTGGTTTTCGCTTTCTGGCGCGTATCGGCGTCGCGGAAATTGATTTCAATGCTGTCGCCCACGCGGTCGATGCCGGCATGGCGGATATTCTTGTCACGCAAGACGCTGCGCGCGGCGGACTGGATGCCCTGTACTTTCTTGGTCAGCACGGCTTTCGCGTCGACCTGCATCAGGAAGTGCACGCCACCGCGCAAGTCCAGGCCCAGGAACATCGGCAGAGCGTGGATTTTTTGCAGCCAGTGCGGCGTATTGGCCTGCAGGTTGACCGTCACCACATAGGTCGGGTCGGTCGGATCGGTATTGAGGTCCTTTTCCAGCACCAGCTTGGCCTTGAACTGGGTATCGGGATCGGCGAAACGCACGCGCACGGAGGCGAGGTTGCCGACGCCGTCATAGGTGATGGCCTCCGACTTGACGTTTTCTTTCGTCAATACCTGCTCGACTTGCGTCATCAGCTCGCTGCTCACCTTGACGGTGGACTTGCCGCTGGTTACTTGCAACGCCGGCGATTCACCGAAATAATTGGGCACCGTATACAGTATGCCCAGCAATAAGGCGACGGCGATGAGAATGTATTTCCAGACAGGGTAGCGATTCATATTGATTCAGCGTTCAGTGTTGAGCGTCGGAGGCGTCGCAGGCAGCACATCGGGCGGCGGGTAGCCGCCCATGTCACATAACTACAGCGGTAATTACAGCGCCTTCAGGGTGCCTTTAGGCAGCAAGGTGGTGATGGAGCTCTTTTGCACCATGATTTCGGTGCCGGTCGCCACTTCGATGGTGACGTAGGCGTCCACTACCTTGACAACACGGCCCAGCATGCCACCGGCGGTGACGACTTCATCACCCTTGGCCAGCGCGTCCATCATCGCCCGCTGTTCTTTGGCGCGTTTTTGCTGTGGACGGATCATCAGGAAATACATGACCACGAACATCAATACCAGTGGCAAAAAGCTGGTCAGGTTGCTGCCGAGGCCCAGGGCATCGGCAGGGGCGGCGTAAGCGTTGGAAATGAAAAACACGGTGACTCCAGTTCTAATCAGTTTGGAAAAATAGCGCTGTATTCTAGCATCGGCTGTCGTCCACCTTGCCTGAATGGCGGCATGGCAGCTTCAAATGGGGCTAAAAAGGCATTATGCAATGCTTTCCCGCCCCCACCAAGCGGCAAGACAGAAAACATACGGCCTGGCCGATGTTGTACTTGCTCTAAGGATTTCTTAAGTTCCGCGTGCCCGTTCCGCATGGAACTGCAAGGTAAATGCATGGAAACGGTCTTCATCGAGCGCCTCGCGCATCTGGCGCATCAGATCCAGGTAGTAATGCAGGTTGTGGATGGTGTTCAGGCGCGCGCCGAGGATTTCCTTCGAGCGGTGCAGATGGTGCAGATAGGCGCGCGAAAAATTGCGGCAGGCGTAGCAGCCGCAGGTTTCGTCCAGCGGCGCCTGGTCTTCCTTGTACTTGGCGTTCTTGATCTTGATGTCGCCAAAACGCGTAAACAGCCAGCCATTCCTTGCGTTACGGGTCGGCATCACGCAATCGAACATGTCGATGCCGTTCGAGACACCGGCCACCAAGTCTTCCGGCGTGCCGACACCCATCAGGTAATGGGGCTTGTTGGCCGGCAGGCGCGGGCCGACGTGGGCCAGCATGCGCATCATGTCTTCCTTGGGCTCGCCGACCGACAGGCCGCCGATGGCGATGCCGGGAAAATCGATCTCTTCCAGCTTGGCCAGCGACTCGTCGCGCAGCATCTCGAACATGCCGCCCTGGACGATGCCGAACAGCGCGTTCGGGTTTTCGCCGCGGTGGAATTCATCTTTCGAGCGCTGGGCCCAGCGCAGCGACATGCGCATCGACTTGGCCGCTTCTTCCAAGGTGGCCGGACGGCCCTGGATTTCGTACGGCGTGCATTCGTCGAACTGCATCACGATGTCGGAATTCAACACGCGCTGCACCTGCATCGACACTTCCGGCGACAGGAACAGTTTATCGCCGTTGATGGGCGAATTGAAATGCACGCCCTCTTCCGTGATCTTGCGCATGGCGCCCAGCGAAAACACCTGGAAACCGCCCGAGTCCGTCAAGATCGGCTTGTTCCAGCCCATGAAGCCGTGCAGGCCGCCAAATTTTTCCATGACGGTATTGCCCGGACGCAGCCACAAGTGGAACGTGTTGCCCAGGATAATCTGCGCGTCGATCTCGTTCAGTTCCAGCGGCGACATGGCTTTCACGGAACCGTAAGTGCCCACTGGCATGAAGATCGGCGTCTGCACGACGCCATGGTTCAGTTTCAAGGTACCGCGGCGGGCCTTGGTCAAGCCGCTTGTATCGGTCTTGAGGACGGTAAATTCCAGCATGTCAGTCTTTCACGGAAGGGGTGATGTTCAGGGGCGCGCGCGATTGCGTGGTCAGCAGCATCGCGTCGCCATAGCTGAAGAAACGGTAGTGTTGGGCGATCGCATGCGCATAGGCATGGCGGATCGGCGCATAGCCGGCAAACGCCGACACCAGCATCAGCAGGGTCGATTTCGGCAAATGGAAATTGGTGATCAGGCGCGTGACGGTCTTGAAGGCATAGCCGGGCGTGATGAACAGGGCCGTGTCGGCGCTGCCCGCTTGCAACTGGCCGCTTTGCGAGGCCGACTCCAGCGCGCGCAGGCTGGTGGTGCCAACGGCGACCACGTCGCGGCCAGCTTGCTGCGTGGCGCGCACGGCGTCCACGGTGTCCTGCGGCATGGTGTACCACTCGGTATGCATCTTGTGTTCAGATAACACTTCGGTGCGCACCGGCTGGAAGGTGCCGGCGCCCACATGCAGCGTCACATAGGCGAAATTGACGCCCTTGGCTTTCAGCTGGTCGAGCAGGGCCTGGTCGAAATGCAGGCCGGCCGTCGGCGCGGCGACGGCGCCCGGCACCTTGTTGAACACGGTCTGGTAGCGCGTTTCGTCGAACTCGTCGGCGTCGTGCTCGATATACGGCGGCAGCGGCAGGCGGCCATGCGCCTCGATCAGCTCGAACACGTCGGCTTCGAAGTGCAAGGTGAAGAATTCGCCGGCGCGCTGGCCGACCGTCACGTCAAAGGCGTCGGCCAGACGGATGCGGCAGCCCGGTGGCGGCGACTTCGAGGCGCGCACCTGGGCCAGCACGGTGCGCTCATCGAGCACGCGCTCGACCAGGGCCTCGATCTTGCCGCCGCTTTCCTTGACGCCGAAGAAACGCGCTTTCAGCACGCGCGTGTCGTTCATCACCAGCAGGTCGCCGGCTTGCAGCAGATTGAGGATATCGGCAAAGCTGCGGTCCACCACGGCGTCGCCGTCCAGGTGCAACAGGCGCGAGGCGCTGCGCTCGGCCAAAGGAGTTTGCGCAATATTTTCTTGCGGCAAATTGAAATCGAAATCGGAAAGCGAATACATGCGTTTTGCTTGAAAAATACGTCAACAATGATTAGGAGTGCGCAATGCGGCGTGTGGCACTATACTGTGCGCCTATACAGGCATTACAATAATCCGCCGCAAGATTCTCTGCGCGGTACGCACAGGGTGTGCCGGACAACCCTCTATTTTACGCTAGCGGCAACAAAATCTCTTATATGCCTGATTTCAAGTCCGCAACGCCAGATCTGCCGCCCGCAGCCAAGCCAGCACCGAAGCCAAAAGCCGTCAAAAAAGTGGTCAGCACGGAAACGAAACTGGCCCGGCTGGGCTTGCGTACCGATATGGATCTGGTGCTGCACCTGCCGATGCGCTACGAAGATGAAACCAAGGTGTATACGATACGCGACGCCTGCCTGCGCGGCGGCGAGTCGTGGCAGGTGGAAGGCGTGGTCACCAAGTGCGAAGTCAGTTTCAAGCCGCGCAAGCAGTTGCTGGTCACCATCGCCGATGAAACGGGTGATTTGCTGCTGCGCTTCATGAACTTTTACGGCAGCCAGGTGAAACAGCTGGCCGAAGGCACGCGGGTGCGCGCGCGCGCCGAACTCAAGCACGGCTTCTTCGGCGCCGAGATGGTCCACCCCGTGTATAAAGTGGTGAACGAGGGCGCGCCGCTGCCGACCGCCCTGACGCCCGTGTATCCGTCCGGCGAAGGCCTGTCGCAGCATGTGCTGCGGCGCGAGATTGCCGAAGCGATGAAACGCATCGACTGGACCGATACCTTGCCGGAATCCCTGCTGCGCCAGATGCAGCTGTCGCCGTTCCAGGCGGCGGTGCGCCTGCTGCACTACCCGCCGCAGCAGATCGACGAGAGCGCGCTGATGGACCGCTCGCACCCGGCCTGGGTGCGCATGAAGTTCGATGAACTGCTGGCCCAGCAGCTGTCGCTGAAACGCGCCCAGCGCGCGCGCCGCTCGAAGGGCGCCGCCGCCCTGCCCTTTATCGGCAGCCTGTCGCATGCCTTCCAGGCTGCGCTGCCGTTCAGTCTGACGGGCGCGCAGGCGCGCGTGCTCGATGAAATCCGCGCCGACCTGCGCCAGCCGTATCCGATGCAGCGTTTGCTGCAGGGCGACGTCGGCAGCGGCAAGACGGTGGTGGCGGCCTTGTCCGCCACGCAGGCGATCGACAGCGGCTACCAGGCGGCCTTGATGGCGCCGACCGAGATCCTGGCCGAACAGCACTTCCGCAAGATCGCCGCCTGGATGGAGCCGCTGGGCGTGAAGGTGGCCTGGCTGACCGGCAGCCTGAAAAAGAAGGAAAAGACGGCGGCGCTGGCGCTGATCGAATCGGGCGAGGCGCAGCTGGTGATCGGCACGCACGCGCTGATCCAGGACAACGTCCAGTTCTCGAAACTGGGCCTGGTGATCGTCGACGAGCAGCACCGCTTCGGCGTGGGCCAGCGACTGACCCTGCGCAACAAGGGCGATAGCGCGGCCGTGCCGCACCAGCTGATGATGTCGGCCACGCCGATTCCGCGCACGCTGGCCATGACCTATTACGCCGACCTGGAAGTGTCGGTGATCGACGAGCTGCCGCCCGGGCGCAGCCCGATCGTCACGCGCGCCATCGACCAGAACCGGCGCGACGAGGTGATCGCGCGCGTGTATGCGGCCGCGCTGGAAGGCCGGCAGGTGTACTGGGTTTGCCCGCTGATCGAGGAGTCGGAAGCGCTGCAGCTGCAAACGGCCACCGACACCTACATGATGCTGGCCGAAGCGCTGCCCGCGCTGCAGGTGGGCCTGGTGCACGGCCGCCTGAAGCCGGCCGAAAAACAGGAGGTGATGGACGCCTTTATCGCCGGCCAGCTGCAGGTGCTGGTGGCCACCACCGTGATCGAGGTGGGCGTCGACGTGCCCAACGCCTCGCTGATGGTGATCGAGCACGCCGAGCGTTTTGGTTTGTCGCAACTGCACCAGCTGCGCGGGCGCGTCGGGCGCGGCTCGGCGGCCAGCGTCTGCCTGCTGCTGTACCAGGGCCCGCTGGGCGGCGTGGCGCGCCAGCGTTTGATGACCATGCGCGAAACCACCGACGGCTTTGAAATCGCCCGCCGCGACCTGGAAATCCGCGGCCCCGGCGAATTTCTCGGCGCGCGCCAGTCCGGCCAGGCCATGCTGCGCTTCGCCGACCTGGAAACCGATCAATGGCTGGTCGACCAGGCGCGCGACGTGGCGCACGACCTGCTGCACGCCACTTCGCCCGCCAGCGCCGCCACGGTGGAAGCCCACCTGGCGCGCTGGCTGGGCAACAAGGAAGAGTTTTTGAAAGTCTAGGCAGCAGCGGACAAGGGTGCGAAAATCGCCTGCAGATCGTCGTGCGTGACGGCCAGCGTTTGCGACTGGCCGTCGGCCAGCACCGCATCGGCCAGCTCGGCCTTGCGGCGCTGCATGTCCTGGATTTTTTCTTCCAGCGTCCCTCTGGCGATCAGCTTGTAGACGAACACCGGCTTGTCCTGGCCGATGCGCCAGGCGCGGTCGCTGGCCTGGTTTTCGGCCGCCGGATTCCACCAGGGGTCGTAATGGATGACGGTATCGGCGGCCGTCAGGTTCAGCCCCACGCCGCCCGCTTTCAGGCTGATCAGGAAGACCGGCACGGCGCCCTGCTGGAATGCGTCGACCTGCGCGCCGCGGTCACGCGTCTCGCCGGTCAGCAAAGCATAGGCGATGCCGCGCTCGCGTAACGGCGCTTCGATCAGCGCCAGCATGCTGGTAAATTGCGAAAACACCAGCACCTTGCGCCCTTCGGCCAGCAACGCTTCGAGCATCTCCATCAATTCGGCCAGCTTGGCCGACGGCGCCGCGCCTTTCTTGCCCGCGCCGGCCACCAGGCGCGGATCGCAGCATACCTGACGCAGCTTGAGCAAGGCTTCCAGGATCACGATCTGGCTGCGCGCCAGGCCCTTGGCGGCGATCGCCGCGCGCACCTTCGCATCCATCGCCAGGCGCACCGTTTCGTACAGGTCGCGCTGGGCGCCGGCCAGTTCGACTTCGCGCACCATCTCTGTCTTGGGCGGCAATTCGGCCGCCACCTTGTCCTTGGTACGGCGTAGCAGGAAAGGCTTGATGCGGCGGATCAAAAAGGCGTTGCGCGCACTGTCGCCCAGCTTTTCTATTGGTTTGCGAAATTCACCATTGAAGCTTTTTTCGTCGCCCAGCAACCCCGGCATCAGGAAGTGAAACTGCGACCACAGTTCGCCCAGGTGATTCTGCAGCGGCGTGCCGGTCAGGCACAGGCGGTGCGAGGCCTGCAGCAGGCCGGCCGTTTGCGCCGCCTTGGAGCGGCTGTTCTTGATGTATTGCGATTCGTCGAGGATCAGCAAGTGGAAGCGCTGGCCGCGCAGCGTTTCCTCGTCGCGCGGCAGCAGCGCATAAGTGGTCAGCACCAGATCGTATTGCCCCATCGTCTCGAAGTGCTGGACGCGCTGTGCGCCGTGCAGCAGCAGCACCCGCAAGCCGGGCGCAAAGCGCCTGGCTTCGGCCTGCCAGTTGCCCATCAAGCTGGTCGGCGCCACCACCAGCGCCGGCGCGATCAATCGTCCCGCTTCCTTTTCCAGCAGGATGTGGCACAAGGTCTGGATGGTTTTGCCCAGCCCCATGTCGTCGGCCAGGATGCCGGCGAAGTCGTACTCGCGCAGGAACTGCATCCACGCCACGCCTTCGGCCTGGTAAGGACGCAGCGCCGCCTGCAGGCCGGCCGGCGCGGCAACCGGGGCGATGCCGTCGAAGGCGCGCAGCCTGGCGCCCAGCTGGCGCAGCCGTTCACCGCCGGTCCAGCGCAGTTGCGCGCCCGCTTCCAGTTCGGCCAGGCGCGCCGCGTCCAGCACCGGCAGGCGCATGCCGGCGCCGATGTGGTCCTTGAAATACAGCTCGCCCAAGGCATGCAGAATCGGCTTGACGCGGCTCCACGGCAGCGCCACCCTGGCGCCGCCGGGCAGGCTGGCCATCAGGTGTTCGGCATCGTCGTGCAAGGCCAGCACCTGCGGATTGAAGCTGTCGGGCGCCGTCCGTATCAGTTGCAGCAGCACCGGCAGCAAGGGCACGCGCTGGCCGCCCACCACGATGCCCAGCTCCAGCTCGAACCAGGCATTGCCGCCCTCGCCCTCCTCGGCCACGTCGGCATACCATTCATCGATCGCCGCCAGGTCGTAACGGTAGCCGGGGCCGTATTCGATCAGCCAGCCCTGCTGGCGCAAGGCCGGCACGCCATGCGCCGCGAAATCGATCCAGGCAACCTGGTCAGGCAGTTGCAGCACGCCGGCCATCGCGTGCAGCGGCGACGCGGCGGCGGCGGCAAATCCGCTGTTGCGCAGAGTGGCCATGGCGGCCCGCTCCGCCCTGGCATCGCGCTTGATGGTCTCCTTGCCGCTGGAAGCATGACGCTGCAGTTTTTGCGCCGTGTCGGTGGACGCGCGCACGCCGTCATAATCAAACGCCAGCAGCGCGAAGTCGTGCGGCGGCGCGCCGGCGGTATCGCTGTCGACGCTGCCAAGCAGCAGGAAAGGGCGTGCCGCGATGTCACGCCGGACGATATTTCGCAACGGCGGCGGCGGCGCGATAAGCTGCTCCAGCCCTTGCGCGGCCAGCTCGCGCACCAGCAGTGCGCGCTGCTTTTCGGCCACGCGCGGCGCCTTGGCCACCAGCGCCTGGAGCTCGAGCGCCGCCATGCCGGCCAGGCTGTCGGGCAAGGTCAACGGGCCGATTTCCGCGCCGTGCACGAACAGCGCCGGCTGCGTCGCCAGCACATGTTCCAGCGGCGCGCCATCGTCCGTCTGCCAGCGCAGCATCACGCTGTCGTCTTCCTGCCAGATCCAGGCCAGGCGCGCCTGGCGCGCATCGGCCGCCAGCAGTGGTGTCAACCTGCCGTTTTTCAAGTCGTCGTGCGTGGCCGCGCGGAACAGACGCTGTTCTTGAGGCAAACGCTGCAGCAATTCGGCACCGATGGCGCCACTGATTTCAGCTGAGGCACTGTCTTGGGCATTGCCACAAAGCAGGAAAAACAGATGGGCCGCATAACTGTCCGCCGGCGTGACATACGCCGGCGGATAGTCGCGTATATCGGACAAATTGCTCACTACCGCAGCCGAGGCGATCGTGCCGCCCGCGCCCAGCCGGGCACGGCACAAGCACAGATGCAGCTGGCCGCCCGGCTTGGGCATCAGCACATACACCAGCCGGTACATGGGCTGTGCGGTGGCGCCAACGCGCCTGGCGGCAGGCTGGGGCGCGAGGGCCTGCGCCATCTTGCGCAGCCAGGCGCCCAGCTGCGGCGACATGCCGTCTTTGCCGGCAGAGGTGGACGGCGCCGGCGCCAGTTCCAGGTAACGCAACAAAACGGCCACCACATGCTTGCAATTGTGATCCATGGGACAGCTGCAATCGCCATCGACGCGCACGCCGCGCGCGGCGGGCTTGAGCCGTATCGTTTGGCGGTAGCTTTGCCCGCCGCTACCGCCGACCCGGCCCTTGATTACCCCATCGCCGACCGTGACAGACAGCACCATGCCGCGCTGCGCATAGCCGCGCCCGCGGCCCAGGGTGCCGCTATCGAAACAGCCGGCGATATCGTCGGCGCCAAACGCCATGATGCCGTGGTCAAGGGATTTCTTTGTCATGCATGTATTCTACAAACACATCCAGAAGCGGTTCGCCAGGTCGAGCATGAAGTCTGGCCGCAGATAGGCCATGAATACAAGGGCCAGCACCACGGCGCCCGCCAAGCGCCATAGCCAGAGGTGCCGGCGATTCATCACGCCGCCACCGCACGCCGTGCAGCGCGTTCGTCGATCGGCAGGTTGATCAGGGCGGCCAGCAGGCCCAGGCCGATGGTGATCATCCACACGGCGCTGTAATTGCCCATGCGCTCGTACAGGAAACCGCCGAGCCAGGCGCCGAGGAAGCTGCCCACCTGGTGCGAGAAGAAGACCATGCCGGCCAGCATCGACAGGTGCTTGACGCCGAAGATGCCGGCGATAATGCCGTTCGTCAGCGGCACGGTCGACAGCCACAGCACGCCCATGCCGGCGGCAAACAGGTACACCGTCCACGCCGACAATGGCGCCAGCAGGAACAGGCCGATGACGGCCGCGCGCGATACATAGATCGCCGACAGCAGATGGCGCTTGGCGAATTTTCCACCCAGCTTGCCCGCATAGTAGGAGCCGAAAATATTGAACAGGCCGATCAGCGCCAGCGCCGTCACCGCGATATTCGGGTTCATCAGGCCCTGGTCTTTCAGGTAGGCCGGCAAGTGCACGCCGATGAAGACCAGCTGGAAGCCACAGACGAAATAACCGGCCAGCAGCAGCCAGAACGAACGGTTGCCGATTGCCTCGTGAAAGGCCGCGCCGACGCTTTGCTGCGCGCCGCCAGCGTGGGCAACGGGCGGCTCGCGCAGGTAGAACGCCATCGGTATCATGGCCGCCACCACCAGCGCGGCCAGCACATAAAACGCGTTCTGCCAGCCGATGGCGGAAATGAGTTGCTGCTCGATCGGCATCATCAGGAACTGGCCGAAGGAGCCGGCCGCCGACGAGATGCCGAAGGCCCACGAGCGCTGTTCGGGCGGCGCGCTGCGCCCGATGATGCCGCTGATGGCGCCAAACGCGGTGCACGCCAGCGCCAGGCCGATGAACACGCCCGAGCCGACGATGAACAGGGTCGGTTCGGTCACCAGCGCCATCCAGACCAGGCCTGCCATATAGCTGATGGCGCCGACGATCACCACGCGCATGGTGCCGAAGCGGTCGGCCGCCATGCCGGCGAACGGCCCGAACACGCCCCACATCAGGTTTTGCAGGGCCATCGCCAGGGAATAGGTTTCGCGGGTCCAGCCATTGGCTTGCGAAATCGGCTGCATCCAGAAGCCCAGGCCGTGGCGCACACCCATCGCCAGAGTCAGCACGACGCCGCTGGCGATCAATATCGTTTTCAGGCTGGGGCGCGATGCGGTGTTCATGCGGCCGCCGTGGCGTGGTCGGCGTCGTAGACCAGCCCGACCTGCGCGCGCATGGTGTCGAGCACGTCCATCAGCGCCAAGGTTTCCGCATGCGGCATCAAGGGGCTTTCCGGCAGGCCGGCGCGGATGCAGCGCATCGCTTCCATCGCCTCGTGCGTGTAGCCGTTGCCGATAAACGGGGCATCGACCACGCGGCGCTCGCCGTCCATCGGCTCGACAATCAGGTGATCCGGTTTGTAGAAGCGGCCCGGCAGGCGGATGCGGCCCAGGGTGCCGGTGATCGTCAGTTCGGTCGGGCTCAAGACGCGCATGCTGCAGGCGCAGGAGGAACTGCCACCGCCTTCATGCAGCAGGCTGAACACGGCCTGCTCGTCGACGCCAGTCGGCCCCATCTCGGCCAGGGTCCGCACCTGCGTCACGGGTCCCAGAAAAAAGGCCGCCATCGACAGCGGATAGATGCCGATATCGAGCAGCGCGCCGCCGCCCAGCGCAGGGTTCAGCAAGCGGTGCTCGGGCGGGAAATTGGCGACAAAACCGATATCGGCCTGCAGCTGCTGCATGGTGCCGATCTCTCCGCTGGCGATCAGGCGCCGCGCTTCCTGCACCGCCGGCAGGAAGCGGCTCCACATGGCTTCCATCAGAAACAGTTTTTTCTCGCGCGCCAGTTCGATCACGCTTTGGGCTTCGCGCGCGTTCATGGTGAACGGCTTTTCGCACACCACATGCTTGCCGGCGGCCAGGCACATCAACGCGTTTTCCGCATGCAGGGTGTGCGGCGTGGCGATATAGATCACGTCGACGCCGGCGTCATCGGCCAGCGCCTGGTAGGAAGCATGGCGGCGCGGCGCATCGCATAGCGCGCCAAAACGCTCGGCGCTCTCCGGCGTGCGCGAGGCCACCGCCACCAGTTGCGCGCCGGGTACGTCGCGCAAGGCCGCCGCCATCGCCTGGGCGATCTTGCCGGTACCGAGTATGCCCCACCGTATCACCTGCTCCATGCCTGTCCTTTCGCGCTGCTGCGCGTTGATTATCATGCGGCTTTGCGCTTCGGGCGAAAAACCGTCGTGTCTCCGTAAAACTGCGCGTCCTGCCCTGCCCACCAGCCGGGAATGCCGAGCACCGGCAAGGGCGTGAAATCGGCCGTGCTCAAGCCTTGCTGCGCCAAATCCTGCGCCACCCTTGCATCGAGCCAGGCGCGCCGCGCCATATCGTCCAGCGCAAAGTAGGCGTCGCCGGCAAACACGATGCGGGTATGCGCCGTGATCGCCTTGTAGGGCGCCACCAGTTTTTCCATCAGCGCATGGCCGAACAGCCATACGTCGGCGTCGCCTTTGGCAGCAAACTGGCCGCGCTGTTCGACAAACACGCCCTGCCAGTCATGCGCGCGCAAGGCAGCCTCCAGCGCGTGGCCGGCCTGGCTGTCGCGCAGCACCAGCAGCGCCGAATTTTCATCGAAAATTGTCGCGCCATCGCGCGCCGGGCCGCGCGATTTACCCACGCCGGACAGGGCGATCTGCGCCGCCTGCAAGGCATTCAATTGCCGCTTGATCAGCGGGAAGGTCAGCCACACCAGCGCATTGAAAAAGTCGTGCAGGTTGTCGCGCGTGGGCACGCCGCCGGTGGCGCCAATGAATTCCTCATACGCCACGCCATCGGGCAGGTCGGCTTGCGGCACGAAACCCAGCGGCAGGCCGGACGGATTGCGCAAGTCCAGCGCGCGCGCCTGCAGGTTCAACGCCTCGATCACCGTGTGGCGCTGCAAATCCAGCCGCCCCCGCGCCGGCAGCACCGTGGCATACCAGGGGCGGGTCCAGTCTATCGATGGCAGCATCGGTGCTTACACCATCTTCCAGTTGATCTGCTCGCCGGCATTGAGCGGAATCACGTGGCTGTCGCCCAGCGGCAGCGAAGCAGGCAAGGTCCAGCTTTCGCGTTTCAGGGTGATGGTATCGGTATTGCGCGGCACACCGTAAAAGGCCGGGCCGTGGAAGCTGGCGAACGCTTCCAGTTTGTCGAGCGCACCGGCCCGTTCGAACGCTTCGGCATACAGTTCCATCGCGTGCAGGGCCGTGTAGCAGCCCGCACAGCCACAGGCCATTTCCTTGGCGCCCTGCGCATGCGGCGCCGAGTCGGTGCCGAGGAAGAAACGCTCGTCGCCGCTGGCGGCCGCCGTCATCAATGCCAGGCGGTGTTCCTCGCGTTTCAGGATCGGCAGGCAGTAGTAATGGGGACGGATGCCGCCCTTGAAAAGCTCGTTGCGGTTGTACAGCAAATGGTGGGCGGTGATGGTGGCGGCGATCGGACCTTCGGCCTCGGCCACGTACTGCGCCGCATCCTTGGTGGTGATGTGCTCGAACACCACCGACAGGGCCGGGAAGCTGCTCCGCAGCGGGCGCATCACGCGTTCGATAAAGACGGCTTCGCGGTCGAAGATATCGATCTCGGGATCGGTCACTTCGCCGTGCACGAGGAAGGGCATGCCCACTTCCTGCATCACTTCGAGCACCTTGTAGCAGTTTTTCAGGTCGCTCACGCCCAAATCGGAATTGGTGGTGGCGCCGGCCGGATACAGTTTCACGGCCTGAACGATGCCGCTGTCCTGCGCGCGGCGGATTTCGTCAGGCGAGGTGTTGTTGGTCAGGTACAGCACCATCAGCGGATCGAACTGCACGCCTTCCGGCACGGCGGCCAGGATGCGCTCGCGGTAGGCGGTGGCGTCGGCGGTGGTGGTGACGGGCGGTTTCAGGTTCGGCATCACGATGGCGCGGCCGAACTGGCGTGCGCTGTGCGGCAAGACGCTGGCCATGACGGCGCCATCGCGCAGGTGCAAGTGCCAGTCGTCAGGACGCGTGATGGTCAGCGACGAGGGAACGGTGGTCGGGGTGTGATCGGGTGTGGACATGGCGGCAGCTCTCGGGCGGTGATTGCGGATGGCGCCATTTTACCAGCCGCAAGGCTGCCTCACCCGGCCTGGGCGATGGCCAGTTTCAGGTGCCCGACGGGATGGCCGGTCGGCCTGACATGGATCTCGATATCGTAGCCCAGGCGGTTCAGGCAATCCATCAGCTTGCGCTCGGACAGGCCGGAAAAGTCGCCGCGCAGCATGCCCGATACTTTCGGTTGCACGATGCCCATGCGGCGTGCGGCTTGCTCCTGGGTCAGTTCGAGCTTGCGGATGGCATTGCTGATTTCGCCCACCAGGCCGGATTTGATTTGCAGTTTGTCGGCGTCGGGCAGGCCCAGGTCGGCAAATACGTTGCCGCTCGATTGCTCGAATTCGATGCCATCAACGATGCGTTTTTTCATGGCGCAACTCCTCGATCAGTTGTTGTGCGCTGCGCAGGCGCGCCCGCACGATCTCGATATCTTGCTTCGGTGTCGCAATGCCGCTCTTGCTCTTTTTCTGGAAGCAATGCAGCACGAACACCGCCTCGTCAAATTTCACCGTGTACACCGCGCGGTAGGTGCCATCGGCATCGTCCTCGACGATTTCCAGTACACCGGCGCAGCCAAAGCCACGCAATACCTTGGCGCTGTCGTGCTTGTCGCCGCGCTGGGCCAGATCGAGCGCATGGCCAAAGAACGAAATGATCTCGACAGGCAAGGCCATCAATTCCTTCTTCGTGGCGCCGACCCAGTACAAGGGTTTATGGGTGATCTTCATGAATTATACCTTTATAAGTATAAAAGGGAAGAGAAATATGAGGGACTGATCGAGCGTAGGCCGACTATCCCGTCACGCCTTGCGGCAAAGCAGGCGCAGGCATGCTGTTAACGCAAAAACGGCCGGTGGATGCCGGCCGTTTTTGCTGGAAAAAAACAGAGCTTAATGAATGATTTTCGCCAGGAAATCGCGCGCGCGGTCCGAGCGCGTGGTGGTGAAAAACTCATCCTTGCTGCAGTCTTCGATGATCTTGCCCTGGTCCATGAAGACGATGCGGTTGGCCACGCGCTTGGCAAAGCCCATCTCGTGCGTGACGACCATCATCGTCATGCCCTCCTGCGCCAGGCCCACCATCACGTCGAGCACTTCGTTGATCATTTCCGGGTCGAGCGCCGAGGTCGGCTCGTCGAACAGCATGGCGATCGGATCCATAGCCAGCGCGCGGGCGATCGCCACGCGCTGCTGCTGGCCGCCCGACAGCTGGCCGGGGAACTTGTCCTGCTGCGACAACAGGCCCACGCGGTCCAGGTATTTCAGGCCCTTGGCATTGGCTTCGTCGGCGCTGCGTCCCAGCACCTTGATCTGGCCGATGGTCAGGTTTTCGCGGATGCTCAGATGCGGAAACAGCTCGAAGTTCTGGAACACCATGCCGATGCGCGCGCGCAGTTTCGACAGATTGGTTTTCGGATCATTGACGGCGATATTGTCGACCATGATCTGCCCCTGCTGTATCGGTTCGAGGCCATTGACGGTCTTGATCAGGGTCGATTTGCCGGAACCGGACGGGCCGCAGATGACCATCACGTCGCCCTTCGACACTTCGGTGCTGCAGTCGGTCAGGACCTGGAACTGGCCATACCATTTGCTTACATTTTTCAGTTCAATCATCATTTTCTTTCTGTAGACGTCAGCGCCGGGCTGCCAGGATTAACGGATGATGGCGACGCGCTTTTGCAGGCGCTTGACCAGGAACGACAGGGCATAGCACAGCACGAAATACACGACGGCCACGAACACATACATTTCCACCAGGCGGCCATCGCGCTGGGCGATCTTCGAGGCGGCGCCGACGAAATCGGGGATCGACAGCACGTACACCAGCGACACGTCCTGGAACAGCACGATGGTTTGCGTCAGCAGCACCGGGATCATGTTGCGGAACGCCTGCGGCAGCACGATATTGGCCATGGTCTGGTAATAATTCATGCCCAGCGCCTGGCCGGCCCAGACCTGGCCGCGCGGAATCGACTGTATGCCGCTGCGCATGATCTCGCAGTAATAGGCGGCTTCGAACATGATGAAGGTGATCAGGGCCGACGAGAACGCGCCCACCTTCACCGGCTCCTCGGCGCCGATGATCCAGGCCGCGATATACGGCACCAGGAAGTAGAACCAGAAGATCACCAGCACCAGCGGGATCGAGCGGATCAGGTTGACGTAGCTCGACGCCACGCCCGACAGAATGCGGTTGCTGGACAAGCGCATCAGCGCCAGCAAGGTGCCCAGCACGATGCCGCCGACCATCGCCAGTGCCGTCAGTTTCAGGGTAAACAGCATGCCAACCTGGAACAGATAGACCCAAGAACGCGAGATGACATCGAAGTCGAAATTACCGAACATGTCAGTGTCCTCCCGACTTGGAACCGGCGACAATGAAGCCGGGTATCCTGATCTTTTTCTCGATCAGCGCCATCAGGATCACCACCAGCAGGTTGACGGCGATATAGATGATGGTGGCGGCCGAAAACGCTTCGAACACCTGGAACGAGAACTCCTGGATGGCGCGCGCGCTGGCCGTCAGTTCGACCAGGCCGATGGTCAAAGCCACGGAACTGTTCTTGATGATATTCAAAAATTCACTGGTCAGCGGCGGCATGATCACGCGCGCGGCCATCGGCAGCAAGATGAAACGGTAGGTTTGCGGCAGGGTCAATCCCAGCGCCGTGCCGGCCAGCTTTTGCCCGCGCGGCAGCGCTTCGATACCGGTCGTGACCTGCACCGCCACCCGCGACGAGGTGAAAAATCCCAGGCACAGCACGGCCGTGACGAAGGGCGCGTTCGGCAGCGACTTGACCCAGGTGCCCAGGTCGGCCGGCAGCAGTTCCGGCATCACGAAATACCACAGGAACATCTGCACCAGCAGCGGCACGTTGCGGAACAATTCGACATAGGCGTTGGCCACGCCGACCAGCCATTTGTTGGGCAGCGTGCGTATGGTGCCGATCACCAGGCCCAGTATCAGGGCCATGATCCAGGCCGCGCCGGCGGTCGCCAGGGTCCAGGTCAGGCCGGACCACAAGGTGTCCATGTACGTGCCGACACCATCGGGAGAGGTCTCCCAGAAGATGCGCCAATTCCAGTTGTAATTCATGTTCATCCTTCCCATGCAGCCATCAAACGGCGGCCAGTGCTGGCCGCCGCACGCAAATGAAACGGGAGGCTTGCGCCTCCCGGTTTTTCACGCAGTCCTGTTATTTTTTCTTTTTGTCCGACGTCTTCTGCGCTTCCGGCACGGCCGCGTAGGCCGCCGGGTCGCCCGAGTCGGTCGGCTTCGCGAAGACCGCCTTCAGTTGCGGCGGCATCGGGAAATTCAGGTTGATGTTTTTAGGCGGAATATTCGAGGTAAACCATTTCGCATAAATGCGGTTGATGTCGTCGCTCTTGTACAAACGCGTCAGTGCATCGTCGACCACTTTCTTGAAGGCCGGGTCGCCCTTGCGCATCATGATGCCGTACGGTTCGACCGACAGCGCTTCCTTGGTGATTTCGTAGTCGTTCGGATTCTTCGAATTGGCCACTTGCGAAGCGAGCAGGATATCGTCGTTGGCTTCGGCCACGGCGCGCCCGGTTTCCAGCATCAGGAACGATTCAGGATGGTCCTTGGCAATCGCGATATTCATGCCCAAGTTTTTTTCCTTGTTCAGAATCGTCATCTGCTTGACGGTCGAGGTGCCGGCGGTGGCGACCAGGGTCTTGCCGCGCAAGTCTTCCAGGCTCTTGATGTTCGACGATTTCTTGGCCAGCACGCGGTTGGCGATCACGAACATGGTCGGCGCGAATGCCACCTGCTGCTGGCGTTCCAGGTTGTTGGTGGTCGAACCGCATTCGAGGTCGATGGTGCCGTTGGCCATCAGCGGGATGCGGTTGGCCGAAGTGACAGGGCTCATCACCACTTTCAGTTCGCTCAAGCCCAGGTGTTTTTGCAGGGCGGTGACGACCTTCATGCACAGGTCGATGGAATACCCCTGGTATTGCTGCTTGTCATCCAGATAGGAAAAGGGCACCGAGCCGTCGCGCACGCCGAGCGTGACGGAGCCGGCTTTTTTGATTTTGGCCAAGGTACCCGTCAATTCCTGGGCCTGGGCTGGCGACATGCTGCTGATGACACCGACGCTGAGCAGTGTGGCGATAATTTTGGTCAATTTCATGGATTCTCCTGAGCGGACAAACCAGGCCAGGCCTGGACGAAACAACTGGGGTGCAGACGCCACCAATGGATTAATTTTATTTCATTTTCAGTGCCATACCAGCCCTTTTCTTCGATTGACAGTCAGTTTCACCGGAATAGGGATGCCGCGCACCAGCGAAGTGCCGTCGCTGTAGCATTTATCCTACTGTTTTCCGGCGACGCACTTATTTGGCCAGGCTCAATTCACCGGGCTCGCCTTGCGACTCGGCGTCCTCTTCCTCGAGCTGGCCGGCCTGCTGGCGTTGCCACATCTGCGCATACAGGCCGTCAGCAGCCAGCAGCTGCGGGTGCGTGCCCCGTTCGACGATGCGGCCATGGTCCAGCACCAGGATCTGCTGCGCATCGGCCACGGTCGACAAACGGTGCGCGATCACCAGCGTCGTACGGTTTTTCGCGATGTCTTTCAGCTGCGCCTGGATCGCCTGCTCCGCTTTCGAGTCGAGCGCCGAGGTGGCCTCGTCGAAGATCAGAATCGCCGGGTCTTTCAGCAAGGTGCGGGCAATCGCCACGCGCTGCTTTTCGCCGCCCGACAGTTTCAGGCCGCGCTCGCCCACCATCGACGCGTAGCCGTCCGGCAGGCTTTCGATAAAGTCGTGGATCGAGGCCGCCTTGGCCGCCGCCACGATGGCCTGCTTGCTGGCGCCCGGCTTGCCGTAGGCGATGTTGTATTCGATGGTGTCGTTGAACAGCACCGTATCCTGCGGCACGATGCCGATCGCCGCGCGCAGGCTGTCCTGGGTGATGGCCCGTAAATCCTGGCCATCGATGGTGATGGCGCCGCCGTTGACTTCATAGAAACGGAACAGCAAACGCGAGAGGGTCGACTTGCCCGAACCGCTGTGACCGACCACCGCCGTGGTGGTGCCGGCGGCGATCTGGAAGTCGACGTCAAACAGGATCTGGCGCTTGGCCTCGTAGCTGAAATCGACATGGGCAAAGCGCACGGATGCGCCCTGCGTGGCCAGCGGTTTTGCGTCGGGCGTATCGGCGATTTCGCGGTTCTCGTCGAGCAGCGAAAACAGCCGCTCCATGTCGGCCAGGCTTTGCTTGATTTCGCGGTAGATCACGCCCAGGAAATTAAGCGGAATATACAGCTGGATCATGAAGGCATTGACCAGCACCAGGTCGCCCAGGGTCATGGTGCCGGCGATCACGCCCACCGTGGCGCGCCACAGGATCAAGGTGACGGCGGTGGCGATGATCAGCGACTGGCCCGTATTCAGCAGTGACAGCGAGGTTTGCGACTTGACGGCCGCCGATTCATAGCGCTGCAAGCCCTCGTCATAGCGGCGCGCCTCGTAGTCTTCGTTGCCGAAATACTTCACGGTTTCATAGTTGATCAGCGAATCGATGGCTTTCGTATTGGCCTTCGAATCGAGGTCGTTCATGGTACGGCGGAAGTGCGTGCGCCAGTTCGTCACCAGCACCGTAAACGCGATATACGACACCAGCGCCACCGCCGTGATGATGGAAAACCAGATGTCGTAATGCAGCACCAGATAGACCAGCACCAGGGTAATTTCCACCAGGGTCGGCAGGATATTGAACAGGGTGTAGGAAATCAGCGAACCGACGCTGCGCGTGCCGCGTTCGATATCGCGCGTCATGCCGCCCGTCTGGCGGTTCAAATGGAAACGCAGGGACAGCGCATGCAGGTGGCGAAATACCTGCAGCGCAATCGTGCGTACGGCGCGCTGCGTGACGCGGGCGAATAAAAATTCGCGCAATTCGGTAAACAGGGTGGTCGACACGCGCAGCAAGCCATAGGCCACCAGCAGGGCGACCGGCAGCACCAGCAGCGCCTGCGGATGGGCCGCCGTGATGGTCATGGCGTCGACCAGTTTTTTCAGGATCAGCGGCACGCCCACATTGGCCAGCTTGGCGCCCACCAGGCACAGCAGCGCCAGCAGCACGCGCCATTTGTAGACCCACAGGTAGGGCAACAGCGTTTTCAGGGTGGCAAAATCGCTGCGGCTGGCGGCGGCTGGCGGGCGAGGTGGGGGGGTAGTCTGGGAGCGGCGCATGGCGAAAGTCGGCTTTTTATGGTTCAATCGGGACAATTGTAGCCTTTCATGAGAATAAACGATGAGCACCTCCCCCGCCCGCCCCGACAACTGCCTCGCCTCCGGCCTGCCCGCCGGAAAAATGCCCGAACTGCGCATGATGCCCGCGCCTTCGGACGCCAATGTCTACGGCGACGTGTTCGGCGGCTGGATCATGTCGCAAGTCGATATCGCCGGCTCGCTGCCGGCCACGCGGCGCGCCAACGGCCGTGTCGCGACCATTGCCGTCAATTCCTTCGTCTTCAAAAATCCCGTGTTCGTCGGCGATCTGCTGTCTTTTTATGCCGAGATCGTCAAGGTCGGCAATACCTCGATCACCGTCAACGTGGAAGTCTACGCCGAGCGCAACCGCCTGCAAGCGTGCATCGTGAAGGTCACGGAAGCGACCCTGATCTATGTGGCCACCGATTCCGACCGCAAGCCGCGCCAGGTGCCGCCGATTGAAACCTTGCTGTCGCAATAAGCAATTCAATGGATAGCCAGCGCCGCATTTTTCTCGCCAGCGCTGCACGCCTCGCCGCGCTGACGGCCACCGCCGGTTCCCTGGCCGGCTCCGGCGCCAGCGCCGCCACCCGCCTGAATGGCGCCGGCTATCCGTTTGCGCTCGGCGTCGCCTCCGGCTCGCCGCTGCCCGACGCGGTGGTACTCTGGACCCGCATCAACTACGATCCGCTGCAAGCTGGCGCCACGCCGGCCATCGCCTTGAGCGTGCGCTGGGAAGTGGCCGACGACGAAGGTTTTCGCCGCATCGTCGCCAAGGGCCAAGCGGTGGCCACGCCGGAACTGGCGCACAGCGTGCATGTCGATGTCACGGGCCTGGCACCCGGACGCTGGTACTGGTACCGCTTTATCTTTGGCGACGCCATCAGCCCTGTCGGACGCACCCGCACCGCACCTGCGCCCTCTTCCATGCCGGCCTCATTGAAACTGGCGGTGGCCTCCTGCCAGCACTGGGAATTCGGCAGCTATGCGGCGCACCGGCATATCGCCGCGGCCGCGCCCGACCTGATCGCGTTTCTGGGCGACTATATCTATGAGTGGGGTGCCTACCAGCTGCAGCACCCGCAGCGGGCCGTGCGGCGCGACGAAAGTTTTACCCTGGAGCAGTACCGCGCCCGCTATGCACAATATAAAAGCGATGCGGACCTGCAGGGCGCCCACCTGGTGGCGCCGTGGATCGTCACTTGGGACGACCATGAAGTGGCCAACGATTACGGCAACGAACGCGACGAGTTGCTGACCACCACCTTCTTGCAGCGCCGCGCGGCCGCCTACCAGGCCTTTTATGAACATATGCCGCTGCGCCTGCTGCCGCTGGGCCGGCGCGGCTTTGTCGACATGCGCATCTACCAGCGTTACGACTGGGGCCGCCTGGCGCGCTTTCATGTACTCGACGATCGCCAGTACCGCGCCAACCACGCCTGTCCGAAACCGAACCGGGGCGGCTCGAATTCCGTCACCACGCGCAACTGCCCCGATTTGATGAAGCCGGACCGTACCATGCTGGGTTCCGCGCAGGAACGGTGGCTGCAGGAGGGGCTGGAAAAATCGCCGGCGCGCTGGAATATCCTGGCCCAGCAAACCCTGATGGCGCAATCGAGCCAGGTGCCGATCACGCGACCCGGCGACGAACGGATCTGGACCGACGGCTGGGATGGCTATCCGATGGCGCGCCAGCAGTTGCTCGATACCCTGCAGGCCAGCGGCGCACGCAATCCGCTGGTGCTGTCCGGGGACGTGCATACTTTCTATGCGACCGAGCTGAGCCGTGACGCCATGCGGCCCGTCTCGCGCGCCAATCCGCTGCTGGCCACCGAGTTTTGCGGCACCTCGATCACGTCCAGTTCGCGCCCGCAGTCGCGCACCGACGACTACGTGGCGATGAATCCGCATATCCGCTACGGCCGCAGCGACAAGCGCGGCTATATGCTGATGGAACTCACGCCGACGAAAACCACCACCTGCTTCCAGAGCCTGGACAATGTGCGCGACAGCGCGTCCCGCATCGCCACGCTGGCCAGTTTTACCGTCAGGGACGGCAAGGCCGGCTTGCAGGAAAGCTGATCAGGCCATCGAGACTTGCTTCAGCGCTTCGCGGTAGCGCCGGCTGACGGCCACCTCGCCGCCCGTCGTCAGCATGGCGCGCGCATCGCCCGACTCGAGCGGCACGATGCTCTGCACAAAGTCCAGATTGACGATGTAACTGCGGTGCACGCGCACAAAACGTTTGCCGTCCAGCCGTCGTTCGATGGCGGCCATGGTCGAGCGCAGCGGATAGTCGTGGCCGCGCACATGCAGGTTCACATAATTGCCCCAGGCCTGTATCCATTCGATCTCCGCCGCCGGCAACAAAAAATCCTTGCCCAGCTTGCGCACCAAAAACCGCTCGGGTTGCTCCACCGGCTCCACCGCCAGCCCTTCGTCCGGTTCGCCGAGCAAGGTGGCCTCGCCCTGCCAGCGCCGCAGCAACAACTGGTAAAAGGCGACAAACAACAAAATCGAAAAGTAAGTGCGCACATCCTTGATATATTCATACGGGAATTCTTGCCACCAAGCGCCGAAATCGTAGTCGCCGCCCTGGCTCCAGTACACCAGTTTGCGCAAGGCCACCATCGCCAGCACATGCACCAGGCTGTAGACGATGGACGCCGCCAGGTGCCAGCGCAGGTTCTGACGCCGGAATACCAGCTGCAGCGGCCGCATCTGGCTGGCGAAGATAACGGCGGGCACCAGCGCCAGCAAGACCAGGTTGCTGCTCCATTCCCATACAGCCACTTCCCAGAACGGCGTGTCAACGCCGGTGCGTACGCGATCGAGCCAGCTGATCCAGCAGTTGAGCGAGGTTTGCAGCAGAGACAGGACGATCCAGAAACCCGGCTCGGCGATCCGGCGCCAGCGCTGATAGCGTTGCAATAACTCGGTGGAAGACACGCTCATGGTGGCAGACATAAAATTAGTTGCCTGATTGTACGATCCACCGGCCGTCCCGGGTTCGCCACTGGTCACAAGCAGCCTTCGATTCATCACTTTTTGCTGGTTGGCCCGGGCCACGCTGCCTATGCTGGCTCATCCCATCACCATGAGCCACCAACCATGTCGCTGCCATCCCGCCGTCACGATATCGACGCCCTGCGTTTTCTGGTCTTCAGCCTGCTGATTGTCTACCACACGGCCATGCTGTACCTGGCGGGTGCCGACTTCCATATGAAGAGCAGCTACCTGACGGAGACCCTGCACTTTCCGATGGTCTTTATCAACCGCTGGCGCATGGAAATCGTGTTTATCATTTCCGGCGTGTCGTGCGCCATGATGACGCAAACCTCGCGCGGCGCTTTCCTGTGGCGCCGGGTGCAGCGATTGTTGCTGCCATTGGCATTCGGCGTGCTGGTCGTGATTCCCGTGCAGCCCTACTGCGAAGGCGTCAGCAATGGCCTGGTGACGCCCGGCTACGGCCAGTTCCTGCTTGATTATTTTGGCCACCACGCCTGGCCGGCCGGCGCCTTTACGGGCTGGAAAACCAGTTTTACCTGGAACCACCTGTGGTACCTGGTCTACCTGCTGCTGTACACCATGGTGCTGGTGGCGTTGCAACCGCTGCTGATCAAGATGAGGCCGCTGTTCACGGGCTTGCGCGGCTGGCGCCTGCTGGTGCTGCCCGCCCTGCCGGCGCTGGCGGCCACCGTCTTCCTGAAATTGCGCTATCCGGAAACCCATGCATTGGTAAAAGACTGGTACGCGCACGCCATCTATTTCACCATGTTCGTCTATGGCTGGTGGCTGGGCAATGACAAGGGAGTGTGGCAGGAACTGGCGCGGCTGCGCTGGCACGCGCTGCTGATGGCACCGTGCGCGTTTGCCGTGTATCTCGGCTTTGACCTGGTGTATTCGGAAGACCTGCTGACCTGGGCGTCAAGCGGCTCCTGGCCGATGCGCAATCTGTACATGTGGCTGGCCATCTGCGCCATCCTGGGCTGGTCGCATACCTTGCTGAACCGCCCATTTACCTGGTTGCCGTGGGCGCGCCAAGCCGTCTATCCCTGGTATATCCTGCACCAGAGCGCGATCGTGCTGCTGGCCTACTGGCTGGTGCCCTTGAAGCTGGGGCCGGTGATCGAACCCATCTTGATCCTGGCGGGCACGGTGGCGATCTGCTGGGGACTCACCTCGCTGGTCATCAGCAAGGTGCACTGGCTGCGTCCCTGCTTTGGCCTGCCCGCCAGGCCAAATCTGGCGGCGGGCACGGCCATGTCGGCGGCTGCTTAAGCCACCTTTTTTTCGTCACGCAACTGACGGCGCAAGATCTTGCCGACATTCGTCTTCGGCAATTCGTCGCGGAACTCGATGTATTTCGGCTTTTTATACGCCGTCAGTTCATGCTTGCAGTGTTCGCGGATCTGCTCCACCGTCAGGTTCGGATCCTTGCGCACCACAAACACTTTCACGGCTTCGCCCGAGTTACCATCCGGCACGCCGATGCAGGCACACTCCAGTACACCGGGGCAGGACGCGACCACGTCTTCCACTTCGTTCGGATACACATTGAAGCCCGAGACGATGATCATGTCCTTCTTGCGGTCGACGATGCGCACATAGCCGCGCTCATCCATGATGCCGACGTCGCCGGTCTTGAAATAGCCGTCGGCCGTCATCGATTTCGCCGTTTCATCGGGGCGCTGCCAGTAGCCGGCCATCACTTGCGGGCCTTTCACGGCGATCTCGCCAGGCTGGCCCAGCGGCACTTCCACGCCATCGTCGTCGATGATGGTGACATCGGTCGACGGAATCGGCATGCCGATGGTGCCCGTGAATTCGGTGATGTCGACGCGGTTGCCGGTGACCACCGGCGAGGTTTCCGACATGCCATAGCCTTCGATCAGCGGGCAACCGGTCACTTTCAGCCAGCGTTCGGCCACATTGCGCTGTAGGGCCATGCCGCCGCCATTGCACACTTTGTAGCTGGAGAAATCGAGCTTGGCGAATTCTTCATTGTTGAGCAAGGCGTTATACAAGGTATTAACGGCCGGGAAGACGACGATCTTGTACTTGGCCAGTTCCTTCACAAAACCGGGAATGTCGCGCGGGTTCGGCACCAGCACGTTCAGCCCGCCCAAGCGCATGCCCATCAGCGCGCTGACCGTCAGCGAATAGATATGGTACAGCGGCAAGGCGCACACGAAACCCATCGAGGTGGCGCGCATCTCTTTCGTCATCACCGGCGCAATCCAGGCCTCGTTTTGCAGCACATTGGCGATCACGTTACGGTGCAGCAGCATCGCGCCTTTCGACACGCCCGTGGTGCCGCCCGTGTATTGCAGGAAAACGATATCGTCATGGCCCTGCTGCACGGGTTTGAGCTTCAGGCGCGCGCCTTCGGCCAGCATCTTGTTGAAGCCGATGGCGCCCGGCAGATGAAAGGCCGGCACCATCTTCTTGATTTTACGCACCACGAAATTGACGATGGTGCCTTTCAGGCCACCGAGCAAGTCGCCCATGGTGGCGACGATCACGTGTTTCACTTGGGTATGCGCCAGCACCTGTTCGACCGTGGTGGCGAAATTTTCCAGCACGATGATCGCTTCGCTGCCCGAGTCGACCAGCTGGTGCTGCAATTCGCGCGGCGTGTACAGCGGGTTGACGTTCACCACCGTATAGCCGGCACGCAGGATCGCCGCCATTGCCACCGGATACTGCAGCACGTTCGGCAGCATGATGGCCACGCGCGCGCCAGGCGACAGCCCCTTGCTTTGCAGCCAGGCGCCCATCTGCAGCGACAATTTGTCCAGTTCGCGATAGGTGAGGAATTTATCCATGCACACGAAAGCATTGCGATCCGCATATTTCTGGAACGACTCTTCCAGCAAATGCGTCACGGAACGGTATTGCGTGCAATCGATCTCGTGCGGCACGCTGTCCGGGTACGACTTCAACCAAATCTTGTCCATCTTGCCTCATCTTTATCTGTAAAGGGACGCGCCGCCCTGGCGCCTCCCGGTGTTTTAAGCCGATACTTTTTGTTCGTCGCGCAGGGCGCGGCGCAAAATCTTGCCGACGTTGGTCTTCGGCAGTTCATCCCTGAATTCAATGAATTTCGGCCGCTTGTAGCCCGTGAATTGTTCCTTGCAATACGCCATCAGGGTCTCCACCGTCAGGTTCGGGTCCTTGCGCACCACAAACACTTTCACGGCCTCGCCCGAATGCTCGTCTGGCACGCCCACGCACGCGCATTCGAGCACGCCCGGGTGGGCCGCGATCACGCCTTCGAGCTCGTTCGGATATACATTGAAACCGGACACCAGGATCATGTCCTTTTTGCGGTCGACGATTCTGACGAAGCCGCGTTCGTCCATGATGCCCACGTCGCCCGATTTGAAATAGCCGTCGGCCGTCATCACCTTGGCCGTCTCGTCGGGCCGGTTCCAGTAGCCGCTCATCACCTGCGGGCCGCGGATGGCGATTTCGCCGGTCTGGCCCAGCGCCACTTCCTTGCCATCGTCGTCGAGAATGGCAATCTCGGTCGACGGAATCGGCAGGCCGATGGTGCCGGAAAACACCGTGCTGTCGGCGCGGTTGCAGGTGGCGACCGGGGACGTTTCCGACAGGCCATAGCCTTCGATAATCGACACGCCCGTCACCTGCTGCCACTTGTCGTTGACCGATTTCTGCACCGCCATGCCGCCGCCATTGGCGATCTTCAAACCGGAAAAATCGAGCCGCGCGAAGTCCGGGTGATTCACCAGAGCATTGTATAAAGTGTTGACCGCTGGCAGCAGGTTGAATTTGTACTTGCCCAGCTCCTTGATCAGGCCGGGGATATCGCGCGGGTTCGGCACCAGGATATTCAGGCCGCCGACGCGCGTGCCCCACAACGCGCAGGCCGTCAGCGCAAAGATATGGTACAGCGGCAAGGCGCACACGATGGTCATCTGCTCCTTGTTGTCCGGGTCCAGCGCGGCCGACGACCACGCTTCCGATTGCAGCACATTGGCGATCACATTGCGGTGGCTGAGCGTGGCGCCTTTCGACACGCCGGTGGTGCCGCCCGTATATTGCAGGAAAGCTGGCTCGTTGATATGCAGTTCGACCGGCGTGAGTTTCATGCGGCTGCCGAGCGACAGCGCGCTCTTGAAGCGCATGGCGTTCGGCAGCGAAAACGCCGGCACCATCTTCTTGACATTGCGCACCACGAAATTGACGATGGCGCCCTTCAGGCCACCGAGCATCTCGCCCATGCTGGCGACGATGACATGTTTCACGGCAGTCTTGCCCAGCACTTGCTCCAGCGTATGGGCAAAGTTTTCCAGCACGATGATCGCTTCGCTGCCCGAGTCGTTGAGCTGGTGTTCCAGCTCGCGCGGCGTGTACAGCGGATTGACATTGACCACCGTGTAGCCGGCACGCAGCACGGCTGCGATCGCCACCGGATACTGCAGCACATTGGGCATCATCAGCGCCACCCTGGCGCCCTTTTTCAGGCCCCGGCTTTGCAGAAAGGCGCCCAGCTGGCGCGAATAGGTATCGAGTTCGGCATAGGTCAAAAATTTGTCCATGCAGACATAGGCATTGCGATCCGCATATTTTGTAAACGCTTCTTCGAGCAAGTGCACCAGCGAACGATATTTATCGGGATCGATGTCGGCGGGTACGCCGGGCGGATACGACTTCAGCCAAATTTTTTCCATGCTGTGCCTCTTGTCTCGAATAATCACGGGGGAGCCGGGGTGCTTGGACCGGCGCTGATTACTGCTGCGGATACGTTGTCCTGCAGTCATGATGAGCATTCTGAAGAGCAATTGCTCCATGCTACTAACGCGATGCTATCGGGCGCACGGCTTCCATGCAAGCGCTTTCAGCAGGATTAGAACAGGAACTCCAGGGGTATTTTGTGCTGCAATGCAGCATAGAAAATACAGCGTTGCAGGAACTGGCAGCTTGGCAAACCTGACAATCTTTAAGGCTCAAGGGGCAGGCTGTGCTGCAGACGCTGGCGACGCTCGGACTGGTCCAGCAGAGACATTGTGTGCACTGCAGCATAAAAAGCACGAAAGTTCTTTTTTTCTTCCAGCAATTTTTTGAAGGCTGGCAAAAATTGATCGTAGGTCGCGACCGAAGCGAGGTGGGCATTGCTCAAAGGCTGCTCGAACCAGCGGTCATAACCGGCATAACCACCCCAGTGCTGCTTCAATACCTGGTACTCATCTTGCAGCGCCGCAAACACCAGCGCCTTGCGCACGCGCTTGTCCGCATCGCTGGCGCCGCTCCGGTACAGCAGATCGAGTTGCGCGCGGTATTTGCGCAGCAGGGTCAAGAAATCGTGGCGCCGGTTTGTATATTGCAGATAAGCCACCTGCATCGCCTGATTGCCGTCATGCGCCAGCCAGCGCTGCACGCCGGCCTCTTCCACGGCGACGGCAAACGATTCGTTGAAGGCCGAGTCACCGGGCACATACACCACCTGGTGCGCCAGCTCATGAAAGATCATGCGCGCCAGTTCGGCGTCGTTGTAGTTGATAAAAGTCGACAGCAGCGGATCGTCGAACCAGCCCAGGGTGGAATAGGCGGGCACGCCCCCAACCTGCACATCGTAGTGCTGGGCACGCAACTGGTCGGCATAGGCTTGCGCCTCGTCCTTGTCGTAATAGCCGCGGTAGGTGACGCAGCCGGCGATCGGAAAGCACCATTGCAGCGGTTGCAGGGACAGTTCCGGCGTGGCGACCACATTCCACAGCACGAAGGGGCGTTGCACGGCAGCATAGGTTTTATAGCTGCCGTTGTCGGGCAGGCCCAGTTCGGTCACGGCAAACTGGCGTATCTGCCGCGCCTTCTGCAGGCGCGCTTTCAGGCGCGGCTCGGTGATCGGGTCGTTCAGCCAAGCATCGATCGGGCGCGCGGACGACCACAGCGAATATTGCCCCTGCGCCGCTTGCGTGTAGTAGCGCAGCTGCGTGCAGCCGCCCAGCAGCAAGCACATGCCCAGCACTGCGGTGGTGGGCAGGCGCGCCATGTCAGGCGGCCTTTTCCACTTCGACCAGCGTATCGTAGAAGGTCGGCGCGCGGCCCATGTCGGTCAGGCGCTGGCTGGTCACTTCATTGGCGTTCTTGCCGTCGCTGGCCAGCTTTTTCCACCACACCGACAGCCCCACCACCAGGCCGCGCCGCGCCTTGTCCGTCACGCGCGCCTTCGCCACGAAACTGCCGCGGTCATTGAAGATGCGCACCATGTCGCCAGCCGCGATACCGCGCGCGGCACAGTCCTCGGGATGCATGTCCAGGTGCGGCTCGCCTTCGGCCGCACGCAGGCTTTTCACGTTCACAAACGTGGAGTTGAGAAAATTGCGCGCCGGCGGCGAGATCATCGCCAGCGGAAAACGCGCCGCCAGGGCGGGATTGCTGGCCGGCGATTCATACGGCGCAATATACGCGGGCAACGGATCGAGACCGGCGTCCAGCATGGCCTGCGAATAAAACTCGCATTTTCCTGACGGCGTGGGGAAACCGCCGTGGGCAAACGGCGCCTCGGGCACCGCCAGCTTTTGCCAGCCGGTCCGCTTCAGCGATTCCCAGTCGAAATGCACGGCGCGCGCATCGGTGGCGTCAAACGCCTGTGCCGCCAGCGCGTCGTCGCTGTCCTGGAAGCAAGGGTCGTCAAAACCCATGCGCTGCGCCAGCAGGCGGAAAATTTCCGTATTGGCCTTGGCTTCGCCCAGCGGCGCCACGGCGGCATTGTTCGCCATCATGTACAGGTGGCCATAGGTCGAATGGGCATCGACGTGTTCGAGCTGGGTGGTGGCCGGCAACACGATATCGGCGTAGTCGACCGTATCGGTCTGGAAGTGTTCCAGCACCACCGTGAACAAATCCTCGCGCGCAAAACCCTGCGCCACTTTTGACGACTCGGGCGCCACCGCCAGCGGATTCGAGTTGTAGACGATCACGGCTTCCACCTGCGGGCCGAACCCGGGCGAGCTTGCTTTCAGCAGATCGTCGCCGATGGTGCTCATGTTGATGGTGCGCGGCGTGCCCTTCATCAGATCGGGCCGCTGCAGCGCCTTGCGGTTGACCGGGAAAGAACCCGAACTCGACAGCTGCATGCCGCCGGCCGCGTGGCGCCAGGCGCCCGTCAGCGCCGGCAGGCAGGCGATATTGCGCACCGCCATGCCGCCACCGCGCACCCGCTGCACGCCGTAGTTGGCACGGATCGCCACGCCGTCACCGCTGCGGCAGGTCTGGCCGTACAGGCGCGCCAAGTCCACCACTTCGCTCACGCTGATGCCGCATACCTCGGCCGTGCGTTCGGGCGTCCATTCCAGCGCGCGCTGTTTCAGTTGCTCGTAGCCTAGGGTATGGTTGTCGATATAGTCGTGGTCGACCAGGTCTTCCGCGATCAGCACATGCATCAGCCCCAGGGCCAGCGCCGCATCGGTGCCGGGCAGCAGGGCAATATGCTGGTGGCATTTCTCGGCCGTCAGCGAACGATAGGGGTCGATCGCGATCAGCGTCGCGCCGTTGCGCTTGGCTTCCTGGGCCCGCATCCAGAAATGCAGGTTCGACGCAATCGGATTGCCGCCCCAGATAATGATCAGCTTTGCATGCTGAAACTGTTCCATGTCGGTGCCGATGCTGGCGCCCACTGTATACCGGTAGCCGGTGGCGCCGGCCGAGGCGCAGATGGTGCGGTCCAGCAGGGAGGCGCCCAGCTGGTTGAAAAAGCGCGACGACATCGATTCGCCCTGCACCAGGCCCATGGTGCCGCAATAGCTGTAAGGCAAAATGGCCTGTGGATTGCGTGCCGCGATCGGTGCCAGGCGCGCGGCGATACTGTCCAGCGCCTCGTCCCAGCTGATGCGTTCGAACTTGCCTTCACCCTTTTTGCCCACCCGGCGCAGCGGATGCAGCAGCCGGTCCGCATGATAGGTGCGTTCCGTAAAGCGCGATACCTTGGTGCACAGCACGCCGGCCGTGGTCGGATGGTCGGGATCGCCCTTGACTGCGGTGGCTACCCCGTCGGTCACCGTCACCAGCAAGGCGCAGGTATCGGGGCAATCGAGCGGGCAGGTCGCGCGCACTTGTGTGGTGGTCATGGTGCAATCCAGAAAGCGTCAGGGAAAGCCGATACTGTAAGCCAGCAGGCGCCCCGGTAGCAAGCTGTGCGCTGGATTTACAAGCTGGACACGGGCTACAATGGTCCCAACCCCGCGCATGTTTTCGATCAAACGTGCCCGTCCCGGCGTGCCGTACACTGATGCGCGCCTGCATCTACAGGAGAATACGATGAAACTAGTTGAACCCATCTTGGCGTTTCAATCCGAGCTGCGACGTATCCGCCGCGATCTGCACGCCCATCCGGAATTATGCTACGAAGAACAGCGCACCTCCGACGTGGTCGCCGCCAAGCTGGCTGAATGGGGCATCCCAGTCGTGCGCGGCCTGGGCCGCACCGGCGTGGTCGGCATTATCCGGAACGGCACCTCGAACCGCGCCATCGGCATCCGCGCCGACATGGACGCCCTGCCGATGCAGGAAATGAATACTTTTGAACATGCATCGCGCCACCCCGGCAAGATGCACGCCTGCGGCCACGACGGCCACACGGCCATGCTGCTGGGCGCCGCCCATCATCTGGCGCACAACCGCCATTTCGACGGCACCGTGTATGTGATCTTCCAGCCGGCCGAAGAAGGCGGCGCAGGCGCGCGCGAAATGATCGCCGACGGCCTGTTCACGCAATTCCCGATGGAAGCCATTTACGGCATGCACAACTGGCCAGGCGCGGCGGCGGGCACGCTGAGCGTGGTGGCCGGGCCAATGATGGCATCGAGCAATGAATTTCACGTCACCGTGAAAGGCAAGGGCGCGCACGCGGCCCAGCCCCACAAGGGTATCGACCCGGTGATGGTGGCGGTGCAGATCGCCCAAAGCTGGCAAACCGTGATTACCCGCAACAAGAGCCCGCTCGATACGGCCGTGCTGTCGATCACGCAGATCCATGCCGGCAGCGCCACCAATGTGATCCCCGACGACGCCAGCCTGATCGGCACCGTGCGCACCTTTACCACGCCAGTGCTCGACCTGATCGAAGAGCGCATGCGCGACATCGCCGTGCATACGGCCGCCGCCTTTGGCGCCGAAGTCGACTTCAATTTCAAGCGCAACTATCCGCCGCTGGTCAACCACGCCAGGGAAACCGCGTTTGCCGTGGAGGTGATGAAACAGGTGGTGGGCGCCGACCAGGTCAATGACAACGTCGAGCCCACCATGGGCGCCGAGGATTTCTCGTTCTTCCTGCAGGAAAAAGCCGGCTGCTACATCTTTATCGGCAATGGTGATGGCGACCACCGCGATGGCGGCCACGGCCTGGGCCCTTGCGTGCTGCACAATGGCAGTTATGACTTCAATGACAACCTGCTGCCGATCGGCGCCAGTTTCTGGGTCAAGCTGGCCGAAACCAGCTTGCCGCTCGCTTGAATTTCGTCAGCTGAGTTGATCCGGGCCATTCCCCAGCCGCTGGCCAGGATTGATGGCTTCCAGGGCCAGCAGGGCGGCGGCGTGGTCGGCCGTCGCATGGCTCTCGGCGATGGACTCGTAGCGCCGCGTCACCAGCTCGGTTAGCGGCAGCGTGATATCGGCCGCCTCGGCCGCCGCCAGGATATTGTGCATGTCCTTGACCTGGCTTTTCACCTGGCCGCCGGCAACGAAATTACGTTCCAGCATGCGCTGCCCATGCACCTCCAGGATGCGGCTTTCGGCAAAACCACCGCGTATCGCCATGCGCACGGCCGCCGCATCGGCGCCAGCGGCCTGGGCCAGCAACAACGCTTCCGCCACGATATTCAGGGTGGCGCCGACGATCAATTGATTGCACAACTTGGCGACCTGGCCGCTGCCGGCAGGGCCCACCAGGGTCGGCCGGCCCATCACCGTTAATATCGCTTCCACCCTGGCGTAATCTTCCGCGCTGCCGCCGGCCATGATGGCCAGGCTGCCGGCCTGCGCGCCACCCACGCCACCCGAGACCGGCGCATCGATGAATGCGTGGCCGGCGGCCTGCAGCGCAGCGTGGAATTGCTGTGCTTCAGCCTGTTTAGTGGAACTCATGTCGACCCATAGCGTCGCCGGTGCCAAGGCCGGCAAGGTGTCCCGCAATACGTGCGCGACGATAGGGCCCGCTTCCAGCATCGAGATCACGACCTGCGCGCCAGCGACGGCATCCAGCAGCGATTCAGGTGCATCGGCCCCAGCCGCGCGCAATAGCTGGGCCTTGCTGTGCGTGCGATTCCAAACTGTGACAGAATAACCAGCCTGCAGCAGGCGCCGGACCATTGGATCCCCCATCAGGCCAGTACCGAGAAATGCGATTTTTGTAGAGAATGTCAATTGAACCTCTGAATATCGAGTGGCGAAAACGGCAGCAAGACGCATGCCTGTGCAAACAAGACAAGCCTAACGGCCAATTTTACGATGAAAGCCTCTAT
Organism: Janthinobacterium sp. PSPC3-1; assembly: GCF_049896105.1. NCBI lineage: Bacteria > Pseudomonadati > Pseudomonadota > Betaproteobacteria > Burkholderiales > Oxalobacteraceae > Janthinobacterium > Janthinobacterium sp. PSPC3-1. Next base: position 755 of record NZ_JAFCTQ010000036.1, on the reverse strand, counting down.
GTTCTTCAAGAAGAATCTCCTCACCTGTGTCGCGGCCGCTGCCGCGCTGATGGCTGCCACTTCCAGCTTTGCCGCTGATGACAAGCTGATCGACTCCGTGTATGGCGAATATGCCAAGGGCGTGAAAATCCAGATGGTGCGCGCCGGCGTCACCTCGAACTGGGACAAGGCCTGGTTTGTATCGAACGGCACCCAGCTGAGCGGTTACTGGGATGCGAGCATCGGCGGCTGGGATGGCAAGAGCTATCGCAATGTCCCAGGCCAGCATCAAAGGCTGTGGGACCTGGGCTTCACGCCCGTCTTCCGCTTTGAAAACACGAATAAACTGGGCTTCTATGCGGAAGCGGGCATCGGCGTGCACATGCTGTCGAAGCTGTATGACAACGACGACGACCGCCTGTCGACCCACTTCCAGTTTGGCGACCATGCCGGCATCGGCTATGTATTCGACAACAAATGGGAAGTCAGCGCCAAGATCCAGCACTTTTCGAATGGCGGCTACAAGAAACCGAACAGCGGCGTGAACTACGGCGTGATCAAAGTGGCTTACCACTTCTGATCTGCTGCTTGAAACGACGAAGCCCTGCGCGCAGCGCAGGGCTTTTTTTCGTCTTTTGATTGGGTGGCGTGAAACCACCAGACGAAAAAAAACCCCGACCATTTCTGGCGGGGTTTTTTTCTACTGCGTATAACAAGCCTGACGATAACCTACTTTCACACTGGTTGCAGCACTATCATCGGCGCAAAGTTGTTTC
>NZ_JAFCTQ010000035.1:0-56889 GCF_049896105.1 Janthinobacterium sp. PSPC3-1 | reverse complement strand
GGAAGGAAATACCTGATCAGTTAGACCTCGGCAACGGCTTGGCGTTCCCACTGCTTTCGATGACATAGCCAAAAAAAACCAGGCGCGAGGCCTGGTTTTTCATGTGCCCGGCATCGCTGCCGGGCGGTCATCTGTCAGCTGGCGCCGATCAGAGGAAGGTGTAGCTGGCGGTGACGCCGATACGACGCATCTGGAACGTGTCGGCGTAGCCGGCACGCCATTGAATCGGCGCATCTTTTTCGAACAGGTTGTCCACGTACAGGCTGATACGGGTATTTTTGATACCGTTGTACGACAGGTTGTAGTCGAACGTCGTGTTGCTGCCAACGCGTTCGCAAGCCGACATGTTTTCGGCGGCTACCTTGTTGGTGACGCAGTAGGTCGGCGACGACAGGCTGTTGTTGCTGTAGCCGCTGGCGTAGTTGACGGTCACGCCGTGGTCGAAGGCACCCGATTTCAGGCTGGCGCGCAGCTTGGTTCTCAGGCGCGAACCCATGTCATAGGTACCTGCCATATTGGTGTCATAGGCATTGTCAGTGACGCTGAATTCCTGATATTTCCACTGGTAAGTACCTTCCAGTTTCAGACGTACCTGGCCGATGGCGGTATTGAAGCGACCCGACGCATCAAAGTCGAAGCCCGAAGCACGGGTACGGCCGCTGTTGACGTATGGGTTGTACAACAGACCGATCACGCCAACGTTACCGAAGTTGACGGTATTGGTTGGAGCGTATTTCTTCACCAGTGACAGGAATTGCGCATCAGCAGCGGTGTTGTCGACACGAATCAACTGACCTGGTGCCAGACTATCTTCGCCGCGCAGGATGTCCGATACCGCACGGGTACCGATTTCGTCCTTGCGTTCGATATGGTAGTAGTCCAGTGCCACGGTCCAGTTTTTTACTGGCTCGAACACGAAGCCGGCCGTGATCGAACGCGAGGTTTCCGGTTTCAGGTCCTTGTTCGACGACACGAAAGTCGGCACGCCACCGACGCAATCGCCGCTGCGGAAGCTGTTGGCCTGCGCCTTGTCGGCGGTGGTGGCATTCGGATTGCTTTGCACCAGGTTGTTCAGCGTATTGGCGGTCGAGCAGCGTTTTGGATCGTTGATGCTGGTCGCGAACGAGCTACGGCCCAGGCCGTTACCAGTTTCCACGACGTTTGGTGCGCGGAAACCACCCGATGCGGTAGCGCGCAACAACAAGTTGTCGGTCGCGTTCACGCGCAAGCCCAGTTTCGGCGAGAAGTGCACGTCGCTGTTGGTCGATTTGTCGGCACGTAACGCAGCGTTCAGCTCGACGCGCTTGATGACAGGGATGGTCGCTTCGGCGAACAGCGCGTAGTGATCCATCTTGTCTTTGACTTGCAGGCCGGCGATGCCGACCAGTTCGCCACGCAGCACGTTGTCCGAGCTGGCCATTTCATACTTTTCCTGACGGATATCGGTACCAAATGCCACGCTCAGCGGACCGGCAGGCAGTTGCGCCACTTCACCGGACACGGTCGCGTCGATGAAAGCGATCTTCGATTCACCCTTGGTGGTGCGGACCGGGAACATCGATTCGAGCAGCGCAGGATCATTTTGCTGGCCGAACTTGTAGGTACCGTTGACGATGGCGTCGGTGTAACCTTTGGCGCTCGCGGCACGGGTGGCCTTGGTCGCTTTCGAGTTCATGTAGCCGGCAGCCGATTTCCAGTCGAAGTTGCCGATATCGCCGTTCAGGCTCAGCATGACGCGGGTCTGGTCGGATTCGGTACGGTTGAAGTTGAAGCCGTTACCGGTGTCCATCATGCGGGCACGGTATTCCGTGGCGACCGAGTAAGGATTCATCGCATGGCCGACTGGCAGCTTCGGATAGAAGAACGGGCCAACCATCTTGCCGTTGATCGCGTCATACCAGGTGCTCGACGAGGTGGTGGCGCTGCCGTTGCTGACGTTAAATGGCGCAACGATGTAGTCGTTGCTGGCGCCGGCATTGGTGATCTCGAAGTTGGCGTCGATATCCTTGCCGATGCGGAAGTGCGTGTTGCTGGCCAGCGCATAGCGCTTGGCATTGGTGGCCAGGCCGGTGTACGGCAGGACGTCCATCTTGCACAGGCCGTCTTTCGGGTCGATATTGGCGGTCGGGCAGCCTGGCGCAGCGACGATATTGGTGCTGCTGCGGTAGTAGTTACCGGTAGGCGAGAACGAGCTCAGCGCATCCCAGGTCGAACGGCCCGGGGTCTGGCGGTGCCATTCCGGATAGTGGCTCTTCAGGTCGCCGGTGGTAAAGCCGTCGCTCTTGTAGGCTTCGTACGTCAGGTAGGTATTGAAACCGTCCTTGTCGATATCGCCGTAACCGACGATACCCGACACATTGCGGTTGCGCTGATCGTTGAAACCGTCCGATTCCTTGTAGTTGGCGGTAATCTTCGCGCCTTCGAAGTTTTTCAACAGGATGATGTTGATCACGCCGGCGATGGCGTCGGAACCGTAGATGGCCGACGCGCCGTCTTTCAGGATCTCGATGTGGTCGATGGCGGAAGCTGGAATCGCATCCAGGTTGGTGAAATTCTGTTGTGCCCCGTCAGCCAGGCCATATTGTGCAATACGGCGGCCGTTGACCAGCACCAGGGTGGCGACCTTGCCCAGGCCGCGCATGCCCACGCCCGACGAACCCGTGGCAAAGCTGCCCGAGCTGCTGTTGGCCGAGTCGATCGAGGTGCTGACGGCGGACGAGGAATTGAGGATGCCCAGCGCGGTGGTTTCACCGGTACGCTCGATGTCATCGCGGGTCAGGATCTGGACCGAGCCAGCCGCTTCCGCTTCGGTACGCTTGATGCTACTACCGGTGACTTCGACGCGTTGGATTTTTTCTACAGGTTCTGCAGCTTGTTGTGCGAATGCATGTTGCGAAAATGCCAAGGTCAATGCGATTGCAATGGTGCTTTTTTTAAAACCTGGTTTGTTGATTGCAGATTTATTCAAGACTACTCCCGAGCTGTCGTTTTCTATTGTATGAATTGTCGACACGAGCAAGTGATATTCCTTGTAAGAACATCGTACTTTGTAACGTGCGCCATGAATTTCTCACATCGAAGTAGCCCTGCAAAGGGAAAAAGCCGGATATTGTGATGATTGACTCATTTTGTGCGTGGTCTGTTGTTTTCTGGAATCATATTCAATGCCCATTTAGCAATGAATTAAAATAAATTTTTCCATATTGTCATAGTGCGCACTGCCTGGCCCCGGCTCGGAACGTATAGACAGGTACCTGCCTGGACGTAAAAAAACCGGGCCTGTCCACGATCGTGAAGAGGCCCGGCTTTTTATCAGCTGGCGGTCAGGAAACCCCGGCCGCCACCTTGAATCGATTATTGCAGTTTGATTTCGACATCAACACCAGCTGGCAGATCCAGCTTCATCAGCGCGTCAACGGTTTTGTCCGTTGGGTCAACGATGTCCATCAGGCGTTGGTGCGTACGGATCTCGAACTGATCGCGCGAAGTTTTGTTGACGTGCGGGGAACGCAGCACATCGAAACGCTGAATACGGGTAGGCAGCGGTACTGGGCCTTTGACGACAGCGCCGGTGCGCTTCGCGGTTTCAACGATTTCCAGGGCGGACTGGTCGATCAGCTTGTAATCGAAAGCCTTCAGGCGGATACGGATTTTTTGGTTTGGTGCCGACATGATATTTCCTTAAAAGAACGAACCGCGCGGTCTGCACGGCAATGAGGTCATACGGGGAATTTCTGACACAACAACCGTCAGGGTCGACATGATAGCACCAAAATGCTTGCCTACCCCGGCAGTTGAACAAAAAGAAGGGCGCCGGGCGACGACGCGTCTTCTTTTACAACGCCGAACAAAACCGTAGCGAGCGGAAGGTAGTTGTGGCTGAGAAGCGCAACTGTACGGAGGTACAGTGAGCATCGCAGGCCGCAAATACCGACGCGCAGCAGGTTTTAATCGGCGTCCTTATGCAGGCTTAAGAATTAAGCCAGGATTTTTGCAACGACACCAGCACCAACGGTACGGCCGCCTTCGCGGATAGCGAAGCGCAGACCTTCTTCCATCGCGATCGGGTTGATCAGCTTGACGGTGATCGACACGTTATCGCCTGGCATGACCATTTCTTTGTCTGCTGGCAACTCGATCGAACCGGTTACGTCCGTGGTACGGAAGTAGAACTGTGGACGATAGTTGTTGAAGAATGGCGTGTGACGGCCGCCTTCGTCTTTCGACAGGACATAGATCTCGCCGGTGAAGTGGTTGTGCGGTTTGATCGAGCCTGGTTTTGCCAGAACTTGACCACGTTGCACGTCTTCACGCTTGGTGCCGCGCAGCAGCAGACCAACGTTGTCGCCTGCTTGACCTTGGTCCAGCAGTTTGCGGAACATTTCCACGCCGGTGCAAGTCGTTTTGACGGTATCGGTGATGCCGACGATTTCGATCTCTTCGCCGACCTTGATGATGCCGCGTTCGATACGACCGGTCACCACGGTACCGCGACCCGAGATCGAGAACACGTCTTCCACTGGCATCAGGAAGGCACCGTCAACAGCGCGCTCTGGCGTCGGGATGTAAGCATCGAGTGCATCGGCCAGACGCAGTACTGCGTCAACGCCCATTTCGCCTTCTTTGCCTTCCAGCGCCATACGTGCCGAACCTTTGATGATCGGCAGGTCGTCGCCTGGGAATTCGTACTTCGACAACAGCTCGCGCACTTCCATTTCAACCAGTTCCAGCAGTTCTGCGTCGTCGACCAGGTCGCACTTGTTCAGGAACACGATGATGTATGGAACGCCAACTTGGCGGGCCAGCAGGATGTGTTCGCGGGTCTGTGGCATTGGGCCGTCAGCTGCCGAGCAAACCAGGATCGCGCCGTCCATCTGTGCTGCACCGGTAATCATGTTCTTGATGTAATCGGCGTGGCCTGGGCAGTCAACGTGCGCGTAGTGACGGGTAGCCGTTTCGTACTCGACGTGAGCGGTGTTGATGGTAATGCCGCGTGCTTTTTCTTCTGGAGCCGCATCGATCTGGTCGTATGCTTTGGCTTCGCCGCCGAATTTTTTCGACAGAACCGTTGCGATTGCAGCGGTCAGCGTGGTTTTACCGTGGTCGACGTGGCCGATGGTGCCGACGTTGACGTGCGGCTTGGTCCGTTCGAATTTACCTTTTGCCATTTTATTCTTCCTTAGAACAATGATTTAAATGTAGGGACCGGCACTCTCGTGAAAGCCGGTCCGGCACAACAATTACTTAGCTTTCGAGCTTACGATTGCTTCAGTCACGTGTTTCGGAGCTTCCGAATAGTGCTTGAATTCCATCGAGTAAGTCGCACGGCCTTGCGTTGCGGAGCGCAGCGAGGTCGAGTAACCGAACATTTCCGACAGTGGTACTTCGGCCTTGATGATCTTGCCGCCACCGCCAGCAATCTCGTCCATACCTTGCACCATGCCGCGACGCGACGACAGATCGCCCATCACGGTACCGGCGTAATCTTCCGGCGTTTCCACTTCCACCGACATCATCGGCTCCAGGATGACTGGCGATGCTTTGCGGCAGCCATCTTTGAATGCCATCGAAGCGGCCATGCGGAATGCATTTTCGTTCGAGTCGACATCATGGTAGGAACCGAAGAACAGCGTGACCTTGACGTCTACCACTGGGTAGCCAGCCATCACGCCCGAGGTCAGCGTGTCGCGCACACCTTTTTCAACTGCAGGGATGTATTCGCGAGGAACGGTACCGCCCTTGATCGCGTCAACGAATTCGAAACCCTTGCCCGGTTCTTGCGGTTCGATCTTCAGAACCACGTGACCGTATTGACCACGACCACCCGATTGCTTGACGAATTTGCCTTCCGACTCTTCGCAAGTTTTGCGGATCGTTTCGCGGTAAGCCACTTGTGGCTTGCCGACGGTCGCTTCAACGTTGAATTCACGTTTCATGCGGTCAACGATAATTTCCAGGTGCAACTCGCCCATACCACCGATGATGGTCTGGCCCGATTCTTCATCGGTCTTCACGCGGAACGAAGGATCTTCCTGTGCCAGGCGGTTCAGCGCCAGGCCCATTTTTTCCTGGTCGGCCTTGGTCTTCGGCTCGACGGCCTGCGAGATCACTGGCTCAGGGAAAACCATTTTTTCCAGGGTGATGATGGCCGAAGGATCGCACAGGGTTTCGCCCGTGGTTGCATCTTTCAGACCAACGGCAGCGGCGATATCGCCGGCGCGCACTTCCTTGATTTCTTCGCGCTGATTCGCGTGCATCTGCAGAATACGACCCAGGCGTTCTTTCTTGCCCTTGATCGGATTGTAGACGGTGTCGCCCGAATTGATCGTGCCCGAATAGACGCGGAAGAAGATCAGCTGGCCCACGAATGGGTCGGTCATGATCTTGAATGCCAGCGCGGCGAATTTCTCGTCGTCCGACGCTTTACGCGACGTCGGCTGGTCATCTTCGTCCATGCCTTCGACCGGCTTGATGTCGATTGGCGATGGCAGGTATTCGATCACGCCGTCCAGCATGGCTTGAACGCCCTTGTTCTTGAACGCCGTACCGCACATCATCGGCACGATTTCCGATGCCAGCGTACGCGCGCGCAGAGCCGCCTTGATTTCAGCTTCCGTCAGGTCGCCTTCTTCCAGGTACTTGTTCATCAGCTCTTCCGACGCTTCGGCAGCCGCTTCGACCATCTTCTCGCGCCACTCGGCGGCTTGATCAGCCAGCTCTGCAGGGATATCACGGTAGTCGAACTTCATGCCTTGCGACGCGTCGTCCCAATACACGGCCTTCATCTTGACCAGATCGACCACGCCCAGGAAGTTCTCTTCGGCGCCGATAGGAATCTGCAGCGGAATCGGGTTGGCTTTCAGGCGGGCACGCATCTGCTCGTAGACCTTGAAGAAGTTGGCGCCGGTACGGTCCATCTTGTTCACGAAGGCCAGACGTGGCACTTTGTACTTGTTAGCCTGGCGCCATACCGTTTCCGATTGTGGCTGCACGCCGCCGACTGCACAGTAAACCATGCAGGCGCCATCGAGCACGCGCATCGAGCGTTCAACTTCAATCGTGAAGTCAACGTGGCCCGGGGTGTCGATGATGTTGATGTGGTGCTCAGGGAAGTTACCTGCCATGCCCTTCCAGAAGCAGGTGGTCGCTGCCGAGGTAATCGTGATGCCGCGCTCTTGCTCTTGCTCCATCCAGTCCATGGTGGCGGCGCCATCATGCACTTCACCAATCTTGTGATTGATACCGGTGTAGAACAGTACGCGTTCGGTGGTGGTCGTCTTACCTGCATCGATGTGAGCGGAGATACCGATATTGCGGTAGCGCTCAATGGGGGTCTTGCGGGCCATAATTAATCCTAAATGAATGGACAAAACCGAGCAGCATTTTTTTGCAAAAATGAGCCCGGCCTCGAACAACAGATACTTGACAGCCGCCTTGCGGTAGCTGGCTTTTTATTAGAAGCGGAAATGCGAGAACGCTTTGTTCGCTTCAGCCATGCGATGGACTTCGTCGCGTTTTTTCATCGCGCCGCCGCGGCTTTCAGCCGCTTCCATCAGCTCACCGCCGAGGCGTTGTGGCATCGATTTTTCGCTGCGCTTGTTAGCAGCTTCGCGCAACCAACGCATGGACAGGGCCATACGACGCACTGGGCGAACTTCGACCGGCACCTGGTAGTTTGCACCACCGACGCGACGGGATTTCACCTCAACGAGCGGCTTGGCGTTGTTGATTGCGGTAACAAAAACTTCGAGTGGATCTTTACCCGATTTCGCTGCGATGTGCTCGAAAGCACCGTAGATGATGTTTTCTGCAACCGATTTTTTACCGGACAGCATCAACACGTTTACGAATTTGGCGACATCAGTGTTGCCGAATTTTGGATCTGGCAAAATTTCGCGCTTGGGTACTTCACGACGACGTGGCATATCAATTCCTTTCAATCTTCAGTTGAGCGCGCGTTCTTCGCACACTCGCGGACGACCATCATAGTCACCCACTTACTCGACCAGATGCGGTCGACTACATTCACTTAGTTAGTTGCCACTGAGCGAAACTTGGGTTTGCTGCTACAACTATTACTTCTTGCCTGCTTTAGCGCGCTTGGTACCGTATTTCGAACGCGATTGCTTACGGTCTTTGACGCCTTGGGTATCCAGAGCACCGCGAACCATGTGGTAACGAACACCTGGCAAATCTTTTACACGACCGCCGCGCAGCAGAACAACGCTGTGCTCTTGCAGGTTGTGGCCTTCACCGCCGATGTACGAAATCACTTCGAAACCGTTGGTCAGACGTACTTTGGCGACTTTACGCAGAGCCGAGTTAGGCTTCTTTGGAGTCGTGGTGTAAACACGTGTGCAGACGCCACGTTTTTGCGGGCTGTTTTCCAGCGCCGGCGATTTGCTCTTCACGGTCAAGGCGACGCGTGGATTGCGAATCAATTGATTGATGGTTGGCATCGTTATAAATCCAACAAAAAACTACGATTAATAACCCGGACATTGCTGCCCGGCGACTAAAACCTCGTCCCGCTTTTATCGTTCCACACCGCAGGCGCCCGTAGCCACTCGACGAGGAGCGGCTGAGAAATGCCAGGTAACACGTAAACGATGTGCAGAATAAAATCGAGAACTCGCTAGTTTAGACCTAGTGTTACAGGGGGTCAATCAGTTTACGGCTTTTTGCTATAAAAAAGAGCAAAGTAAACGCCCGTTCGTGGCATTTACGCCAATTTTTCCAATGCAAGCCCCGATGCCGCCGCGATGGCAAGCGCCATGTTGAACGACCGCAAGATGACAAAAGGAATGATAATAGCGGACATTTTTTCGCTGCCGCCCCGCCGCCATCCCTTATGCGCTCCTTGTTTCGCCCTGCCGGCGCCAGCCTGGCCAACGCCTTCCTGCTGCTGACCTACGCGCTGCTTACGGCCGTGCCCTTCCTGCCGGTGTTGCTGGGACGCACGCCCGAACACCCGTGGCAGTTACTGGGCTTCGAGCTGCTGGCCTGGCTGGCCGTGTGGAGCATCTTCCAACGCCCCGCGTATTTTCACTGGCTGCTGGTGCCCGCCTTCCTGGCGCTGCCGACCGAGATTTACCTGTTCGTGTTCTATGGCCAGGGCATCTCCACCCACCACCTGGGCATCATCTTCGAGACCAGCCCCAAGGAAGCGATGGAATTCCTCGGCCAGAAAGTGTGGCTGATGGGCGCCGTGATGCTGGGCGTGCTCCTGTGGTGCCTGCTCAGCTGGTATGCGGCGACGCGCACGCGCAGCCTGGACTGGCGCGGCAAAAGCCGGCCGGCCGCCATCGCCGTCTTGCTGCTGCTGGGCGCCGGCTGGTGGTACGGCCATGAATTCGGCATTGCCGCCGGCGCGCCGGCCGCCCACTCCTCTGCCAGCACCGAGGCCGGCATCGAGGGTGCCGACGACACCGGCCTGGACTGGCCGGCCCTGCCGCGCTGGCTGCGCCTGCCCTACGGTGTCGAGACCGTCAGCGGCGCCTGGCCCTTCGGCCTGATGGCGCGCGGCTATGATTTCTACAAGGAGCGCCGCTACCTGGCCGAACTGGGCGACAAGAGCAGCCGCTTCACCTTCGGCGCCCACCAGCAGGACCCCGACACGCAGCCGGAAGTGGTGGTGATGGTGATCGGCGAATCGTCGCGCTACGACCGCTGGAGCCTGAACGGCTATGCGCGCGACACCAATCCCCTGCTCAAGCAGGAAGACAACCTGGTGCCGCTGGCCGACGTCATCACGGCCGTCTCGGCCACGCGCCTGTCGGTGCCGGTGATCATTTCGCGCAAAAAGGCCACCGAAAGCCTGAAGGCCGGCTTTTCGGAAAAATCGTTTTTGTCCGCCTACAAGGAAGCGGGCTTCAAGACCTACTGGCTGTCGAACCAGATTTCGTTCGGCAAGTTCGACACACCCGTTTCCGTGTTTGCCAAGGAGGCCGACGTGGTGCAGTTCCTGAACCTGGGCGGCTTTACCAACAGCTCGAACTTCGACCAGATCCTGCTCGACCCGTTCAAGAACGCGCTGGCCGACCCGGCGCCGAAAAAACTGATCGTGCTGCACACCCTGGGCAGCCACTGGAACTACAGCCAGCGCTATCCGAAGCAGTTCGACAAGTGGCAACCCTCGCTGTTCGGCGTCGACAAGCCGGTCTACACGGATACCGCCATCAAGCCGCAGCTGAGCAACAGCTATGACAGTTCGATCCTGTACACGGACTGGTTCCTGTCCAATGTGATCGGCGTGCTGAAGGACGACGGCGAACGCACGGCGCTGCGCAGCTCGCTCGTGTATGTGTCCGACCACGGCCAGACCCTGTACGACGGCACCTGCCGCCTGGCTTTCCACGGCCACAACACGCAGTTCGAATTCCACGTGCCCTCGTTTGTCTGGTACTCGCCGCAATTCGCGCTGCGCTACCCGGACAAGGTCAAGCAGGTGCGCCGCCATCGGAAGTCGAAGCTGTCGACCGAAAACATGTTCCACACCCTGCTCGACCTGGGCGACATCCGCTACGCCGGCGAACAGCCCGAATGGAGCATCGCCAACGCCAGCTTCAGGCAGCACAAGCGCTATGTCGACAGCTACGGCTGGACCGACTACGACAACGCCACCTTGCGCGGCGACTGCCGCGAAGTGATCGACAGGAGCACGCCAAGGAAGCAGGAGAAATAAACCGCGTCAGGCGGCCTCGCGCTCCAGCAGCAGCAGGCGGGCCGCCGCCAGCGGCCGGTGATCGGTCCAGGCGTCGAGGTCGATGTCGGCGTCGAGAAAGCCGTGCAGCAGCAAAAAATCCGCCTGCCGGCGCAGCAGCGCCAGTCGCTCGGGCGACAGGTCGGGATGCAGGGCCTGGTGAAAACCGTCGCGATAGGCCTCGCTCACCGCCTGCGCGCTGCCGCGCGTTTCATCCTGCAGCACGCGTTGTACGCCCTCCAGGTTGCCGGCCGCCCAGTCGGCCGCGCGCAGGCCCTGCGCCAGGAAGCGCGCCACCAGTTCCGGATGTTCCTCAAGCAGGTGGCGGTGCACCGTGATCGGCCGCGGCGTGCCGTTGTTGACCCGGTAGCGCTGCGGCAGCGCATCGATGTCGATGCCCACTTCCAGTCCCAGCCGCCGCGCCGCATCGAGCGCCGCCGCCCCTTTGACATAGACCGCGTCGACGCGGCCGGCGGCCAGGTGCTCCAGCCCCGCCCACAGCCCCTGCAGGCCGCCGGCCGGACCATCGCGCCGCAGCGCCGCTTCCACCTCGACCAGGCGCACATCGTCGAACGACAGGCCGGCAAAGGCCAGCACGCCCTTCACGCCATGCAGCGTCATGCCGCGCGCGATGCTGCAGCCGCGCACATGGGCGGCGATCGGATGGTCGACATACGCCGGCAGCGCCACGCGCAGCCCTTTCAGCTGCGCCGCCTGGCGCAGGCCGGAACCGGCCCGCACGATGATGGCCTGGCCCTCGTCGATCCAGGTCAGGCCGATCAGGCGCGTGTCGGCGCCCTGCGCGCGCGCGGCCAGCGCCAGCATGTTGCCGCCCTCGCGTATCAGCTCGGGCAGGTCGTGGTCATAGTGATGGCGCGCCAGCCCGCTGCCGGCCGGCTGCTCCTGCAGGGTCGCGACGGCAATGCCGTCGGGCGCGAATTCCTGCTCCAGCCAGCCCAGCTTGTAAGCCAGGCCGGTGGCGGTCGGCACGGGGCAGCGGGTGAACCACAGTTGCTGCAAACCTGGATTGCTCATGGCCGCTCCTCACGCGGCCAGCGCGTGCAAGCGCGCGCGGGCCTGTTCATGTGGCGCCACATCGATCCAGGCGCGCACGTCGAAGGTGGCGGGGATGAATTGCCAGCGCTGCAGGAAATCGGTGAAGTCCTGCAGCGCCGCGATCGAGGTCGGGTCGAAATCGGTGCGCAGGCGCAGGTGGGCGTCCTCGCCATACGCGCGGCGCACCCAGAAGTCGTTGCTGTTGGTTTCGCGGGCCAGGAACTGGCGCGCTTCCAGCGGATGGGCGCGCGCCCATTCGTCGGCGCGCAGCGTCGCTTCCACCAGCCGCACGGCCGTCTCGGGATGATGGTCGAGCAGGTGCTGGTCCACCGTCAGGGTGCGCGGCGTGCCATTGTTGGCGCGCACCAGCGGTTCCGGATGCGCGCCCGTGTCGATCACCACCTGCAGGCCGAAATGGTGGACCAGCTGCGCCGCATGCGCGCCCTTGAGGAAGATCGCATCGACTTCGCCGCGCAGCAGCCCCACCAGCTCCGCATTGCGCGAGCCGCCACCGGTGCTCAGGTCCGCCTTGCCGTCGATGCGCTGCACCGGCTCGTCGCTGTGGCGCCGTTCGATCACGAAGTCGACCAGCTCGACATCGGCCACTTCCAGGCCGTCCAGGCGCAACGCGTTTTCCAGCGCGCGGATGGCCTGGGCGCGCGCAAAATCGATCTGCACGTTGCGCCACAGCGGCAGGCCGAACTTGCGGCCCTTCAGGTCGCGCACGCTGTCGATGCCGGAGCCGGGCAAGGTCAAAATCAGCTGGATTTCATCAGCCCAGGACAGGCCGATCACGCGGGTGTCGCGGCCGCTGGCGCGGGCCCAGATGGCGGGGATATTGCCGCCATGGCGCACCGAGTTTTGCAGTGTATGGTCGAAATGCGATTCGCGCACGGCCGCGTCGTTCGACTCCTGCAGCGACCTGATGGCGGTGTGCTGCTGCGCGAACGATTCTTCCAGCCAGCCGCGCTGCAGCGCGATGCCCAGGCCGGTCGGAACCGGGCAGCGGGTGTACCACAAGGTGTCCAGTGTTTTGCTCATCATGCTCTCCTGCGTCATACGGCCTGGCCGGCGGCCCTGCTCGTCTCACTTGTTTTGCAAACTCCATGCCAGGCTTTTGCGGTGTTTTTGGCGCGTTTTGCAGGCCATCACCGCGTCAGCCTGCTGCGCCAGCAACAGCCGCCGCGCAGGCTGCTGGTGCAGCAGCGATGACGCCGTCATGGCTGCGATACAGCTCGGCATACAAGCCGTCCTGCGCCAGCAAGGCGTCGTGCCCTCCCAGTTCGGCCACCACGCCATCGCGGATCACGGCGATGCGGTCGGCGTCGCGGATGGTGGCCAGGCGGTGCGCGATCACGATGGACGTGCGCCCGGCGCACAGGCAGCGCAGCGCGCGACTGATGCGCCGCTCGCTGTGCATGTCGACCGCCGAGGTGGCTTCGTCGAGCACCAGCACGGCCGGATCGGCCAGATAGGCGCGCACCAGGCACACCAGCTGGCGCTGGCCATGACTCAAACGCCGGCCCAGCGCGCCCACTTCCGTGTGATAACCGTGCGGCAGGCGTTCCAGCACCTCGTCGGCGCCCAGCGCGCGCGCCGCGTCGATCAGGACCGCGTCGCTGGCGGCGGGCGAAGCCAGGCGCAGGTTGTCGAGGATGGTGCCGGTAAACAGCACGTTGTCCTGCAGGACCACGCCGATATGGCGGCGCAGATCGTGTTGCGCATAGTCGCGCACATCGACGCCATCGAGCGCGATGCGGCCCTGCTGCACGTCATAGAAGCGCGTCAGCAGCTGCACCAGCGTACTTTTCCCGTGGCCGGTCGGGCCGACGATGGCCAGCATTTCGCCGGCGCGCACGCGCAGGTCCAGGCCCCGTATCACCGGTGCCTGCGCGTCGGCGCGGTAGGCGAAGCGCACCTGCTCGAAATCGACCTGGCCGCGCACCGGCGCCGGCGCGCGCGTGACAAGCCGGTCGCGGATCTCGGGCGCCGTATCGAGCAGCAGGAAGATGCGTTCGGCCGAGGCCATGCCGGCCGCATGGCGCTCGAACAGGTCGCCCAGTTCCTGCAGCGGCCCCAGGAACAGCATCACGTAGAACAGGCTTTCGATGATCTGGCCGGCCGTCACCTGGCCCTGCGCCAGGCCATGCGCGCCGACCATCAGCAGCAGCGCCATGGCCAGGTTCGACAGCAGGCCCGCATACGGCGCGAACCAGCCGGCCGTCACGCCGCCGCGCAGCATGGCCGCGCTGAACAGGCCCAGCAACTGCTGGTAGCGCAGCAGGTTGGCCTGCTGGCGGCCGCTTTGCTGCAGCAGCTGCACGCCGGTGACGGTTTCCACCAAATGCGCCGTGTAGCCGCTGCGGTGCTCGGCCACCCTGGCCCAGTTGCTGCGCGTGAGGCGGCGGAACAGCCAGGTGCCGGCCGCCAGCGGCACGATCACGGCGGCCAGGCTGTAGAACAGCGGCGGCGCGATATGCCACAGCAGCACGCCGGCCAGCACGCAGCGCAGCAGCGCCGACAGCAGTTCGGGCGGCCCCTGTATCAGCAGCGGCTCCAGACCGTCGATATCGCGGTCCAGGCGCGACATGATGCGCCCGGCCCTGGCGCGGTCGAAATACGACACGCTGAGCGCCTGCACATGGGCAAAGGCGCGCACGCGCAGGTCGTTCAGCACACCGATGGCGGCGCTGCCGGCCAGGTACTGGGCCGCGCCGGCCAGCGCAAAGCGCGCCACCCAGGTCGCCGCCAGCCCCGCCCCCAGCCACCACAGCAGCGGCCAGTCCAGGCGCCAGCCGCCGACACCGGCGGGCAGCAGGCCGCGGTCGACCAGCACGCGCACGAACCAGGGCCGCACGAAGATTGAGGCGACCAGCAACACTTCCAGCAGCACCACGGCGGCGATGTGCGCGCGCACGGGGCGCAGCAGCGGCAGCAGGCGGCTCCACGCCGTGCGGCGCATGGCCTGGCCGGCCAGCGCCTCTTCGGTGGCCAGGTCGCTGCCCGGGGCGGCAGGCTTATTCATGGCCGCCCTCGCCGGCTATCCCCAGCAGCTCGCGGTAGGCGGGCTGGCTGGCCAGCAGTTGCGCATGCGTGCCGGCGGCGGCAATGCGGCCGCCCTCCAGCAGCAGCACCCGGTCGGCATGCAGCACGGTCGACAGCTTGCTGGCGACCAGCAGCATCGTGCGCGCGCCCCCTTCGCCGCGCAGCGCGCCCAGGATGCGCCGTTCGGTGACGGCGTCGAGCGCGCTGGTGGCGTCGTCGAGCACCAGCAGGTCGGGCGCCGCCAGCAGCGCGCGCGCCAGGCACAGACGCTGGCGCTGGCCGCCGGACAAGGTCGTGCCGCGCTCGCCCAGCCGCGTTTGCATACCATGTTCCAGGCCGGCGACGATTTCGCCGGCGCTGGCCAGTTGCAGGGCACGCCGCAGCTCGGCGTCGCTGGCCTCGGGCGCGGCCATACGCAGATTGGCCGCCACCGTGTCGGAAAACAGAAAACTCTCCTGCGGCAGCACATGCACGCGCCGCCGCAGCGCCGGCAAGTCGAGGCCGGCCGCATCGTGCCAGCCCATGGCGTCCGAGCCCAGATGCACGCTGCCGCCATCGGGCTGCAGCAGCCGTGGCAGCAAATGCGCCAGCATGCTCTTGCCGGCGCCGGTGGCGCCCACCAGCGCCACCGTCTCGCCGGGCGCGATGGTGAAGCTGCAGTCGTCGAGTATCAGCTTGCCGCCGCCGGGCGCGGCCAGCGCCACGCGTGCCAGGCGGCAGCCCAGCGGACCGGGTGGCAGCTGTCCGGCGCCGCCGGCCAGCGCCAGTGGCGTGTCGAGCAGCTCCCAGATGCGGCCGGCCGACGCGCGCGCATCGGACCAGGCCTGCATGGCGCGGCCCACGCCTTCCAGGCGAAACACCAGCATGGTGGCCAGCAGCAGCGCGGCCGTCAGCTGGCCCAGGTTCAGCTGGCCGCGTTCCACCAGCAGCGCGCCATACAGCATGATCCACACATGGCCCATCGCCACCACCGCCTGCGGCAGCGGCACGCGCGAACTGGCATACGCCAGCGCGGCGCGCGCCTGCCGTGCGAACAGCGCCACCTCACCCGCAAAACGGGTACTGCGCTGCTGTTCCAGCACGAACGATTTGATCACGCGCACGCCCGTCACGCCTTCGGCGATATCCTGGCTGACGCGGTCGTAGGCGGCGCCGGTGGCGCGGTCGAGCCGCACCAGATGGCCGGCCTGGCGCAGCAGCAGCGCCAGCGCGGCCATGCAAAGCAGCAGCGGCACCAGGCCCAGCGCCGGGTGGTACCAGCACAGCAGGCCCAGCACGGCGACCAGCACCAGCACCGTGTCGACACCCTGGCGCCAGAACGTGATCATGGCGTCGCGCACCTTGTCGGCGTCGCGCGTGGTGCGGTTCACCAGTTCGCCCATCCCCTGGCGCCAGTGATAGGCCAGCTGCAGCTGCTGGATATGGCTGAAGATGCGCGCGCGCAGCTGTGTCAGCAGGCGCTGGTTGCATTGCTGCGAGGCCAGCGCCACCGCATACAGCATCAGCGCGCGCGCCAGCGCCACGCCGCCCAGCAGCAGTAGCCAGCGCAGCGCCGGCGCATGGTCCAGCGTGCCGTCGGCCAGCCGCAGCACGGCGCGCCCTGCGGTGACATCGTGCACGGCCTGGCCCAGCAGCCATTGCTGGCATACCAGCGCCGCGTTCACCAGCACGAACAGCAGCACGGTGGCGCCGGCCAGCAGCGGTAGATGGCCAGGCAGCGCAGCAGCGGATAGCGGGTGACGGGGAGGATGGGAGCGATCGTCGCGGCGCTCACGGCGTTTCCGTCACGCCCAGGGTGCGCAGCAGCCTTGCGCGCAGCAGGTCGAAGGCCTGCGCGCCGCGCTGGCGCGGATGATCGAGCGCGATGCGTTCGTCCAGCACGGTGCGCCCGCCGCTCAGCACCAGCACGCGGTCGGCCAGCTGGATCGCCTCGTCGACATCGTGCGTCACCAGCAGCACGGCCGGCTGGTGGCGGCGGCACAGCTGCGCCACCAGCGCCTGCATCTTGATGCGGGTCAGCGCGTCGAGCGCGGCAAACGGCTCGTCGAGCATCAGCAGCTGCGGCGCGCGCAGCAAGGCGCGCGCCAGCGCCACGCGCTGCGCTTCGCCGCCGGACAGCGTGGCCGGCCAGGCATCGGCATGGCTGGCCAGTCCCACTTCGTCGAGCGCGGCCAAGGCCGCCTCGCGCTGGCTGCGCTTGTCGAGTCCCAGCAGCACATTGTCGAGCACGCGCTTCGATTGCACCAGGCGCGGTTCCTGGAACACCACCGTGCGCCGTTCGGCCACCAGCACGCTGCCGCTGTCGACCTCGTCCAGGCCCGCCAGCATGCGCAGCAAGGTGGTCTTGCCGCTGCCGCTTTTCCCCAGCAGCGCGATGAATTCGCCCTGGCCGATGTCCAGCTCAAAGCCGTCGAGCACCGCTTTGCCGTCGAAGACCTTGTGCGCGTTGCGCACCTGCGCCGCCGGCGCCGGGGGATGTGCGGGTGCCGGATCGCCGGCCAGCCGCAGCTTGCTAATTGTCGCCATCTCGTTTCCGTTCAAAGTTGCACCGTTCATTTGCGCGCCAGCGCGCGCCACGGCATCAGCAGCCGTTCCAGCACCCGCACCAGCAGGTCGGTGGCCAGGCCGAACAGCGCATAGATCACCACGCAGACGATCAGGATCTCGGTCTTGAAATATTCCTGCGCCTGCAGCATCAGGAAACCGATGCCCTGGGTGGTGTTGATCACCTCCACGCCGATCAATGCCAGCAGCGCCATGGTGGTCGACAGGCGCAGGCCCACCATCAGCGACGGCAGCGCGGCGGGAAAATAGATCTCGGCGATCAGGCGCCAGCGCGTCAGGCCGAAGATGCGCGCCGCCTCGATGATTTTCGGGTCGACATTGCGCACGCCGCCATAGGCGTTCAGATACATGGGCTTGGCAGCGCCGGCCGCGATCAGCAGGATCTTCGACGATTCGCCGATGCCGAACCAGACGATCAACAGTGGAATGAGCGCCAGGAACGGCACGGCCCGTATCATCTGCATGGTCGGGTCGACCAGTTCCTCGACCACGCGCGACAGGCCGGCCAGGATGCCCAGGCACAGGCCGAAGCCGCCACCGAGCAGCAGGCCCAGGCCGGCGCGCGTGAGCGACAGCGACAGGTGGTGCCACAGCACGCCCGAGCGCGCCAGCGACCAGGCGCTGTCGAGCACCACCCACGGCGCGGCCAGCACATTGGTCGGCAGCGCGCCGCTGGCCGAACCGAGCGCCCAGGCCAGCAAGATCAGCAGCGGCACCGACAGGCGCAGCAGGAAGCTGCGGCGCGGCGAGCGTGGCCGCGCTTGCAGGGGCGTGGGCGGCGCCAGCGCCACGCCGGCGTTCACGATGGCGGCCGTCATTGGCGCACCACCCAGTCATCGACCGAAAACGGCGCTTGCGCCACCTGGTGCGCGACACGGAAATCGAGCAGTTTTTTCAGCGCCGTCACGCCCGCGTCGGAAATCGCCTTATCCTCGAAATCGATGCTGGTGGTGGCGCGCACCACGTCGAGCGGATAACCGGTGCTGTCGGCGCTCCAGCGGTAGTACGCTTCCGGGTCCTGGCGGATCGCGTCGATGCCCGCCTTCAGCCCGCGCCAGAAGGCCGGCGCAAAAGACGGGTTGGCCGCCAGGAAGTCGGCCCGCGCGGAAATCACGCTGACGGTGCGGCCGGTGGACGGCACGTCGCCCAGTTTCCCCACCAGGGTCAGGCCATGGCGGTCTATCCACAGCTTGGCCACGGCGGCCGACGTCACATAGGCGTCGAGCTGATTGTTTTGCAGGGCCGGCAGCGCCGCCGACGAGGGCAGCTGCGTGTAGGCGACATCTTTCAGTCCCAGCCCCTGCGCGGCGGTCTGGAAGCCGTAGTCGAAGGTGGAGCCGAACAGCAGGCCCACGCGCTTGCCGCCCAGGGACGCCAGCGTGGCCGGCCCGCCGGGGCGCCCGACCACCCAGAAACCGGACTCGGTATCGCTGGGCGGCGTGACATACAGGGCGCGCTGCCGTTCGCCGCGCGCGCGCGACAGCACCGCCGGCGAGTCGCCGGTGCTGGCCAGTTCGGCCTGGCCGCTCATCATGCCCAGCAGGGCCGCCGCCGTGCGCGGAAAGCCGAGCACGCCGTCGAAGCGGAAACCACTGTGCGCCAGCTCGCGTTGGAACACGCCCAGGTGGATCGCATAGCCGAGCGGGCCGCTGGTCTGCAGCTGCTTGCTGATCTGCTCGGGGTTGCCCAGCGCGGCGGCGGCGATGCGCACGCCCACGGCCGGCTTGCCCGGGGCCAGCGGGGTGGCGGGTGCGGCGGGGCGCAGCGCCCACCACAGTGCGCCGCCCAGCACGATCAAGCCCAGGGCGCCGGCGGCAAGCCGGCGGCGGGTGGTCGGAATATCGCTCATGGTGGCTCCTTAAAAACGGTAGGTGGCCGACACGCCAAAGGTGCGCGGCGCGCCATACGAATACAGGCCGGTGATCAGCGCCGTGTTGCGGTACACCTTGTCGGTGGCGTTCAGCACATACAGGCGCACCTCATACTGCTGGCGCGGCGCCACGTAGCCGGCCGACAGATTGCCCAGCCAGTAGGCCTTCTCGGTCAGGAAAGCGCTGCTCTGGTCGACGGCATTGAAATACGCCTTGCTGCGGTAGCCCCAGTCGGTGTTGAACACCAGCGCGCCGCTGCTCGCCAGGCGGTACTTGTATTCGGCCTGCACATTGCCGATCACGCGCGGCACGCGGTTGAACCAGTTGCCGGCCGCGTTGTGCGTCAGCGTGTCCTGGAAGTCGGTGAACTCGGTATGGTTCAGGCCCACGTTGACGGCCAGGCGCAAGTCTTTCACCGGCACCAGCGCCACCTCGATATCGACGCCCTTGACCTCCCCGCCGCGCGCGTTGATGAAGGTCAGCACCTGCTGGCTCGGGTTGAGCGGATTGAGCGTGGTGCCCTTTTGCTGGATGTCGGTGTAGTCGTAGTAAAAGCCGGCCACGTTGACCTGCAGGCGGCGCTGCCACCATTCGCTCTTCACGCCCAGCTCATACGATTTCAGGTATTCCGGCTGTATCGTCGTGACCTGGCTTTGCGTGGTGGCGCCGGCGTTGAAGCTGCCGCCGTTGAATCCTTTCGAGTAGCGGAAATACGCGCGCACGTCGTCGCTGATCTGGTAGGCCGGCGTGATGTCGTAGGTAAACGCCGACCAAGTCTTCGAGGCATCCTGGGCCGCCGCCGTGGTCAGGTTCGCGTTCAGGCTGGACGCCAGCCACCACTGCGCCACATTGTTGTAGGCCACGCCGGCCGGCGCGGTGCGATAACGATAGTCGATCTCCTTTTTCTCGCGCGTTTCGCGCACGCCCAGCGCCACGTCGAACTTGTCGCTGAACTTGTAATCGGCGTTGCCGAACAGCGCATAGCTGGTCGACTTGAGCGTGTAGTCGGTGCTGTTGTAGCTGCGCGTCTTGTTGCCGCCGGCCGCCGTGCGCGAGCCTGGCAGCACGCCCGTCTGCGCGCTGGAATCGAGTTTGCCGTCAAAAAAATAGGCGCCGGCGATCCACGACAGCGGCCCGGTCTTCGGCGACGCCAGGCGCAGCTCCTGGCTCAGCTGGTCGACCGCGAACACCGTGCGGCTGCGGCTCGATTCATAGGTGACGGAGTCGGCGCTGCCCTGCGCGCGGTCGAATTTTTCATAGCCCGTGACCGAGGTCAGCGACAGCCCGCCCGGCAGCTCCTTGTTCAGGGTCAGCGCCGCTCCCTTCTGTTTCAGCCTGTCGGTCGGTTCCACCAGCGCCGGGATATTGAAGCGGGTCTGGGTCGGCACGGCCGTGGTGCCGCTCAGCAGCACCGGGCCGTTGAAGTCGCGGTAATGGAGGTTGAGCAGCGCGTCGAAGGTGTTCGAGAACTTCGCCAGCAATTGCGCGCGCACGCCCAGGTCGCGCCATTTTTCGGTACCCGGCACGAAACTGTTCTGCGCATAGCGGTCGGCCTGTTCGCGGTGCAGCGACACGCGCGCGGCCAGCACGTCGTCCTTCAGCGCGCCGCCGTAAGCGCCTTCGAGCAGGGTGCTGCCCTTGTCGCCGATGCTGGCCTTGACGTAGCCGTCATTGCTGAAAGTCGGTTTGCGCGAAATGAAGTTGATCGCGCCGCCCGTGGTGTTCTTGCCCCACAAAGTGCCTTGCGGGCCGCGCAGCACTTCCACGCGTTCCAGGTCGAACAGCGGAAAGCCCACCGTCGAGGCGTTCCAGATATACACGTCGTCGAGGTAGGTGCCGATCGGATTGGTGTTCCACACCGAGGCGTCGGACAGGCCGATGCCGCGGATATAGAACTTCGGACGGCCATGGCCGTCGGTGGTGTCGGCCGTCATGTTGGGCACGAAGCGGATGATGTCGCCGGCATTGCGCACTTCGCTGTTTTCCACCGTGTCGCCGCCGATCACGGTCACCGCCGAGGCGATCGACTGCACATTGTCGCGGCGCTTTTCGGACGTCACCACCACGCGCTGCAGCACGGCGCCATCGTCCTCGCTGACCACCACTGCCGCAGGCGCTGCGGGAACGTCGTCCAGCGCCCAGGCCGGCGCGCCAAAGGCGCCGGCCAGCGCCAGTACCATGCAGCGCCGCGTACCGCGCCGTGCCGCCAGATGTTGTACCGCCCTGCCTGATGCTGCTGCTTTCATTGCCACTCCCTGTGCGCATGCGCGTTGAATTGAATAGAAGTCTCCGTGCCGGCGTCGCCCCGCCATTCTGGCGTGACGCGCCCTTTGGAGCTTCTATTTGCAGGAAGCGTGCCAAGCCCGATCGCCACGCAAGTCATTGATTTGCAAGGAAGTGATGCACAGGATGGGGAATCGCGGGAGGGGGAAATTCAGCACATTGCTGCGGCAGCAGCACCGCAGCAGCAGCAGCTGCAGCAGCGTCACAGCGCGCCGGCGGCGCCCTTGATGATGCCCAGGTCGGCCAGGCGGGCGCGCACGATATTGCGGCTCAGGTTCAGCAGGCGCGCCGTCTGCAGCTGGTTGCGGTCGCTGTATTCATAGGCGCTGGCAAACACCTCGCCTTCGATCGCCTGCCACAGGTCGGGATGGTCTGCATCGAACAGGCGCAGCAGCGCCGCGCGCAAGGCCTCTTGCGGCGTGCCGGCCGCAGTAGCGGCGGTGGCGGTGGCGGTGGCGGCAGGTGCGGCCGCGCCGGACAATTCGCCCAGCGACGAGAAATGCAGGTCGGCCGCGGTGACTTTGCCGCCACGGCTGATCAGCAGCGCATGGTGGATCACGTTTTCCAGTTCGCGGATATTGCCGGGCCAGGAATAGCGTTTCAGGCGCAGCAGCGCATCGGCGTCCAGCACCGGCGCGGCGATGCGCAGGCGCTTGCCATACAGGTCGAGAAAGTGGCGCGTCAGCGGCGCGATGTCGTCGGGGCGTTCGCGCAGCGGCAGCAGCGCCAGCTTGGCCACATTCAGGCGGTAGTACAGGTCCTCGCGGAAGTGGCCGGCCCGCACGGCCGCTTCCAGCCGCACATTGGTGGCCGCCACCAGGCGCACATCGATTTTCACGGGTTTGCGCGAACCGACGCGCACCACTTCGCGCTCCTGCACCACGCGCAGCAGCTTGACCTGGGCCGCCGGCGGCAGGTCGCCCACTTCGTCGAGAAACAAGGTGCCGCCATGGGCCGCTTCGAACCAGCCGGCGCGGCTTTCGAGCGCGCCCGTAAAGGCGCCGCGCTCGTGGCCGAACAGTTCGCTCTCGATCAGGGTATCGGAAAAAGCGCCGCAATTGACGGCGATGAACGGCCGTTCGCCGCGCTCGGACAGTGTGTGCACAAGGCGCGCGATCAGCTCCTTGCCGGTGCCGCTTTCGCCCGTCACCAGCACGGTCGCATCGCTGGGGGCGATCAGCCGTATGCGTTCGAGCAGCACCCTGGACGCGGGGTCTTCGAACGCGAGCGCCTTGGCACGGATCGAGATCGCGTGATCGGCGGGATTGGGCAGGCTGAGCACCTCCATGGCACACTTTCATCGGTATCGGGACACGGTCAAGTTAGCATGGCGCGGGGGTGGCAGGGAAGCGACGGTTTTGCATATGCATAGAGATAAAACGACTATCCGGCGCCGGTTGCTGCCAGGCGCGCAAGACGCTGCTGATGGCCTGCTGCTGGCGCAGCAATGCGCCGCGCCGCAGGCCGGAAATGCGCGCCGCCAGCGGTGGCATGGCTCTTGCTGACGCTTGTTGTATCGCGACCACTACGTCCCCGTTACGTCCCTCTCCCATGACCGCAACCCACCCTCCCTTCTGGTACGAACGCTCGCCCGTGCCCACGCCGCTCAGCATCGCCGTGCATCTCGGCTGGCTCAATGGCGAACCGTCGGCCGATGGCGTGGCGATCCGTTCGCTGCGCACGCGCCAGCCGAGCGGCAACCCGACGCAGCAGCTCGAATACATGCTGGCCAATACCTTCCGCCAGGGCAGCAGCGCACCGGCCCTGTGGGCGCGCGCGCGCGGCGCCGACACGCGCGTGATCGGCCTGACCTGGACCGACGAAGCGCAGCAGATCCTGGCGCTGCCGCAGTCCGGCATCCGCGCCATTGGCGACCTGCGCGGACGGCGCATCGCCGTGCCGCGCTGCGACGACATCGAGATCGACATGTTCCGCGCCACCACCCTGCGCGGCGTGCTCAATGCCCTGAGCCTGGAAGGCCTGGCGGACCAGGATGTCACCCTGGTCGAAGTGGAACGCGACCTGCGCCGCCTGTACCTGGCCGAAGCCCATGCGCTGCTGGCGGGCCAGGTCGACGCGATCTATGTGCGCGGCTCGGCGGGGCTGGAAATCGCCCTCATGCTCAATGCGCTGGTGGTGGCCGATATCGGCTTTCATCCCGACCCGGCGATCCGCAACAACAACGGCACGCCGCGCCCGCTGACGGTCAGCGGCGCGACCTTGCGCGAGTTTCCCGACATCGTCAGCGGCTTTCTGCAGCTGGTGGTCGACGCCGGCCACTGGGCCGCCTCGCATCCGCTGGAAACCATCAGCTATATCGCCAATGAAACGGGCTCGGCGCCGCAACTGGTGCGCGCCGCCTACGGTCCGCAGCTGCACCGCAAGCTGCGGGTCGACTTGGCGCCCGAGTCGCTGGCCGCGCTGGGATCGTTCAACGACTTCCTGCTGGCGCGCGGTTTTCTCGACAACAGCGTCGATATCGGCGAGTGGGTCGACCATGCGCCGCTGCGGCAATTGCGCGCGCAGCCGGGCCTGCATTCGGCCTGAGGAAACCCGTCAGGCCGGCGCCAGCACGCCGCTGCAATCGGCCGGCTGCGCCATGTGCGTGCTGAGCCAGTCGAACACCCGGCCCGCCTTGTCTTCGATCTGGCGGCCGAAACCGCGCTCGGCCAGCAGCGCGATGCCGTTGGTTGCCTGCAGCACGCCGGGCGCCAGCAGCAAGGCGCCGCCGGCATCGCGTCGCACGCACCACGGCGCCAGGCAGTCTTCCAGCAGCGGCGCCAGCACCAGGTTATGCGAAGACACGATCACCAGGTGGCGCGCCGCCAGGGTATGGAGCACGGCGGCGGCGGCCGAGATCGATTCGAGGTGATTGGTGCCGCGGAAGATCTCGTCGATGATGAACAGCGCAGGCTCAGTACTCCCGGCCAGCGCCAGCAGTTCGTGCGCGCGGCGCAGTTCGGCCAGATACAGGCTTTCGCCGCCGGCCAGCGAGTCTTCGCTTTGCATGCTCGAGTACAGCGGCAGCAGCGGCACGCGGGCTGCCTGCGCATGGCAAAAGCCGAATGCGCGCGCGCAGACCAGGTTGATGCCCAGGGTGCGCAGCAAGGTGCTTTTGCCGATGCCGTTCTGGCCCGAGACAAAGGCGCCGCGCCCGTCCAGGGCCAGCGACAGCGGCAGCGCCGCCGGCAGCAGGGGATGGCGCACCTGCTCGAACCTCAGCCCGCGCGCATCGCCAGGCAGCGCCTGCGCCCAGCAGAACTGCTCGCGCGCCTGCAGGTGGCGCGCCAGCGCCAGGTCGGCTTCCAGCTCGGCCACCCGCAAAAAGCTGCGGCGGAAAACGTCAAGCTGGCGCAGCAACACCACGCGGCTGCGGAAATAGCGCCGCACATCGCCCAGCACGAACCAGTCCTCATATTCGGACAGCAGCGGTATCAGCTTGAGCCAGCGGATCGGTGTCAGATGCCGGTGCAGGCGGCCGACGCGGCGTGCCTCGTCCTGCCAGCCTTGCGTGAACGGCGTAGCGAGCGCCCCCAGGCGCTCATGCGCCAGCAGCAATTGCTGTAGTGTCTGCACGCTGCGCTGCCAGTACTTGCAGCAGTCATGGAACTGCACCTGCAACAGCATCAGCACCACCCAGGCGGCCAGCACGCCGAACCAGGCCAGCGGCGCAAACAGCAAGGCCGCCGCCAGCGACAGCAGCAGCGCCAGCGGCGGCAGCAGCAACAGGCGGCGCCACCAGGGCGGCGGCGCGATCGGCTGGCCAAACAGGGGCGCGCTCACTTCCATGTCGACGCTGCGCAGGCCGTGCATGGCCTGCTGCAAGCGCGCCATGTCGGCTGGCGCGGCCAGCAAGGCGCGCACGCGTTCGACCGAGGCGGGATCGGCGACGCCGCCGGCCAGCCGCTGGTGCAGGCGCTGCTGGCCGAAGATGCTGGTTTGTTCCGCCAGCGATTCGCTGTAGCCATCGAGCAGCATTTCATCCCAGGTCTGCGCATCGATCAGGACCGGCCCGCCTTCCACCTTGCCCAGCATGGCGATATCGCTGCGGGCAAACGGATAATCGTATTCCGGCGGCTCGGGCAGGCTGGCCAGTTGGCGCAGCCAGCCGCGCAGGCGGATCGGGAAAGCAGGTTTCTTGTCGGGCAGTGTCATGATGCTCCAGGTGGGATGCGGGCCGCGGTGGCGGCGCCATTCATCACCGGGCCATATCAGGACGATTGCCAGATTATCAAGTGATGCGGCTCAAGTGAAGCACCTCAGGCGCGCACGGCATGCGGGGCGATCTTGAACACGCTCACCGTCCGCGCCAGTTCGCCCGCCTGATCCTGCAGCGACTGAGTGGCGGCCGCCGCCTCTTCCACCAGCGCCGCGTTCTGCTGCGTCACCTGGTCCATCTGCGCGATCGCCTGGTTGACCTGGTCGATGCCGTCGCTCTGCTCGCGGCTGGCGGTGGCGATCTCGCCGACGATCTGCGTCACTTGCCGCACGTCGCCCACCAGGGTGTTCATGGTGGCGCCAGCGCGCTCGACCAGGCTGGTGCCCAGCGCGATCTTGCCGACCGAATCGTCGATCAGCAGCTTGATCTCGCGCGCGGCCTGGCTGGAGCGCTGCGCCAGGCTGCGCACCTCGGTGGCGACCACCGCGAAGCCCCTGCCCTGTTCGCCGGCGCGCGCCGCTTCGACGGCCGCGTTCAGGGCCAGGATATTGGTCTGGAACGCGATGCCGTCGATCACGCCGATGATGTCGACGATTTTCTTCGACGAGTCATTGATCGCGTTCATGGTGCTGACCACGTCCTGCATCACTTCGCCGCCTTGCGCCGCCGTGCCGGAGGCGCCATCGACCAGGCCGCGCGCATGCTGGGCGTTTTCCGAATTCTGCTTGACGGTGCTGGTCAGTTCCTCGATCGAGGCGGCCGTCTGTTCCAGCGAACTGGCCTGCGTTTCCGTGCGCGCCGACAGTTCCATATTGCCGGCCGCCAGTTCCTGCGAACCGCGGTTGATCGCTTCGGCGCCGCCGCGCACGCGCGCCACGGTCGACAGCAGATCCTGCTGCATGCGGCGGATGGCCGCCAGCAGGCGCCCGATCTCGTTGTCGCCGCCGGCGTCGATATGCGCCGTCAGGTCGCCATGCGCCACCTGGTCGAGCAGCACCACGGCGCGCGCCAGCGGCGCGATCACCACCTGGCGCAGCATGTAGTGCACGCCCACCACCAGCGCCAAGGCCAGCAGCAGGCCCAGGGCGACCAGCCACTTGACGATGGCGTAGTCCTGGTCGCGCGTCGCCATCAAGCCCGTGTTCTGCTCGTCGCCGAGCTTCTGGAATTTTTCCAGCTGGGCCGAAAAGGCGGCGCCGGCCGGCGTCAGCTCGCGCGTATTGATCAGCGTGTAAGCATCGGCGTCATTGCCGGCCAGCGCGGCGGTGGCGCGTTCGAGCGCCTGCACCTGCGTGCGCGCCGCAGCGATCAGCTCGCGCTTGAGCGCCGCATCCTGGCCGTCATAAGCCGGCGCGCCGTCGTATTTGCCGATGAATTCCAGCGCGCGCTGCTGCGATTTCCTGGCGCTGGCCAGCGCGCCGTCGCGCTCGGCCGCCGCGCCGCCATCCCGGATGCTGGTATAGGCGCGCGTCAGGGCGGCGCGCACGCGCGTGGTGTCCTTGTAGGCGTCGTTGATGACGATCACCTGCGACGTGACCTGGTACATGGTGGACATCGAACGGGTCGACTGGCCCAGCGCATAAATGCCCAGCGCGGCGCCGACCACCAGCATCGCGGCAAACAGCAGCAGCACGCCGAGCAAACTGGCACGCACTGTCATATTTTTCATATCAACCCCGTTATATTGTCATTAAAACATAAACATCAAGCAATACTTCTTCGCCGACTATACCAAGAACGCCCACCTGCTGGCTGAAAAAATGCGGGCAGGAATCCGTACGCAACGGACAGCGCGGACAGCTGCGGACAGCGGACAAGCGCCCTGCCGCTCAATCAAATCAAACACTTGGCGCTGGCACGTATCGTGCAATAGCTTGCTTATTCTTTTTAACGCCACCACCATGATCCGCGACACTTCCCAACAAGACGCCGTTATCGCCGCCCCCAGGGGCCAGTTCGCCAGGCGCCGCCTGCTGATCGCCGCAAGCACCCTGGCATTGCTCGCCTGCGCCTATGCCGCCTTCCACAGCTGGCGCGGCAGCGAGCATTCCGTCAATGCCAGCCGGCTGCGCATCGCCGAAGTCACGCGCGGCACCCTGGTGCGCGACGCCGCCGTCAATGGCCGCGTGGTCGCCTCGATCAGCCCCACCCTGTATTCGACCACGGTGGCCACCGTCACCCTGAAGGCCAAGGCGGGCGATACGGTGAAAAAGGGCGACATCCTGGCGGTGCTCGAGTCGCCCGATTTGTCCGACGCCCTCAAGCGCGAACAGTCCAGCGTGCAGCAGCTCGAAGCGGAAGTGGCGCGCCAGCAGATCCTGGCCAAGAAACAGAAACTGCTGGCGCGGCGCGAAGCCGATACGGCCGAAATCGAACGCCTGTCGGCGCAGCGCACCCTGGAGCGCTACGAAAGCGTGGCGCAGGTGGGCATCATCGCCAAGATCGATTACCAGAAGGCCAAGGATGCCCTCAATTCGGCCGAGATCCGCAGCAAGCACGCCTCGCAGGCGGCCGGCCTGGAAAGCGAAGACGTGACCCTGGCCCTGAAGACCAAGGCCAATGAACTGGAACGCCAGCGCCTCGTCCGCGACAACGCCCAGCGCCGCGTCGACGAGCTGACCGTGCGCGCGCCCGTGAACGGCTTTATCGGCACCCTGTCGGTGGCCAACCGCAGCGTGGTGCAGGCCAATACGGCCCTGATGACGCTGGTCGACCTGTCGCAGCTGGAAGTGGAACTGGAGGTGCCGGAAACCTATGTGGCCGACATGGGCCTGGGCATGCGGGCAGAGATCGAAACGGGAGTGGTCAAGGCCACCGGCAAGCTGTCGGCACTGTCGCCGGAAGTAGTGAAAAACCAGGTGCTGGCACGCGTGCGTTTCGATGGCGAGCAGCCGGCCGGCCTGCGCCAGAACCAGCGCGTGTCGGCGCGCCTCCTGATCGATGAAAAACCGGGCGTGCTGATGCTGGCGCGCGGCTCGTTTGTCGAAGCCGAAGGCGGCCGCTTCGCCTATGTGGTGCGCGACGGCGTGGCGATGCGCACGCCGATCAAGCTGGGCGCGACCAGCGTGACCGCCGTGGAAATCCTGGACGGCTTGAAACTGGGCGACAAGGTGGTGGTCGCCGGTACCGAAAACTTCGAGAACGCCGCGCGCGTCTCGCTCAACTGACATTGATTCATTTAACTTTTACAAGAGGCTCCCCATGCTGCGCATGCAAAACCTGAGCAAAGTCTACCGCACCCACATGATCGAAACACACGCCCTGCGCGGCTTCGAGATCCACGTGCAGCAAGGCGAATTCGTCACCGTCACCGGGCCATCCGGCTCGGGCAAGACCAGTTTCCTGAACATCGCCGGCCTGCTCGAAGAATTCACCGACGGCCAGTACGTCCTCGACGGCGTCAACGTCCAGGGCATGGACGACAACGCGCGTTCGCGCCTGCGCAATGAAAAGCTGGGTTTCATCTTCCAGGGTTTCAACCTGATTCCCGACCTGTCGCTGTTCGACAACGTCGACGTGCCGCTGCGCTACCGGGGCTTCAACCGCGCCGAACGCCGCGAACGCATCGAAGACGCGCTGGCCAAGGTCGGCCTGGCGTCGCGCATGAAACATTATCCGGCCGAACTGTCGGGCGGCCAGCAGCAGCGCGTGGCGATCGCGCGCGCACTGGCCGGCTCGCCCAAGCTGCTGCTGGCCGATGAACCGACCGGCAACCTCGACACGCAGATGGCGCGCGGCGTGATGGAGCTGCTGGAAGACATCAACGCCCAGGGTACCACCATCCTGATGGTCACGCACGATCCGGAACTGGCGCTGCGCAGCCAGCGCAATGTGCACATCATCGACGGCCAGGTGTCGGACCTGATGCAGCACGGCGCCTCGCTCACCGCCGCCCGCCATCCTGCCACCGCCTGAGGAGCGACCATGTTCGACTACTATTTCAAGCTGGGCCTGCGCAGCCTGCTGCGCAACCGCGCGCTGACCGCGCTGATGATACTGACGCTGGCCGTGGGCGTAGCCGCCAGCGTCTCGACCGTCACCATCCTGCACGCCATGTCGGGCGACCCACTGCCGCACAAGAGCGACCGCCTGTTCGTGCCGCTGATCGACATCCTGCCCGTGAAAGGCTATGTGCCCGGTGAAAAACCGGGCTTTTCGCAAATGCAGATGAGCTATATCGATGCGCAGAATTTCATGCGCAGCAAAATCGGCGTGCGCCGCACCGTGATGTACGGCGTGGCCGGCCAGGTGGAACCGGCGCGCAAGGATATCGGCTCGTTCTTCGCCCAGGGCATGGCGCCCACGCGCGAATTTTTTACCATGTTCGAGCCACCTTTTCTGCATGGCCAGCCATGGAGCGACGCCGATGACGCCAGCGGCGCCGACGTGATCGTGCTCAGCCGTGCACTGGCCGAAAAACTGGTGGGCACAAACAATCCGGTCGGCCAGCGCGTGATGGTGCTGGGCCGTCCCTACCTGGTGACGGGCGTGCTGGCGACCTGGGACGTGGTGCCGCGCGCCCACCACATTATCGGCAGCAAGGGAGCGTTCGGCCCCGAAGACGAATTCTTCATTCCGTTTGCCAGCGCGATCCGCCACGAGACCGTGCACGATGGCGGCATGAGCTGCAATGGCGACAATGTCGTTCCCGGCTACCAGGGCATGCTGGCCTCGGGCTGCACCTGGCTGCAGTTCTGGTTCGAGATGGCCAGCAGCGGCGACCGTGGCCAGCTGCAGCAGTACCTGGACGCCTACGCGGGCGAGCAGCGCAAGCTGGGCCGCATGATGCGCAATGCGCCGAACCAGCTGTACGACCTGAACGAGTGGATGGCTTACCTGCAGGTGGTGGACAACGACAACAAGCTGGCCGCCTGGCTGGCGTTCGGCTTCCTGCTGCTATGCCTGGTCAATACCGTCGGCCTGCTGCTGGCAAAGTTTTCCGTGCGCGCTTCCGAAGTGGGCATCCGCCGTGCGCTGGGCGCCACGCGGCGCGATATCTTCCGCCAGTTCCTGATCGAGACGGCCGTGATCGGCCTGGCCGGCGGTGTGCTGGGCCTGCTGCTGGCGTTTGGCGCGCTGGCCGTGGTCAGCCGGCAGTCGGAGGATCTGGGCACGGTGGCGCACATGGATATTCCGATGCTGCTGCTGACGTTTGCCATGTCGGTGACTGCCGCCCTGCTGGCGGGCCTGCTGCCCACCTGGCGCGCCTGCCAGGTCACGCCGGCGATCCAGCTCAAGTCCCAATGAACCCGATCAACACTCTTTACCCACGATGAGGTCCAGCATGGAAATCCGTCCCATCCTCTCGGCGCTGATGCGCAGCAAAACCGGCGCCGTCCTGGTAGCCGTGCAGGTCGCGATCAGTCTGGCCATCCTGGCCAACGCCCTGTATATCGTCAACGTGCGCCAGGCCGTGGCCGCGCGGCCCACCGGCGTGGCCGCTGAAAACGATATTTTTTATGTCAATCTCCAGAACATGGATCGCGGCGGCCACCAGCGCCAGCTGGCCGAACAGCAGCGCCAGACGGCCCTGCTGCGCGGGCTGCCGGGCGTGATGTCGGTGGCGCTGACGTCGCAGGCGGTGCTGTCACGCTCCGGCAACATCACCAGCGTGTCGGCCAAGCGCAACCAGGTCACGCCCAGCGCGGAAGTGGCCACCTATTTCAGCCCCGATTCACTGGTGAAAACCTATGGCTTGCAACTGGTCGAGGGACGCGACTTCCGGCCCGAGGAAGCACCCGAGATCAATGATGACGTCGACGACATCTATCCCAAGGTGGTCATCCTCACGCGCCTGGCGGCGCAGAAGATATGGCCGGGCGAGACCAGTTTCGTCGGCAAGACGATCTACAAGGGCACCGGCGACAACGACCCGGAACTGCGCGTGGTCGGCATCGTCGAACGGCTGCAGACCCAGAGTGCCCAGGTCAAGCCGCGCGGCGAATATTCGGCGCTGCTGCCGGCGCGCATGACGGGCGGGCGCGATACGCTGCTGTATGCCGTGCGCGCCGAACCGGGCCAGCGCGACCGCCTGATGCAGGAGGCGGCCCAGGCGATCCGCAGCTCCACCACGGATCGCATCCTGGTGCGTATCGACACGCTGGAGCAGCACCGCATGGAGCGCTACCGGGCCGACCAAGGCCTGTCGTGGATGCTGATCACGGTGTCGGCCCTGCTGCTGCTGGTGACCGCCAGCGGCATCGTCGGCATCGCCAGCCTGTGGGTGACGCAGCGGCGCAAGCAGATCGGCGTGCGGCGCGCTCTGGGCGCGCGGCGCATCGATATCCTGCGCTATTTCCTGACCGAGAATTTCATGATCACCAGTGCCGGCGTGGCCGCTGGCGTGCTGCTGGCGCTGGGCCTGAACCACCTGCTGGTCAGCCAGCTGGAAATGGCGCGCCTGCCGCCCGGCTACCTGCTGGCCGGCGCGCTGGTGTTCTGGCTGCTGGGGCTGGGCGCGGTGTACGGCCCGGCCTGGCGCGCGGCCAGCATTTCGCCGGCCACCGCCACCCGCAGCACCTGACTATGACGTACCTGACAATGTTATGCTGCGCGCATGCCTACCGTACTGATTATTGACGACCATGCCGCCGTGGCGATCGCACTCGAGGTGCTGTTTTCCCTGCACGAGATCGACGCCCTGAGCGCCGCCACGCCCGAAGAGGGCCTGGCGCTGCTCGCACGCCAGCCTGTCGACCTGGTGGTGCAGGACATGAATTTTTCGGCCGACACCACCTCGGGCGAGGAAGGCGTGGCGCTGTTCCACGCGATCCGCGCGCGCCACCCCGACCTGCCGGTGATCCTGCTGACCGCCTGGACCCAGCTCGATGCGGCGGTCGACCTGATCAAGTCGGGCGCGGCCGACTACCTGGCCAAGCCCTGGGACGACCGGCGCCTGGTGGCCAGCGTGCGCAACCTGCTGGAACTGGGCCAGGCCAACCGCGCCTTGCGCGCGCGCGTGGTGGCCGAACAGCGCCAGCGCCACGCGCTGGAGGACGCGTTCGATTTGCGCGGCATGGTGTGGCAGGACCCGGCCACCGAGCGCGTGGTGCACCTGGCCTGCCAGGTGGCGCGCGCCGACGTGCCGGTACTGATTTCCGGCCCGAACGGCAGCGGCAAGGAATGCATCGCCGCCATCGTGCAGGCCAACTCACTCGTGGCCAAAGGCCCGTTCGTGGTGCTCAATTGCGGCGCCGTGCCGGTCGACCTGATCGAGGCGGAACTGTTCGGCGCCGAAGCGGGCGCCTATACCGGCTCGACCCGCGCGCGCGACGGCAAGTTCGACGCGGCCGACGGCGGCACCCTGTTCCTCGACGAGATCGGCAACCTGCCGCTGGCCGGGCAGATGAAACTGCTGCGCGTGCTGGAAACGGGCCGCTTCGAGCGCCTGGGATCGAACCGCGAACGGCAGGTCAAGGTGCGCGTCATCAGCGCCAGCAATGCCGACCTGCCGGCCATGATCCGCGCCGGCACCTTCCGCGAAGACCTGTTTTACCGCCTCAACGTGATCGAGCTGCGACTGCCGCCGCTGGCCCAGCGTCCGCTCGATATTCCGGTGCTGGCGCGCCATTTCCTGGGCCACGAAAAAACCCTGGACGCGCAGGCGCACGCGGCGCTGCTGGCGCACGGCTGGCCCGGCAATGTGCGTGAACTGAAAAACGTCATGCAGCGCGCCAGCCTGCTGACCACCGGCAGCGTGATCCACGCGCCGGAGCTGGGCTTGCCAGCCTCGCCCATCGCGCCATCGGCTGCACCGGAACCGGACCGCGACAGCGTGGTCGACGCGCTGGCGCGCGCGCATGGCGTGGTGGCCCAGGCGGCGCAGGAGCTGGGCCTGTCGCGCCAGGCGCTGTACCGGCGCATGGAACGGCTGGGCATCGCGCGCGGCTGATGGCGCCCGGGACCATGCGGCTTTCCCTGCTCACGCGCTGGACGGCGCTGGTGGCCACCCTGCTGGTGCTGGGAGTGGCCATCGCCCTGCTGCTGGCGCATTATTTTCCGGGCCAGCCGCTGCTGGTGCTGGGCGCCACCCTGCTGTGCGTGCTGCCGGTGGCCATCATCACCATTCGCGCCCAGCTGCAGGCGATGCTGTCGCTGTTTCGCGCTTTATCAGGCACGGTGGCCAGCTACCAGGACGGCGATTTCGGCTTCAGCCTGCGCTGGCCGCAGAACGATGAACTGGCCGACCTGGTGGCGGCCCACAATGCGCTGGGCGACGTGCTGCGCAAGCAGCGCCTGGACCTGGTGCAGCGCGAACTGCTGCTCGACACCATGGTGCAGAACACGCCCGTCGCCATGCTGCTGGTGGCCGACGGCAGCGCCATCGTCTACGCCAACCTGGCCGCGCGCCAGCTGCTGCATCACGGCCGCCGGCTCGAAGGCCACCACCTGGCGGACATCGTGCGCCAGGGCGCGCCGGCCCTGGCCGAAGCGCTGGCGCGCGGCAACGATGGTCTGTTTACCAGCGGCGAAGGAGAGCAGGAAGAGGTGTATCACCTGGCCCGGCGCAGCTTCAGCCTGAACGGGCGCCGCCACGAGCTGCTGCTGCTGCGCCAGCTGACCCTGGAGCTGCGGCGCCAGGAAGTGCAGACCTGGAAAAAAGTCATCCGCGTCATCAGCCATGAGCTGAACAACTCGCTGGCGCCGCTGGCCTCGCTAGCCCATTCGGGCGCGGAACTGGTGCGGCGCGGCCAGACCGAGAGGCTGCCGCAAATCCTCGCCACCATCGAGGAGCGCACGCGCCACCTGGAAAGCTTCATCCTCGGCTATGCGCGCTTTGCCAAGCTGCCCACGCCGCGCCTGGCCAGCTGCGCCTGGCCGCCGTTCCTCGACAGCCTGGCCGCGCAAGCGGTCTTCACGCTGGAGTGCGAGCCACCCGCGCAGCCGGCCATGTTCGATGCGGCGCAGTTGCAGCAAGCCTTGCTCAACCTGCTGAAAAATGCGCTCGAATCCGGTTCGCCACCGGGCAAGATCGGCCTGCATGTGAGCCTGGCGCAGGGCATGCTGCGCATCGAAGTGCGCGACCGCGGGCCGGGCATGAGCGGCGCCGTGCTGGAAAACGCGCTGGTGCCGTTTTACTCTACCAAGCGCAGCGGCACCGGCCTGGGGCTGGCGCTGGCGCGCGAGATCGCCGAAGCGCACGGCGGACGCATCAGCCTGTCCAACCGCGATGGCGGCGGCCTGGCCGTGGTGATGATACTGCCGGCTGCTACACTGGCGCCATGACGATAGAATTTACCTCCCATACCAACGCCGCCTTCAGCCATCCCGGCCATCCGCCGGCCACCATCACGCAGCACCGCGGCATCCGCTACATGCACCTGGGGACCAAATGGGTGCAGGGCGCCATGCGGCTCGACAAACCGGACGCCATCGAGCTCGAATACGTGCAGATGATGATGATGTGGATGCTGTTCAAGAGCGAGCCAAAACGCATCGTGCAGCTGGGCCTGGGCAGCGCCGCGCTGACCAAGTTCAGCTACCGCCGCTTTCCCGACGCCACGGTGACGGCGGTCGAACTGAACCCCAACGTGATCGCCATCTGCGGCGCCCAGTTCTCGCTGCCGCCGAACGACGCGCGCCTGGACGTGCGCGAAATGAACGCGCTCGACTTCGTGCTCGACACCGCCAACCACGGCACGGTCGACGTGCTGCAGGTCGACCTGTACGACGAGGAAGCGCGCGGCCCCGTGCTCGACACACCCGAGTTCTACCAGGCCTGTTTCGACTGCCTGACGGATGACGGCATCATGTGCACCAATGTATTCGGCGACTTTCCCAACTACGACAAGAACCTGCAGGCGATGGAACTGGTGTTCGACGCCGTGGTGTGGGTGCCGGAACTGGAAGACGAAAACATCGTCGTGCTGGCCTTTAAAAAATCGCCGCTGCTGGACTTCAGCGAGCTGTACGAACGCGCGGCCACCATCAAGAAACAAGTCAACCTGCCGGCCAAGAACTGGGTCAACGGCTTGAAGCAGTGGATGCTGGACCAGCAGTAAAACCTTTTTCCTTAACAAGCATGGAGCACGAGATGATGATGAAGCGAGTATTCCTGGCTGCCGCCCTGGGCGCGGCAATGACCATGGGCGGTGCGGCGCTGGCTGCAAAAGCGGATAACACCGGTGACGACGCGGCGCTGAAAGCGGCGATTGCCGGCAGCGCGCGCACGCCCGCCAACGTGGTGCGCGACGGCGCCCGCCACCCGTATGAAACCCTGCGCTTTTTCGGCATCAAGCCGACCATGACGGTGGTCGAACTGGCCCCTGGCGGCGGCTAGTACACGGAGATTCTGGCGCCCTACC
The DNA here is from genome assembly GCF_049896105.1 of Janthinobacterium sp. PSPC3-1. Classification (NCBI taxonomy): domain Bacteria; kingdom Pseudomonadati; phylum Pseudomonadota; class Betaproteobacteria; order Burkholderiales; family Oxalobacteraceae; genus Janthinobacterium; species Janthinobacterium sp. PSPC3-1. The sequence continues at coordinate 20,904 of NZ_JAFCTQ010000035.1, read as the reverse complement.
TGCGCGAACAGGGCAAGCTGATTGCCGCCGGCAGCGATCCGCAGGGCAGCGAAGGCGCGCGCCGCAGCGCCGCCCGTTTCCAGCAAAAACTCGACGCCAACCCGGCTGCCTTCGACAAGGTGGAAATCGGCGCCTTTGCGCCACCGACCACCTACCGCATCGCGCCGAAAGGCACGGCCGACATGGTGCTCACCTTCCGCAATATCCACAACTGGATCCCGGTCGGCGACGAGGGTTTGAAGGTCTTGTTCGGCCAGGTGTATGACAGCCTGAAACCGGGCGGCGTGTTCGGTGTCGTCGAGCACCGCCTGCCGGCGAACAAGGCGCAGGACGCCAAGGCCAGCAGCGGCTACATGCATGAAGCGTATGTGATCAAGCTGGCCGAAAGCGCCGGCTTCAAACTGGCCGGCAAATCGGAGATCAACGCCAATCCGAAAGACAAGGCCGACCACGAAGGCGGCGTCTGGGCGCTGCCGCCCACCTATGGCAACAAGGATGTCGACCGTGCCAGATATGAAGCGATCGGCGAGAGCGACCGCATGACGCTGAAGTTCGTCAAACCGTAAAGTCGGCAAACTGCCGGGGTCAGACCCTCAACACCGCCAACGCAAATATCATCGCCAACGGTGACGGGGGTGACCCCAGCTTTACTTCTTGTCCGCCTTGACCGGCACCAGGTTCAAATCCTGGAAGTCGTAGCTGAAGTCGGTTTCTTCCGAGACCGGCTCCATCTTCACGCGGTCGATGCTGCCGTCCGGCTTCAGCGAGAACGTCACGTAGGCGTCGGCGTTGAAGTTGCGCTCCTTCCAGCGCACAATGAAGGTGTCGTGCTGCCAGTGTTCCAGTTCGCCCTTCAGGTCCGGCGTGCGCGTGAAGCTCAGGATATGCTTCCTGCCCTGCGGCGCGATCACCACCTTGCCGTACCACGCGTCTTCGTACTCGCCGTCATAGCTGGCCAGCGGCAGCGACGGCTGCGATTTGGCGGCACGCGCCTTGGACGCCTTGCCCTGCTTTTTCACTTCTTCCGCGTGCATGTCCTGCTCCACCTTCGACACCAGGCCGATCCAGTCCGACGGCTGGGCGTTCAGGTAGTGGTCGACGATGCGCCACTGCAGAGCCGTCATCGAACCGCCGTTTTCCGCGTTGGTCAGGATTGCCACGCCCAGTTTCGCCTGCGGCACCATCAGCACGCGCGAATAAAAGCCCTGCAGCGCGCCGCCGTGCATGGCCACTTTCATGCCCTGGTAGTCGCGCAGCTGGAAGCCCAGGCCATAGGCGCTGAAGTTCGGCTTGGTCGCCGCCAGTTCCGGCTTCGGCTCGCCGATCTTGACGGGCGTCTGCGCGGTCCACAGTTCATTCGCCTGCTTGGCGCTGAACAGGCGCGCGTCCTTGCCGTCCTTGTCCTGCACGCCGGCGATCTTGCCGCCGTCGAGCAGCACCATCATCCACTTGGCGATATCCTCCGCATTGGTGTTGATGCCGACGGCGCCCACCGCGTTCGGTACCGGCATGGATTTGACGGCGGCGACCTTGCCGTTGATCTTGCTGTGCGCGCTGGCGACGTCGGGATTGCCCGCGTTGTCCGCCAGGCTGGTGGTGGTGCCCGTCATGCCCAGCGGCGCCAGGATGCGCTCGTGCATGGCCTGGCCCCAGCTCATGCCGGTTTTCTCGGCGATAATCTTGCCGGCCACGATATACAGCAGGTTGTCGTAGGCATAGCTGGCGCGGAAACTGGTGGCCGGACGGATGTAACGCAGCTTCTCGATGATCTCGTCGGTGGTAAACGTGGTGGTCGGCCACCACAGCAGGTCGCCCGCGCCCAGGCCCAGGCCGCTGCGGTGCGTCAGCAGGTCGCGGATGGTCATTTCGCCCGTCACATACGAGTCGTGCATCTGGAAGCCGGGCAGGTGCTTGGTGACCGGATCATCCCAGGCCAGCTTGCCTTCGTCGACCAGCATGGCCAGCGCGGCGGCGGTGAACCCCTTGGAGTTGGAGGCCACTTCGAACAGGGTCTTGCCGTCCACCGGCGCGGCCTCGCCGAGCTTGCGCACGCCGAAACCGGTGGCGGCGATCACCTTGCCGTCCTTGACGATGGCGATCGCGATGCCGGGCACGTCAAACGTTTTCAGGGCGCGGTTGACATCATTTGCCAGGTAGAATGCGGGCGCCGGCGCAGGTGCAGGCAACTGCGCCGCGACCGGTGCCGTGGTGACAGGGTCGGCGGCCAGCGCCGGCAGGGCGGCGCCGGAAAACGCCAGCAGAACAGCGGCGGCAAGGGTGTGCAGCGGATGCGTGAATTTCATGGTGTGGATTCCTGAAAGTGGATCAATGTACTTGGGCGGCCATCAATTTGTCGACGCTTTCCTGCGTCACCGGGTGGTAGCGTTCGCGTGCTTGCGCATACACGTCTTTCGCCCATTGCTGGCCCTGCGGCGTCTTCATCAGCGCGCCGTACAGCGGCACCACGAACTTCTGGCGGCCCACGCTCAGCAAAAAGGTTTGCAGCGGCGCGCTGACGTCATGGCCGGCATTCACCGACGCGAGATAAAAGCGGTAGGCCACTTCGTTGTTGCCGCTCTTGCCCACGCCATACACCTGGTCCAGCTCGCGCAGCTGCGCGGCGCTGGCGCGGCCGTTGATATCGTTTAAAAAGTGCATGGACTCGATCGCGATCCACTGATCCATGCCCAGCTCCTTGGTCGACAGCGTGCCCTTGAGCCACGCGTCGCGGTGCTGGTCCAGCAACGCCAGGCGCGGCGACACCACCGGTTTGGCGCCGGCCGGCACGCCGGTGCCGTACAGCCATTCGTTCAGTTCCGCTTCCGGCATCACCGCGGGATGCCGCGCCAGCAAATTCTTGCGCAGGTAGGCGATGAACTGGTCGGTCGTCACGCTCTGGAAAGCATGCTGGTCGAACCAGCCGCGCAGGAAGGCATCGAACACCTTGCGGCCCGCGCGCTGCTCCATGGTGGCCAGGAACCAGGCGCCCTTCGGATAGATAATGCCGTCGTCGGTATAGGTCTCGGCAGGATTGGCGTCCGCGTCGCGCGTGACCAGCGCCGTTTTCGCGGCCGGCAGTTCCTTGATCGAGGCGGCCAGTTCTTCCTGGTCGACCTGCACGCCCATCTGCGCCACCTCGCTGCCGTACAGCTGCTCGACGATGCGGGTGGTGACGTAGGTGGTAAAGCCTTCGTTGAGCCACATGTGCTTCCACGAGGCGTTGGTGACCAGGTTGCCCGACCACGAGTGCGCCAGTTCATGCGCGATCAGGTCGACCAGGCTGCGGTCGCCGGCGATCATGGTCGGCGTCAAAAAGGTCAGACGCGGGTTTTCCATGCCGCCGTAAGGGAAGGATGGCGGCAGCACGATCATGTCGTAGCGCCCCCAGCGATATGGGCCATACAGCGACTCGGCCGCCTTGATCATTTTCTCGGTATCGGCCAGCTCGTATTCGGCGGCCTTGATGCGCGGCGGTTCGGCGTACACGGCCGAACGCGGGCCGAGCTTGCGCACTTCCAGCTCGCCGATCGCGATCGCCAGCAGGTAGGACGGAATCGGCTGCGGCATGCGGAAGGTCCAGTCACCCTTGCCGGTCGCCTTTTCATCGTTCTCGGCGCTCATCACCACGCGCATGCCGGCGGGCGCCTCGATGCGGGCGCTGTAGGTAAAGCGCACGGCCGGGGTATCCTGCGACGGCACCCACGAGCGGGCGTTGATGCTTTGCGACTGGCTGAACATGAACGGCAGCTTGCCCGACATGGTCTGCTGCGGCGTGAGCCACTGCAGCGCGATGGCGCCCGGCGCCGTGTGGTAGTACACGCGCACTTTTTCAGGCTGGCCGGTGGTGGTGATGCGCAGCGCCCGGCCCTTCTCGGCGTCGAGCGCATCGAGCTGGAACGGCGCCATCTGCCACGCGCCGCGCTTGTCCTGCACCTGCACCCTGGCGATCGCCAGGTCGCGCGTATCGAGCACCAAGGTGCGCGCGGCCGGATCGATCCATTTCAGGGTCAGCTCGGCATAGCCGGACAAGGTCTTTTGCGTGAAATCGGCCTTCAGGTCCAGCTGCAGGTCGCGCGTGCGCACCTGGTCGTAGCGCGCATAGCTCAAGGGATCGGCGTGCGCGGCCAGGCTGGCCTGGCACAGCAGCGCGCAACCGAGGGCGCGCAGGAAAGTCATCGTTTGCATGGTCGTCTTTTGAATGATTTGCGAAATCCCCGGAGCATGGTGGCCGGGGCGTCGCGCAGAATAGCACTTCCGGCCGGGGCTGGCAGAAAAACCCAGGTAACCCAGCTGACGCGGCCACTTGCAAAAATATATAAAAAATTGTATATTTCGGCCATGGACGATGCCAAACCAGTGGTGTTCAGAGGCAACTCGCTTCAGGATCTGCGCAGTTTTCCACCGGCGCCGAGAAATGAAGCAGGCTATCAATTGCATCAAATTCAGCATGGGCAAGAAGCGGATGACTGGAAACCCATGAAGACGATAGGCGCCGGAGTGAATGAAATCCGTATCCGGGACAACGCTGGCGCCTTTCGCATTCTGTATGTCGCCAAATTTACAGAGGCGGTCTATGTCCTGCACTGTTTCCAGAAGAAAACTCAACAAACCAGTAAACCGGATATTCAACTGGCGCAAACACGCTACAAGGATTTGCTAAAGGAACGTACAGCATGAGCAACGAACAATTTTCCAGCGTCTGGGATGCGATTGCCGACACGCCCGATGCGGCCGCCAACCTGCAGCTACGTGCCGAGCTGATGATGGCGCTGAAAAGTCATCTCGCCCGCAGCCAGCTGACGCAGGTGGAAGCGGCCAGTCTGTTCGGCGTGACGCAGCCGCGCATTTCCGATCTGCTGCGCGGCAAGATCAATCTGTTTTCCATCGATACCCTGGTCAATATGGCGGCGGCGGCCGGCATGCGGGTCGCCTTGCAGCTCGAAGCAGCCACCTGACCCGGGCTTATTTCCCTGCTGCCTTGTCCTCTGCCGGCTTCAACGGCGTATTAAAATCCTTCATCAGATTGTCCTTGTCGCGGTCCTGCTTGAACAGTTCCAGACGCGATGGCGTGATGCGGCGCGGCCAGGCGTTGTTGCTGGTGTCGATGTCGGCCGTTTCCCAGTACGGGTCCTGCACCAGGCTCACCATCGGCTCCTCAAGGACGATCACCTTGCTGATTTTTGTCGGCGAATAACGCCACACTTCGGCCGGCACGCGTTCGATGATCTTCTTGCCGCTTTTCAGTTCGATTTCCAGTATCAAGGGCATCACCAGGCCGCCCAGATTCGAAAAGTCGACCAGGTACAGGTATTTGCCGGCGTTGCGCTGCTCCAGCAGTTTCCGCTCCCACGGTTCCAGCCCTTCCAGCTCTTCGGCATGGCTGTTGCGGTCCTTGTTGGTGACCGTGAAATCATCGTGGCGGTTATAGAAATCCTTCAATGACGGGTCCTGGTCGACCTTCTTCGGCAGCACCTTGTTGCGCTGGGCCGAAATCGACAGCGGTTGCGCATCGTGCTGCGCCTTTCTCCACGCCTTTTCGATGGCCGGGTCTTTGGTGCTGACGCCATATTCGCTGATGCCGTCGATGCTGATGTCGACCGCGTCGGTGGTGTAGAACCAGCCGCGCCAGAACCAGTCCAGGTCGGTGCCGGAGGCGTCCTCCATGGTGCGGAAAAAATCGGCCGGCGTGGGGCGCTTGAACTTCCAGCGCTGCGCATACTGTTTGAAGGCGAAATCGAACAGTTCGCGGCCCAGAATCGTCTCGCGCAGGATGTTGAGCGCAGTGGCCGGCTTGTCGTAGGCGTTGGCCGTGAACTGCAGCAGCGACTCGGAATTGGTCATGATGGGCACCTGGTGCTGGCTGCGCATGTAGTCGACGATCTTGCGCGGCTCGCCATTCCAGGAAGGGAAATCCTCTTCCCACGCCTGCTCGGCCAGGTACTGCACGAAGGAGTTCAGGCCCTCGTCCATCCAGGTCCATTGACGCTCGTCCGAGTTGACGATCATGGGGAAATAATTGTGACCCACTTCGTGGATGATCACGCCGATCAGATCGTACTTGGTCTTTTTCGAGTAGGTCAGCTCGCCCGTTTTCTTGTCCTTCACGGGGCGCCCGCCGTTAAAGGCGATCATCGGATATTCCATGCCGCCGACGGCGCCGTTGACCGACAGCGCCACCGGATACGGGTAGTCGAAGCTGTACTTGTTGTACTGCTCGATGGTGTGCGCCACCGCGCGCGTGCTGTACTGCTGCCACAGCGGATTGCCCTCGTTCGGATAATAGGACATGGCCAGCACGCGCTTGCCGCCGCTGTTCAAACCCTGCGCATCCCAGATGAACTTGCGGCTCGACGCCCATGCCGCATCGCGCACATTGGTGGCCTTGTAGTGCCAGGTTTTCATGGCGGTGCTGCGCGTTTTCTCCGCCGCCAGCGCCTCCGCCGGCGTGACCACCATCAGCGGCACCTCGCTGTTCCTGGCCCTGGCCAGGCGCTCGCGCTGCGCGCCGGTCAGCACCTGCTGCGGGTTTTGCAGTTCGCCCGTGGCGGCCACCACGTGATCCGCGGGCACCGTCAGATACAGCTCGTAGTCGCCGAATTCCAGCGTGAATTCACCCGAACCGAGAAACTGCTTGTTCTGCCAGCCCACCGCATCGTAGTAGGCGGCCATGCGCGGAAACCACTGCGCCACCTGGAAGATCGTGTTCTTGTCGTCTTCAAAATACTCGTAGCCGGAACGCTCGACCAGCACCTTCTGGTCGTTGATCAGATAAGACCAGGCGATATTGAAGGTGATGCTCTGGCCGGGCGCCAGCGCCACCGGCAGGTCGATGCGCAGCATGGTCTGGTTGACCACATGCGCCAGCGGCTGGCCATTGGCCGAGGTGATGGCGCCGAGCTTGAAGCCGCCGTCGAATTCGCGGCCCGCGTGGATGGCGCGCAGGTCCTCGAATTTCAGGGCCTGCTCTTCGTCGCCGCTGAGCCAGGCCTGGCGCGACGGCGCGCTCAGCACGCGGCGCTGGTCGGCATCCTTGCGCAGGCCGTTCTGGTCCAGCTGCAGCCACAGATAGGCCAGGCTGTCGGGCGAGCGGTTGTGATAGGTGATCTGCTCGCTGGCGGTGATGGCGCGGCGCTCTTCGTCCAGGGTGGCGCGGATCACGTAATCGGCGCGCTGCTGCCAGTAGGCGTGGCCCGGCGCGCCCGAGGCGGTGCGGTAGTTATTGGGCGTGGGCAGCAATTCTTCGAGCTGGCGGAACTTGTCATCGAACGGCGCGGCCGGGCCGCACAGGCCGGGCAAGGACACCAACAGGGGCAGACACAGGGCAAGCAAGCGAACCAGGACCGGCATGGCGCATTCCATCATGAAAAGTGGGAGACAGCCTGCATTCTAAGTCGAGTCCGTTGGCAAACCGATCATTGTTGTCGAAGGCCCACACGGCGCAGGCGGCGGCGCCGTGCAAGCTGGCGCGCCAGGCCGCATTGGCGTATCATGCGCCTCGAACATTGGGGAGTAGTCGTCCGCGCCTTTTGGCACGGAACCTGTATCAACATGATTGGCCCGCAGGCCATGGTGCAGGTGGTTGAAGAACTTGACGAGACCATTGATCCAGGGGCGGCCGCACAGGGCCGGAGTCGTCCGTGGATCATTGGTTGATTCGTCCGGCCCGTTTACCTGAGTACCCCATGGAAGCCTTCCTGATCTCCACCGGCATCGTCGGTCTCGCTGAAATCGGCGACAAAACCCAGCTCCTCGCCTTTGTGCTGGCCGCGAAATTTCGCCGGCCCGTGCCCATCGTGCTGGCCATCTTTATCGCCACCATCGTCAACCATGCATTTGCCGCCGCCATCGGCAGCTGGATCACCGGCATGCTGGGGCCGGACCTGCTGCGCTGGGTGCTGGGGGTATCCTTCCTGGTGATGGCCGCCTGGACCCTGATCCCCGACAAGCTCGACGAAGATGACGCCAAACTGGCGAAATACGGCGTGTTTCTGACCACCCTGCTGGCCTTTTTCATGGCCGAGATGGGCGACAAGACGCAGGTGGCCACGGTCGCCCTGGCGGCCCGCTACGACAGCATGCTGGCGGTGGTGCTAGGCACCACCTTCGGCATGATGCTGGCCAATGTACCGGCCGTCTACCTGGGCGACAGGATCGCCGGGCGCATTCCGCTGCGCCTGGTGCACGGCATCGCCGCGCTGGTATTCGCCGTGCTGGGCGTGGCCACCCTGCTGGGAGCAGGCAGGGCGCTGGGCTTTTAACACTACACCCGCAGCATGACCTGGTACTCGCGCTTTTCATCGCGCAAGGCGATGCTGTCGCCGGCCACGGCCACGCCATCGACGCTCAGGCCAGGCGCCTGTCCCTGCGCCCTTTCCACCGTGATGGCATAGCTGCTCTCGCCGAAGCGGTAGTGCAGCTTGAAGGTGCTCCACTCGGCCGGCAGCATGGGCGCTAGGCGCAACCGGTTCGCTTCGCGCGACACGCCCAGCAGGGACTCGATGATCAGGCGGTACAGCCAGCCCGAGGAACCCGTGTACCAGCTCCAGCCGCCGCGCCCCACGTGCGGCGAGACGGCATACACGTCGGCCGTCACCACATACGGTTCGACCTTGTAGCGCGCCACCGAGTCGGCGTCCTCGCCATGGCGCACGGGGCTGATCATGCGCATCAGCTCCCAGGCTTTTTCGCTGTCGCCCATGCGCGCGAACGCCATCGCCGTCCAGATCGCCGCATGGGTGTACTGGCCGCCGTTTTCACGCACGCCCGGCACATAGCCGCGGATGTAACCGGGGTTCAGGTCGGCCTTGTCGAACGGCGGATCGAGCAATTGAATCACGCCCGAATCACGCCGCACCAGGCGCGCATCGACCTGGCGCATGGCGCCGGCCACGCGCTCCTTGTTCGCCGCACCCGACAGCACGCCCCAGCTTTGCGAAATCGAATCGATCTGGCATTCCTCGTTGGTGTGCGAGCCGAGCGGCGTGCCGTCGTCAAAATACGCGCGGCGGTACCACTCGCCGTCCCACGCGTGCTCTTCGACATTGGCCGACAATTTCACCGCCTCGTCGCGGCAGAACTGCGCAAACGGTTCGTCGCCGCGCAGCACCGCCACTTCGGCAAAGCGCTGCAGCACTTCATACAGGAAGAAGGCCAGCCACACGCTTTCGCCCTTGCCGTGTTCGCCCACCTTATCCATGCCGTCGTTCCAGTCGCAGGAACCCATCAGCGGCAAGCCGTGCACGCCCATCCGCAGGCCGTGGCGTATCGCCCGCACGCAGTGTTCGTACAGGTCGGCCGATTCGTTCGAACGCACCGGCAGGTCGTAATACGAATCCTCTTCCGGCTTGACGGCGCGCCCTTCGATGAAGTGCACCGTTTCCGCCATCACGGCAAGGTCGCCGGTGGCCGTCACATAGCGGCAGGCGGCCAGCGGCAGCCACAGGTAATCGTCCGAACAATGCGTGCGCACGCCGCGGTCGGCCGGCGGATGCCACCAGTGCATCACGTCGCCTTCGAGGAACTGGTGCGCGGCGCTGACCAGCAGGTGGCCGCGCAGCAGCTGCGGCGCGGTATGTATCATCGCCATCGCATCCTGCAACTGGTCGCGGAAGCCGAAGGCGCCGCCGGACTGGTAGTAGCCGCTGCGCGCCCACATGCGGCAGGCGATGGTCTGGTACATCAGCCAGCCGTTGGCGATCACGTCCAGGGTGGGATCGGGCGTTTCGATGCGCACCGCGCCGAGCGTGCTTTCCCAGTGCGCGTGCACATTGGCCAGCGCCGCGCGGGCCGCATCCTTGCCCATGTGACGCTGCACCATGGTGCTGGCGTCGGCATTGCGGCGCCCGCCCACGCCCAGGATAAAGACGATTTCGCGCTCCTGCCCCGGTTGCAGTTCGAACGGCACCTGGATCGCCGCGCAGGCGTCGAGACCCGTGCCGGCCTTGCCGGACAAGCGTACGCGGCGCAGCGCGGCCGGCTGCGCCAGGCTGCCGTTGCGGCCGATGAATTCATTGCGGTCGCAGGTGATCGAGCGGATGCTGGCGTCGGTATTTAAAAAGCCCACGCGGCCGGAAAACTCGGTGTTGTAGTTATTGCGCGCGAACAGCGCGCCGCTGATGGAGTCCACTTCCGTCACCACATGCATGCCGGACTTGGCGCGCAAATCGGCCATCACCCATTCCACATAGCCGGTGACGGACAGGCGGCGCGCCACGCCGCTGTCGTTGCGCAGCTTGACCACCGAATACTTCACCGGCGCGTCCAGCGCCACGTAGGTACACAGCTCGCTGGCGATGCCGCTCTCGCAGTGCTCGAACGTGCTGAAGCCGAAGCCGTGGCGCGTCACGTAGTCGCCGCTGCCGCGCGCCGGCAAGGCCGTCGGCGACCAGAACTGGCCGCTGTCTTCGTCGCGGATATAAAACGCTTCGCCGGACAGATCGGAGACCGGATCGTTATGCCATGGCGTGAGGCGGAATTCATGCGCGTTCTCGCTCCAGGTATACGCCTGGCCGCTTTCCGACACCACGGTGCCGAACTGCGCATTGGCCAGCACGTTCGACCACGGCGCCGGCGTGCGCTGGCCTTCGCCGGTGGTGATCACGTATTCGCGCCCGTCCGGCGTGAAGCCGCCGAAACCGTTTTCCAGGATCAGCTCGCGCTTGCGCGCGCGGTGCGGCGCCAGCACCAGGTCGCGGCCGCCTTCGAGCATCAGCGGCGGCATGCGCAGCACGGGGCTGGCGGGCCGCTTGACCTGCTCGGCCAGGGTGCCGCGCGTGTCGCTGATGATGGCGCGCGCCACCGATTGCAGCAGGATGCGGTCTTCGTTGGCGATCTGGTCGGCCAGGCGCACGAAGATGCCGCCCGGCCGGTCGATCGCCTGGGCGTCGATGCCCGAGGCGATCAGGCCCATGATCTGTTCCTGCAGCAGCTGGCGGTAGCCGGACTGGTCTTCATACCAGATCACCAGGTCGACCACCAGGCCTTTCAGGCGCCAGTAGGCGTGCGCCTGCACCATCTGGCGGGCCAGCTCGATATTGGCCGGATCGCGGATCTGCAGCAGCACGATCGGCAGGTCGCCGGAGATCGCGTAGGCCCACAGGCCGGACTGGCCGCGATGGTTTTTCAGCAGGATGCTGGCGTCGGCGCGCAGCGAGGCGTTCGGGTAGATCACGGCATTGGCCAGGCGTGCATACAGCTGCGCGTCGGCTTCGCTGGCGTTGAGCTGGCGCAGCACCACCTGGCTGTGGGTCCAGGCCAGTTCGAACACGCGGTCGGCCAGGTGGCGGTCCTGGTATTTGTCGATCAGGTGCAGCGCCGCTTCGCGCTGCTCGACCATGCCCGTCACGCTGTCGACCGTGATGGCCTGGTCGGGCGCCAGCGTGATGACGTAACGGATGGCCACCACCGGGTCGAGCACCGAACCCTGGCCACCGCTCAATGGTCCCTCCTGCTGCAGCGCCAGCGGCAGCTGCGCCGTGTTGCCGCGGCCGATGAAGCGCGAGCGGTCGGTCTCGAACGAGACCTCGTAGCCGCTGGCGTCATGCACCGTCATCACATGCAGCATCCATGGCATCTGCTCGTCTTTCGAACGGGGCCGGCGCGTGCACAAAATGGCGTTTTCCTGCGTCAGGATTTCGGTCTGCACGAACAGTTTGCTGAACGCCGGATGGGCCGCGTCGGCCGCCGACGGCGCCATCACCACTTCGGCAAAGCTGGTGATCTCGATGCGCCGCTGGCGGTTCGAATTGTTGCTGATGCGAGTGCGGCGGATCTCGATATCGTCCTCGGGCGAGACGACGATTTCCGTGTACAGGTCCAGGCCATGGTCGGCGCGGCGGAACTCGGCGCGCCCTTCCGAAAAGATCACCTCATATTTTTTCGGCTCGACCAGGGTCGGCTGGTAGGTGGTGGACCAGACATCGCCTTCATCGAGGTCGCGCAGGTAGCAGAAATTGCCCCAGTTGTCGCGCGTGCTGTCTTCGCGCCAGCGCGTGACCGACAGGTCTTTCCAGCGGCTGTAGCTGCCGCCGGCATTGCTGACCATCACGTGGTAGCGGCCATTCGACAGCAACTGCGTTTCGGGCACGGCGCTGTTGGCCTGGGTGAGGATGCGCATCGGCATGGTCTGCTCGGTGGCGCTGCTGCGCAGCACCGCCAGTTCGGCCGTGTTCGAGTAAAAGGCGCCCGCCTGCGGCGTGCGTTCCTGCAGCACCAGCAGGGCCGATTGCAGCAGCGGATCGGACTCGAAACGGCGCTGCATCGGCCGGTCGTGCAGCAGGTAGCTCAAGGCCAGGAAACCCATGCCCTGGTGGTGCACCATGTAGGAGCGGATGACGGCGCTGGCCTGGCCGCGCGGCAGGCGCGCCGCCGTAAAGTCGATCGCCTCGAAGAAGCCGTAGCGGCCCATGTAGCCGGCCGCCTGCAGGCGCTGCATGTTCTGGCACGACTCTTCCGGTTTCACCATCAGGCCCATCATGCTGGCATACGGCGCGATCACCAGGTCGTCGGCCAGGCCGCGTTTCAGGCCCAGGCCCGGCACGCCGAACGCGCGGTACTGGTAATTGAGGCTGGCGTCGACCGTGTTGTAACCCGACTCGGACACGCCCCACGGCACGTCGCGCTGGCGGCCATAGTCGATCTGCGCTTCGATCACCGAGTGGTAGGTCTGGTCGAGCAGGGTGTTCGGGTAGTTCGGCATCACCAGCAGCGGCATCAGGTACTCGAACATCGAGCCGCTCCACGACAGCAAGACCGGCTGGCCGGCCACCATGCACAGCTGGCGGCCCAGGGCAAACCAGTGCTCCTGCGGCAGCTGGCCCTGGGCGATGGCGATAAAGCTGGCCAGGCGCACTTCGGAGGCCAGCAGGTCGTAATAGCTGGCGTCGAGGCGGCGCTCGCTGACGTTGTAGCCGATCGCCAGCAGCTTGGTCGACGGGTTGTACAGGAAGGCGTATTCGATCTGCGCAAAGTCGCGCGCCTGGCCCGCCGCCTGGGCGATATCGCGCACATGGCGGATCGCCTGTTCGCGCCCTTGCGCCAGCAGGCTGGCCAGCTCGGGCAAGGTGCCGGGCGCCGCGTCCAGGGTGGCCAGTTCGCGCAGGGTCGGCACGCGCGCGAGCGCACCATCGAGGCCCGCATGGGCGGCCCAGGGCGCCAGTTGCAGCAGTTCGGCCAGGGCCGCGCGGCACTGGCGCGCCAGCGCATCGCTCCACATCGCCAGTTCATTGGCGCTGTCTTGCAGGGACAGCGACAGCAGCGCATCGGCCGCGCTGTTGGCCGCGCTCAGGTAGGCGTGCCACTCGGGCAGGCTGGCCGGCGTGGCCTCGGCCAGCAGCAGCGCCAGCGCCTCGCGCGCGCCATTCGCGCCGCCGTCGGCGGTGATGAATTCCTGCAGCACCTGCGCCGTGGTGCGAATGCCGTCGACGATCTGCCTGCCGATGATGGGCGCGTCATACAGTTCGACCAGGCCAGGCTGCAGGGTCAGCAAATGGCCGGCCAGGTTGCCGCTGTCGACCGTCGAGATATACATCGGCTGCAAGGGTTTGCGCGTCTGCGTGTCGTACCAGTTGTAGAAATGGCCCTGGAAGCGTTCCAGTTCACCCATGCTGTGCAAGGTGGCGCGGCTGCGTTCGATCAGCTGGCCCATGGTGATATAGCCGAAATCGTAGGCCGTCAGGTTGGCCAGCAGCGCCAGGCCCATATTGGTTGGCGAGGTGCGGTGCGCCACCACCATGCTCGGGTGCTCCTGCACGTTATCGGGTGGCAGCCAATGGTCGTCCGGGCCGACAAAGGTGTCGAAATAAGCCCACGTCTTGCGCGCCACGCCGTGCAGGAACTGGCCCTGCTCAGGCGACAGGCGGGCGACGGCGCGCTTGATCGGGCGGCTGATGCGCCAGGCGATGACGGGCGCGGCCAGCCACAGCAGCAAGATGATGGCGGCGGCCGGCAGGGCTTCCGGGCGCCAGTGCAGCAGCGCGCCGAAGGTGGCGATCGCCAGCAGCGGTGAACACCACATGGCGCGCCAGCTGTCACCCTGCCCGCCCTTGGAACTGTGCAGGTTCGATGCGCGCCAGTCGAGCAGATGCTTGTGCGAGACGCTCAGACGCCACAGCGTGCGCGCGATGGCGTCCAGGCTGATATAGGCTTCATACGGCAGGAACACCAGGGTCAGCATGGCGTGCGAAAACTGCACGCCGCAGCGGCGCTCGAAGGCGGCCAGGTGCTGGCGCCACAAGGTGTCGCGCGGTTTGCGCAGCAGGTCGTACAGGGCCGACACCACCGGCGGCAGGAAGATGATCGCCAGCACCGCCGCGCTCCAGAACGCCACCTGCGGCAGGAGGCCCCAGGTCAGCAGCAAGGAGGCGGTGGTGGCCGGCGCCACCACGCTGCGGCGCAGGTTGTCGAACAGCTTCCAGCGCGACAGCATCGACAGCGGATTGCGTTCGCGCTTGCCGCCACGGCCGGGCACGCGGCCCAGCAGCCAGCCGATCAGCTGCCAGTCGCCGCGGATCCAGCGCTGGCGGCGGCTGACGTCCGCATCGTAGCGGGCCGGATATTCTTCGTACAATTGCGAGTCGCTCAACAGGCCCGCGCGCAGGTAGCAGCCTTCCAGCAGATCGTGGCTGAGGATTTTATTGTCAGGCAGGCGCTGGCCCAGCACGCGCTCGAACATGTCGAGGTCGTAGATGCCCTTGCCGATGAACGAGCCTTCATAGAACACATCCTGGTACAGGTCGGACACGGTGCGCGTATACGGGTCGATGCCCGGCTCGCCGCCGCACAGCAGTTCGTACTGCGAGGCGTTGGCGCTGGGCAGGGCGACGGCCACGCGCGGCTGCAGAATGCCGTAGCCGGCGATCACGCGCGAGCCGGCCGCGTCGAGCACGGGGTGGTTCAGCGGGTGCATCATGGTGGCGACGAAATGGCGCGCCGCGTCGCGCGGCAGCTGTGTGTCGGTGTCGAGCGTGATCACGTATTTGATGGTGCGCAGGCCGCGCAATTCGCCTTCGACCAGCATGAATTTGTCGCGCGCGCCGCCGCGCAGGAACAGGTTCAGGTCCGACAGTTTGCCGCGCTTGCGCTCCTGGCCCATCCACGCGTTCTGTTGCGAATTCCACAGGCGCGGACGGTGCAGCAGCAGGAAGGGGCCGACCTGGCCCAGGTCTTCCGCATCGGCCGGGTCGCCGTTTTCCTTGAACTGTTCGCCTTCGACGCAGTATTTCTGGTTCAGGCCACGGATGATGGTTTGCGCCTGGCGCAGCAGGGCCTCGTCGCCGGGCAGGGTTTGCGTGGGCGCGTCGACAAAATCGGTCAGCAGGCAAAAGCGCAGGTTGGCATCGCGGTTGGCCAGGTAGCGCACTTCCAGCGCCTGGCACAGTTCGGCCACGTTGGCCTCGCTGTAGATCAGCGTCGGCACCACCACGATGGCGCGCGCATCCGACGGAATGCCGGCCTTGTAGTCCATGCGCGGCAGCGGATGCGGCACGGTCATCAGGGTCGCCACCCAGTTGACCAGGGCGACGGCCAGTTGGCTGCTGCCCAGCAGCGCCAGCCCCCCCAGCGCGGCCAGCGGCCAGCCAGTCACGCCGTAGCGCACGGCGCGTTCCAGCAGCAGCGCGCTGGCGGCCAGGCTCAGGAAGGAGATCGCGCCCAGGTAGACGGCCAGCGGCGCCGCGCGCGCCGTGTGCTCCAGCGCTTCGCGCAATGGCAGCTTGGCGCCGGCCTGTTTTTCCAGGATCAGCACGCCGCGCCCGACCAGGTAAAAGCCGATATGGCCGCGGCGGGTGTCGATGCTGGCGCCATGTGTCTGCGCCAGTTGCACCGCCATTTCGGCCACTTCCATTTCGCTGCGGTCGCTGCGCTTGGCGATGCGTTCGATCGCATGGCGGTAGCTGTCGCGGGTGGCGAAATCCATCGCGCCATAGGTGCCGGCCGGGTCCAGGCGCAGGGTCTGTTCGACCACGCTCATGGTCTCGACGAATTCCTGCCAGTCCATGGTGCCCAGGAAGCGCAGGCTGCCGATGCTGTTGGCGATCGACACCTGGTCGGCCGCCTGTTGTCCGATCTCGACCTGCACCTGCTGGTCGATGGTGAGACCGGATTCGGCCAGCTTGTGGGTCAGCCACGACAGCGCCAGCGTCAATGAGGGGCTTTGCCCCTGCAGGCGGCGCGACAGTTCGGCGACAAATGCGCTGGTGGTGGGCGGATTCGAACGCGCCATGTCGGCCACCAGCAAAATGAGGCCGCTGGGGTTGCTGTCGGCGATGTCCATCATCTGGTCGGCCCAGCTGTTGGCCAGGTCGCGCTGCATGCGGTCGTCGGCCACGCGCGCGGCCACGCGGCGCAGGTTTTCGATCAGCGCCAGGCGCAGCATGATGGGCACGGCCCACAGCTCGCCCAGGGTCAGGGTGGCGACGTCCTGGTAGGCTTCGACGAAGTGGCACAGGTTTTCCAGGTCCACATGGCCATCGCCATGCGAGATGATTTCCAGCGCGATTTTATATACGCGCGGACAGCCGGCATCGACGCCGGTCGTCAGGCGCGGCAATTCCTTGCTGTAGTTCTTCGGCAGGTGGCGCCGCGTGGTGCGGATCTGTTCTTCGATCAGGTAGAAATTATCGAGCAGCCATTCCGAGGCGGGCGTGACTTGCCGGCCGCTTTTCACCGTGGCCGTCAGCTCATTGACGGTGGCCGTGATCAGGGCCGCATTGTCGGCCAGGCGCGCCAGCAGCCGGTCGCGGCCCTGGCGCTTGCCGACCGCATGGCCGGTGGCGATATTCTTGCCGTGCGCCGCCATCTGCATGGCGCTGAACAGTTCCGAACGCAAGGGCAAGGCGTCGTCGCGCGCGGCATCGAAGCTGTCGCCCGGGCGGCCCGGATTGATACTGCCCTGGAAAATGTCCTTGAACCGGGAAAGCTGTTCCTTGACTGCTGCTGTGTACTCTTTCAACTTGGCCTCGCTAGGTGCGCGCATGAAACGACGGCACCCGCCGCAAGGCCAGGGCCGGTTTGCGGGAGCAAAGCAGGGACTGGCAAAAACGGAAAGCAAAGCGCCGGAGCGTTGCGATGAATCTCAATATCAGTGAGATTTTCTGAACTTCATCGTAGGGGCGCGCCCCGTGCGACACCGTGCGCTAGCGAACATACGTGGGGCTTTGGGAGGATGCGGAGCAAGAAAGTGTCCGCGAGGCAGGAAGAATGATTCTATTGGGTAATAAAGCCGTCCTGCCGAGTGGCGTGAATGCGACTCGGCAGGACGTTGACTGCGCCCGGTCAGGCCGCGAATGCCAGTGATGGACGCGTGGCGAGCGCAGCCATCGCTAGGCCGCCGTTCAGTTGCCAGGCGGCCTGGTGGCCGAGGCGGTGCAGACAGGCGGCGGCGCGCGCGCTGCGGTTGCCGCTGCGGCAGACAAACACGAGCGGACGCTGCGGCGCGCGCAGCCAGCCGGCCACTTCGCCGGCCAGGCGGCTCAACGGTACGCTCTGCACTGCGCAGTCATCGAACACGCGCGTGGCGCACGCCGCATGTTCATACGCTTCACGCACATCGACCACGATGGCGTCCGGGTGCGCGCGCAGGAACGCGTCCAGGCCGGCCGCATCGAGCTGCGGCGCGGTGGTGGCCGCCAGGGATTGCTGCGCGGCGCGCACGGTATTGCAGACGCTGCCGTCGTCGCGCGAGGCGCACAGCACGGTGTCATCGCTCAGGGCATCGCCCAGCGCGGCGATCGTCGTCAGCGGGGCCAGCGCACCGATAAAGGCAAATTCCTGGCCCAGCAGATACACGGCAGATGCACCGATCACAACGCGGCGCAGGCCGGCGCCAAACGCCAGTCGGCCTTGCGCGTCGAATGCGTCCAGTTGAACAATGTCGAGTGCGGCGATCAGGGCCTGGCGGTCCGTATCGCCGCCCTGCGCAGCGTCGGTCTGCACAATGGCTCTTACGACGTAATCCTGGCAGCGGATAAAGGCGGCAATGCGCGGCACCAGCGCCGCCGCCGGATCGATGACCACGCAGCTGGCGCTGGCCGCATCCGTCAGCAACCAGGTGCTGCGGCCGTCGACGCTCAGTTCCGTCACGCCATCGCGCATGGCCGCCAGAGGTGCCAATGCGGACGGCAGCAGGCCGCTGCCGCGCAGCGCCTCGCCGCAGCGCTCGATGCGTTCGCAGGCGGCAAGAATGGTCGCTTCGTCGCTCAAGGGGCCGAACGACAGGCGGATCGCCGAACTGGCGCGCCAGGCCGGCACCCGCATCGCTTCCAGCACATAGCTGGGCAGGGCTTTCGAGGCCGAACAGGCGCTGCCCGAACTGACGCGCACGCCGGCAGCATCGAACAGGTCCAGCAGTTCTTTCGACGACAGGCCGGGGACGGAAAAATTCAGGGTGGTCGGCAGCGCCAGCGCGAACGGCATATTGAAGACGATGCCCGGCAAGGCGCTTTCCAGGCTGGCCACCAGGCGCGTGCGGAAGGTCGCCAGCTCTGCCGCGCTGCGGAAGGTGCTGCCGTCGCCCAAGGCCTGCAGCACGGCGCCCAGCGCGGCGATGCCGGCCATGTTTTCGGTGCCCGAGCGCTGGCCCGTTTCCTGGCCGCCGCCCATCATCAGGGGCGTGAATGGCGCGCCGGCGCGCACATACAGCATGCCGATGCCTTTCGGCGCATACAGTTTGTGGCCGGAAAACGGCGCGTAATCGATGCGCGTGGCGGCCAGGTTCAGTTGCAGCTTGCCCAGCGCCTGCACGCAATCGACCATCCAGTACGCATCGGCGCCGCGTTCGTTCAGCAGCTGCGCGATGGCCGACAGGTCGCTGATCACGCCCGTTTCGTTATTGGCCGCCATGGTGCACAGCATGGCGGTGTCGCCGATCAGTTCGCCCAGCGCGGCCAGATCGTGGCGGCCGTCGGTGTCGACCGGCAACTGGCGCAAGGTCAGGTTCAGGCCCAGCAAGCGGTTCCAGTGCGCCAGGCTTTCCGGCACGGCCTTGTGCTCGGTGGCGCCATACAGCAACAGGGCGCCGATGCGCTGGCCGGCGTCGCGCCGTTCGCGCAGCGCGCACAGCGCCGACAGCACGGCCGTCTGGATGCCCTCGGTGGCGCCGCTGTTGAACATCAGCCGCCCGTCTCCCGTGCCCAGCAGGCGGCGCGCCAGCGCGCGCGCGCCATCCATCATGGCCTTCGCTTGCAGCCCGGTGGCATGGGTGCTGCTGGGGTTGCCATAGCCATGCGCCATGGCGGCGCTGGCGGCGGCAACGGCGGCGGGCAGCACGCTGGTGGTGGCGTTGCAGTCGAGGTAAATGTCTTTCATGATCGTCGCTAGGGGTTGGGCGGATCAATAGTCTACCAAGCGCTGCCCGTGAAGATATGCCAAACAATACTGCAAATAGGCTACCATGCAGCATGAGCATGCTACCAATGGCGATATATAAAAATGAATTCTCTTTCTCACCCGCTCGATAAATTCGACTGCGCCATCCTGGCCGCCCTGCAGAGCGACGGCACGCTGTCGATCGCCGCCCTGAGCGAGCGCATCGGCCTGTCCAGCACGCCGTGCTGGAAGCGGGTCAAGCGGCTGGAGGAAGAGGGCTATATCGAAAGCCGCGTGGCCATCGTCAACCGCCAGAAAGTCGGCTTGCCGGTGACCGTGTTTGTCAGCGTGCGCACCGGCCAGCATGACGAAAAATGGCTGCGCCGCTTTGCCGCCGCCGTCATCGTGATGCCCGAGGTGCAGGAATTCCACCGCATGAGCGGCGATATCGATTACCTGCTGAAAGTGGTGACCACCGATATCAAGGGCTACGACCTGTTCTACAAGAAGCTGATCAAGGCGGCCCAGTTGCTGGGCGTATCGTCGGCCTTCTCCATGGAACAGATCAAGTACAGCACGGAGTTGCCCTTGGAACTGATCTCGCATGGTTTGCCGGCTTGAAACTATTGCAGCTTGCCTAAGTTTGCTCTTCAGCTACGTTGCTGCATCGCAACATAAACTGGCCGAAAGATAGGGAAATCAGCGGTGTGCATACCGCCAGTCGGTATACTTTCGCGCTTGCCCGCCGCCTGCGGGGTCACGCACAAGGTTTTCCATGCATTTTCTCCGCCGTCTCTCGATCCAGAAAAAACTGATGTTCAGCATGGGCTTTTGCCTGCTGCTGTTCATGGCGATTTCGTCCCTCCTCAGCGTGCGCATGAGCAGTGACTATGTGCGCGAGCGCGTGGTCAGCCAGGAATTACCGGCCCAAGTGGGCGAGATCCGCAACGACGTGCTGCGCCAGATCAGCCAGCCGCTGGCGGTGGTGCAGACCATGGCCAACGATATCTACCTGCAGGACTGGGAAGACGCCGGCCTGCCCGACGAGGGCATCGCCGCATTCCAGCGCTACGCCACGGCCATCAAAACAAAAAACAAGGCGGCATCGATCAACTGGGCCTCGGGCAGCACCGGCAAGTATTTCACCACCGACGGCCTGCTGCGCACGCTGGACAGGAATGCGGCGTCGGACCAGTGGTTTTACGGCCTGCTGGCCAGCGACAAGGCCTACACGCTCGATATCGACAAGGCCGTCGATGCCAGCAGCATCATGCTGTACCTCAATGCGCGCGGCCAGACGGCCGGCGGCAAGCCCTATGCGGCTGGCCTCGGCCTGGCTATCGATACGCTGGCCCAGACCATCCGCAGCTACAAGATCGGCCAGACCGGCTACGTGTATATCGTGCGCGCCAATGGCACCGTGCTGATCCACCGCGATGCGGCGCTGGCCGATGGCAAGCATCGGATGCAAGACCTGCCGGGTTTTACTGAAGAGCTGAGCAAGAGCCTGCTGACGGGTAAAAAATAGGTTCATCGCACTTTACCGGGGAACGCATCCTTGATTTTCAGAAAGAAGTAGGATGCGTCCCGAAATCCGTAAGC
>NZ_JAFCTQ010000034.1:0-61729 GCF_049896105.1 Janthinobacterium sp. PSPC3-1 | reverse complement strand
ACCCGGGCCGACGCGAAAGCCGCAATACAGGAATATATCGAAAGCTTTTACAACCGCCAGCGACGCCATTCGCGCCTTGGCAATGTTCCGCCCGCGTTGTTCGCTGAAAAATTCAGCAAACAGCCGCGGGTGGCTTGAAACAAGAGTGTCCGCTATTGACAGTACACCTCACACACCGCCCGGCGCGTGCCAAGTAGTCCAACTCGCCGATTATCCGTGCGGACTTGCCGAAAGCCTCCGGTGGATGCTTTTTTTTAAACTGTAGCGGTAGCGCTTGTAGCTGAACTGCATCTCGTGCAGATATCGCCTTGCCGTTTCCTGGCTGATGACTGGCAAGCCTTCCGTTTGCGCCAGGGTCCGTAGCAGGCTGTTGGCGCTGCCCCCATCGGCTTGCGTCAATGCGCGCAGTGTCTCTTGCTGTTCGGCCGTCCACTTGCGTTTGCGCCCGGTATGATGGCCTTCATAAAGACCCATCAGGCCTTGCTTGTTCCAGCGTTGCCGCCATGCTTCAATGCTGTTCAGATGGACATGGAATTCGTTCGCGGTTTGCTGCAAAGTCAGTCCCTGACTCAATCGAACTATCGCTTGGGCACGTATCCGTACACGTGGATGCTGATGAAAAACACCCATGTCGCGCAATGTTTGCTGTTCAGCCGGTTGTAGTATCAGTAGTTTCATCACATCAACTCCTGCGTCGTTGCCTATCAGGCTTTGACAGCAAAAATTGACGAATTACTTAGTGGAGCAGATCAACAAGGACTTGTTCCAGAGTCTCAGCCAAACGGTCGAGGAGATGCTGGGGCATCGAAATCCGGTCGTACGAGCATTGGGGATTATCGACACACGTTTAGGCAAGCGAAGGCTCGCCGACTTTGACTCGACTAACCAACACCCCCTTATTCAGCGGCTATATCAACTGAGGTGTGAGGCGGAAAGAGTTACGTCGTATAGCTCATCATGTCCAGAGATTCAGTAACCTGCGAACATCAAGCCGCTTGGTTAGCCTAATCTTCCAAAGGTCCGCTTCGGGGCGAATGCAGCCTGCCGATGCAGCCGCTAGATTTTCATACTGACAACCTGCTATGCTGGGATGAAACGGTAGGTTTCAGCCATAAACAGCCTTTCGAAAATTCATGAATAGAGTTATATGAATGAGCGTCCAATACCCTCCGCAGCACTAAGAGACGCGGCCTCGGTCGAAATGCTGCGTGTTTGGGTAGCTGAGCGGCAGTTGCACTGCTCACTGAAGATTGGCATGTACAGAGATGGTATAGGGATTGATGAGGAATCAGCATGGGGGACAATACTGGCTGATGCAGCTAGGCATATATCGAGAGCCCTGCATCCTGAAGATGCAAAAGCCGAGGAGGCTGCGCTGGAAAAAATTTTCCATCAATTAAACCAGGAACTTGCTGCCCCAACCTCTGACGCTAATGGAGGATTCGTATAATTTTCTGCATCCGGCCAGAAACAGTCGTTACTTAGGAGCTTAAAATGCTTAGCGATGTAGAATGCCGCGCGCTTGCCGAGCAGTATTTGCTTCGGTTAGCGCAACAGTGGGGAGAGGAGCTAATGCTGCTGCCTTCTCCATTTGAGACATCAGCCACTTTCGCTTTTTTCTATAACACGGCCGATTTCCTCGCTGCTGGTAACTATATCTATGCGTTAGCAGGAAATGCCCCACTTATGGTTAGCAAGTTGACTGGGGAGATCAAGGAAGCAGGAACTGCTCTTCCTACCGAGCATTATGTTCGTGAGTTCGAGACCATGCGTGGAAGGTCGGCTTAGGGGCTGTTGTGTTGAAAAACAAAGGCACGTTGACGTTTAGATAGAAATCCTGCCAGCCTAGACTATCCAGAACTGCCACTATTGAACGATCATCGAATACTTGGAGGTCTGAGGCTTCCCCAAATTGTTGCCGCGCGACTTCTTCAACACAATATGGCGTAACCTGCCATTCAGCGATGGACCATGCAGCTTTCCCGCTGCATGCGCAAACCAGAAAAATATGTCAATCCCAAGTCGCCAGCCCAAGCTTTCCGGGCCAAGCGGGCCTGAAAAATGTCGAGGGCAAGGCGCGGCGACGCAGACAGTACGAATGTACGGCAAGGAGCCGCAACGCCGCCATCGGCATTTTCTCGGGCCCGCCGTTTTTAGTTTTTCAAACCATAAAAAAAGACAGGCCCCCATCACAGGAACCTGCCTTGAAAGACGGCCAGCAATATGGACGCGGTGCCGCGCGCCCCTATCTGCCTTGAGAACTACAACAACTTACAGCTTGCCGCGCACGCCGAGGTAGAAAGTCCGGCCATTGCTGTAGAAAGCGCGTGGCTGATCCTTGTTCTCCGCATACATCTTGATGGTCGTATTGGTCAGGTTCAGCGCATCGAACGTGATGGTGAAATGCTCGTTGATCTTGTAATTGATCGAACCGGCCAGTCCACCACTGCCTTCCACATGCTGGCTGGCGCCACGGTCCACGCCCGCCTTGTAGGCCGAACGATAGTTATAGGCCAGGCGCGCGGACAACGCATTGGCTTCGTAGAACGCCGTCAGGTTGTAGGTGTTGCGCGAAGCGTTGACCAGTTCGTCACCGTTGTCGAGCTTGCCATCGGCATAGGTGTAGTTGGCCAGGATGCCGAAGTCGCCAAACAGCGGCTGCTGGTAGCTGAACTCCGCGCCCTTGTTCTTGCCGCTGGTATTGAATGGCGACGTGATCAGGTAGACGGCGTTGGCATTGCGCTTGCTGTTGAAATACGTGGCGCTGACGGTACCGTTCGAGACCACCGATTTCAGGTCCATATAGAACAGGCCCACCGAGAAGGCCGATTTCGGCGCGAAATACCATTCGGCGCTCACTTCGGCGTTGTCGGACTTGACCGGGTTCAGGTTGACGTTGCCGCCGCTGCCGCTCAGTGCATCGTCGTTCAGCGAGACCGAGCCGCCCAGCGCGCTGTAGTCGGGACGGGCGATGGTACGGGCCACCGCTGCGCGCACCACCAGGTCGTTGCGCACGTCGAACTTGATGTTGGCGCTAGGCAGGTAGTCGTTATAGGTACGCTCGTACAGCTTTTGCGAGTACGGGCCCCAGTCGGAACCGGTGATCGTGCCGCCGGCCTGGTTGACCAGGGTCGACTGCTTGGTGTGCACGGCGCGCAGGCCGAAGTTGCCGCTCCAGTTGTCGCCGGTCAGGTTGGCCATGGCGTAGACGGCCGAGGTTTTTTCCTGCAGGCGGAATTCGTCGGTCCAGTTGTGGCGGCGCACATAGTCGAACAGACGGTTGCCGTTGGCCGCGCCCCAGGCGCCCAGGGCCGCGCCATCATACTTGAAGTAGTTCGACGACAGGTTGCCGCCCAGGTTGTTGGCGAAGTCGCTCGGGTACATGCTGCCGGTCCATACCGGGCCCGGGTTGGTGAAGCCCAGCGCGCCCGGACGGGTTTCGAACGGATGCTCGGCATCGCGCTTGTGGTCGGTCACGCGGCCACCGAACTTGATGCTGTCCCACACGCCGCTGGAGATGCGCAGTTCGGCGTCGAGCTGAGCGTATTTTTCCTGGTCGACCGAACGCGATTCGCCACCGCCGGCCCAGGCCGTCGAACCTGGCTTGGTGGTGGTGCCGCCCGGATACGAGACGCTGGCCGGGCTCATGCCGTTCAGCTGGTAGACCATGCCGCCGTCGACATTGTTCTGGTAGTACACATCGTCGCGGTCGTAGCCGACGCCGTGCGTCTTGCCCACTTTGCCGCTCAGGGTCAGGTCCTTGGTGGCGCGGTACTTGAAGTTGAAATCGAGGTAGTACGATTCGCCGCCCGCGTCGGGACGGTAGATATTGTCGACTTCGCCCGAGTTGGTGCCGAAGGTGGCGCCCGTCAAGGTGCCATTCTTGACCGTGTAGTTGGTCGGCACCTGGTTGGCGCTGTTGATCGAGTTGGCCGGCGCGGCCAGCCAGTTGGTGTTCTGGTGCGGGGCTTTGAGTTCCGAATAGAAACCGTTCAGGTCCAAGGTCAGATCCTTGCTCGGCTTGAATTCGATATCGAAGGCGCCGCCGGCGCGGGTTTTCTTTTGCTCGAACAGGCTGGCGCCGATAAAGGTCGGCACTTTCACGCCGGCCAGTTCAGGGTGGGCCTTGGCGGCCGCGCTGTCAGCGGCGATCGGCGTATAGCCGAGGATTTCCTGGCCATCGCGGCGCACCGACGATTTTTGCGAGAAACCCTGCACCATGATGCCCAGGGTATTGGTGTCGTTCTTCCAGTTCACCAGGCCCGAGAACTGCGGTTCGGTCTTGCCGGCCAGATCATTGTAGAAGCCCTGGATCGAGCCTTCGGCCGTCACCTGGTTCTTGAATTCCAGCGGACGGCGGGTGATCACGTCGATCACGCCCGACACGCCGCCTTCCGGCAGGTCGGCGGTGGCGCTCTTGTGCACCACCACGGAACTGACCAGTTCGGACGGCAGCAGGGAAAAACTGCTGCTGCGGCCGACATTGCCGCCGAACTGGTTCAGCACGAACCAGTCGCCGGTGCTGATGGCATGGCCGTTGAACAGGGTTTGCTGGAAGCTGGGGCTGGTGCCGCGCAGGCTGACGCGGTCGTTTTCGCCGAAGCCGCCTTCGCCGCCGGCCGACGATTGCGTATTGACACCTGGCAGGCGCTGGATCGCGTCGGCCACGTTACGGTCAGGCATCTTGCCGATATCTTCGGCGGTCACCACTTCGACCACGGAATCGGCATTGCGTTTTTGCTTGAGCGACTTTTCCAGCGAGGCGCGCACGCCCGTGACGGTCACCACGGTGACGTCTTCGGCCGGCGCTTCCTGCGCTTGGGCCGAAAACGCCAGACCGGCGGCCAGCACGGCCACCGCCGTGGCGATCGGCGTGCGGCGGCGCGATCCGGATGTCACAACGACGGCTGCAGGTGTCAAATTGCGTTTCATGTACTCCCCCTTGATGGCGGTTCCAGGATGGAACCTGTTCATTTTTTAATATGGATCCTGTTGATGTTGCGGACCCTTCTGTCAACCACTTACAAAACCAATTTAACGCCAATATACTACTATCCAATACCAGAGCACTACCAGTTAAACCATTTTTTTTATAACGTTGTGACAATCACACAGACCACTTGGGGCTGTTTCAGGGCGCTGCCGTATGGGGAGACAGCCATACCAGAAGGAAAAAAGTGGCATGACGGGGAAGAAAACGAGGTGGGGTGAATTGGTTTTGCCGTGGTCTTCTTTGGTATTATCCATTCGCGCATCAGCGCCAACCCAGCAGCCACAGAGCGCGTCCGCAACGCGCCGCACCGGAGACCGACAGCACATGACCACCCTGGCTGACATCATGCAAGACCTGGGGCAAAGCAGCAGCCTGCCCCTGTACCAGCAATTGCAGCGCGCGCTGCGCCTGGCGATCGACAAGCGCATCCTGGGCCCGGACGAAGCGCTGCCGGCCGAGCGCCAACTGGCCAGCGATCTGTCGGTCTCGCGCATTACCGTGCGCAAGGCCATCGATGGCCTGGTGGGCGAAGGCCTGCTGGTAAAGCGCCCCGGCTCGGGCAACTTCATCAATACCCGCATCGAGAAGAATTTTGCCAAGCTGACCTCGTTTTCGGAAGACATGCGCGCGCGCGGACGAACGCCGCGCAGCGTGTGGCTCAAGCGCTCGGAAGGCACGGTGACGCCGGAGGAAGCGCTGCGGCTGCGGCTGTCGCCAGGCGCGCCCGTGTACCGTTTTCACCGCATCCGCTATGCGGACGACCTGCCGATGTGCCTGGAATACGCCACCATCGCGGCGGGCTGCCTGCCGTCGCTCGAGTCGGTCGACATTTCCATGTATGACGCGCTCGAGCAGGCGGGCAATCGCCCGGTGCGGGCCTTGCAGCGCCTGAGCGCGCTGCTGCTGACGGGCGAACAGGCGGTGCTGCTGCAGGCGCGCGAAGGCGATGCCGGCCTGTCGGTCGAGCGCCTGGGATTTTTGCGCGATGGCCGCGCGGTGGAGTTTTGCCGCTCCTACTTTCGCGGCGACATGTATGATTTTGTGGCGGAACTGAGCACCAGCTGAGGCCGGCATCGCGATTCAAGGAGAAGCACATGAAGGAACCGCTGCTGCCGCCCTGCCGGCATCCGCTGGTCGAGATCCGCAGCCTGCTGCCAGCCGACATTCCCGATTGGTATGCCTACCTGCGCGAACCCGAGGTCATCCAGCACACCAGCTGGAACTTGCGCGATATTAACGACCTGTACGCGCTGTACAACGATTACCAGTGCGAGGGACCCGAAACGCCGCTGCGGTTTGCCATCGCCGAGCGCGCCACCGGACGCCTGGTCGGCACCCTGGGCTTCAACCATCGCTCGCTGCAGCATCGCCATGCCGAAATCGCCTATGATCTTGCGCCGGCATGGTGGGGACGCGGCATCGCCACCGCGCTGTGCCTGGACGCCAGCGAGTGGGCGCTGCGGTCGCAGCACTGGCTGCGGGTGCAGGCGGTGGTGCTCGACACGAATGCCGCGTCGATACGGGTACTGGAAAAAGCGGGATTTGAACGCGAGGGCTGGCTGCGCGCCTATCGCGTGGTGCGCGGCGTACCGGGCAATTTTTTCATGTATGCGCGCGTGGCGTCTGGCGCCGCCCTCTAGTGCCCCTGGCGGGACACTGACGGCAGGTAAACACTTACTTCTCTTCCTTGGGCGGCAGGAAGCAGGCTTCGACGATCTGCAGGTCGTTGTCCTTGGCAAACTCGCGCACGAAGTGGAAGGCCATCGGTTCGATCTCGCGCAGCTTGGTGTTGACCACCACCGACTTGACGCCGTTGACGATGGTCGGGCGAACGTAGGGAGAGTATTGCAGGTGCGCATTGCGCCCGCCACCCTCGGGATTGAAACAGGACATCACTCCGCACAGGCGTTCGGCCCAATCACTGGGGCGAAATTGCTTGCCATTGCTGGTGAGACCAAGGATGAAGAACTCGTCTGAGAGTTTTCCGTTGTTTTGAGATAACTCGGCCATGTGGCTTGTCGGGACTGGATTGCGTGAATGGCCCCGGCGGGTAAACCGGGCTGGTAGTTCAGTGCGTCTTGCGGACAGTCAGTATTATATCTTATAGAAGACTTGGGTTCTACCTCGATCTGTCCTGATCTGCCGGCCAGATGCAAAAGGGGCCGGCACACTTGCGGCGCCAGCCCCTTATTCTAATCGAATTGCACTTGCCACACGACGTGCATCAACCGAGGAAGATCGCACCTGACAACAGCAGCAGCAGCAGCATCCACAGCAGCAAGGCGCGCCAGACCAGGCCCACCGTGCTTTGCAAGGCGCGCACGCCGGGCTCGTCGCCGGGCAGGATATCGCTTTCGCTGTCGCTGTCGTCGATCGCCACGTCGAGCGTGATCACCACGCGCGCCGCGGTCTCCGCCGGCGTGCCCAGGCGTACGCCCATGGCGCCGCCGCCGGCCGTCAGGATGATGCCGATCGCCTCGTCGTACCAGCGATGGGCGAAATTGCGCCAGGCGTAGATGGCGTCTTCGAAGTTACCGACCACGGCAAAGGCGACCGCCGTCAGGCGCACGGGAATCCAGTCGATCCAGTAAAAGGCGCGCGCGGCAAACAGGCCAAATGCTTCATTGCGCATGTGTTCGGGTTCATTCCAGGCGCGCGCCAGGTATTCGGCCACGCGGTACATCACGGCGCCGGCCGGCCCGAACGGCATCATGAACCAGAAGAAGACGCCGAACACATTGCGATGCGTGGTGATCAGGGCTTTTTCGACGGCGATGCGGGAAATTTCATTGGTCTCCATGCCCACCGTGTCGAGCTTGGTCCATTCGGCCAGCAAGGTGCGCGCGGCCGGCTCGTCGCCGGCGCTCAGGGCCAGCTGTATCGACGTGAAGTAATGGCTGTAGTGGCGAAAACCCAGGGTCAGGTAGACGATCAGCACGTTCCAGGCAAACATCACCAGGGTCAGCTCGTAATACTTCAACGCCCAGTAGATCCCGGCGGTGGGGATCATCAGCATGCCCATCATCAAAAACCAGCCCATGCGGCCGTGGCTGGCGTGGCCAGCGTTGAACCAGGTCTCCATGCGCATCGCCATGCTCTTGATCTCGGCGTAGATCATATTATCCGCACGCAAGGGCTTGAGCTGCTCGATCAGTAGTGCGCAAAGTATGGAGAAAAATGTCATCGATGGTCCTTTTTGTCTTTTACAGCAATACCGCAATGCCCGCTACGATAACGCAGTGCAGTGCCGGAATCAAACTTATTACAATTGAAGCTGATATTTGGACAATTGTCTAAGTAATCTTCAGGAAAATATTGTGAGTTTATGACGAACAGAACCGGATGCTATGCAAGGCGTTCGCTGCGACGCAGTGCGAGCACTGCTAGCAGCGGACAACGCCGCAGAGCGCCGGTTATGGAAGTCAGAAATCACAAGAATTTATTGGATGTTACGTTAGGCGCGCAAGAGGTGAAACAAGTTGCGCAACATGCCGGCGGTCGCGCCCCAAATGTAAAACCGTTCATACGGCATGGCATAGAAGGAGCGGCGCCCGCCCGGCAATTCCACGGACAAACGCTGGTGATTCAAGCCATCCATCAGAAAGGCCAGCGGCACTTCGAATATTTCCGCCACTTCCGACGGATCGGCGCGCAGCTCGAACGGCGGCGTGACCAGGCCCACCACGGGCGTGACGCGGTAGCCGGTGCCGGTCAGGTAATCGGGCAGTTGGCCCAGCACTTCCACGTGGCTGCGCGCCAGGCCCACTTCTTCTTCCGTTTCGCGCAGCGCCGTGGCGATGGCCGAGGCGTCATACGCTTCGCTGCGGCCACCGGGAAAGCTGACCTGCCCGGCATGGCTGCTCAGGTGATCGGTGCGCATGGTCAGCAGGATCGTCAAGCCTTCGGGGCGCAGCACCAGCGGGATCAGCACGGCGGCCGGCACCGGTTCGGCGCGGGCGGACAGGAAATCCTGGGTGATCTCGGGCTGCCATGCCGGCGGCGATGACAGGCGCTGGCGCAAGGCCTCGGGCGTCATGCGCGCGGCATCGAGCGCCGCTTCGCCGGCAATCGAATCGACAGCCAGTTTTTTCGGGTCAAACGCGATAGTTGCCATGCTAACAGCCTCCAGCTCCAGAAATAAAAAGGGGGCACCCATAGGCACCCCCTCTTCCAAACGCAGACGCTGGTATTACGCGCTTGCTTTCGCCACAACGCGGCGGTTTGGCAATTTTTCTTTGATACGCGCCGATTTACCCGAACGCTCACGCAGATAGTACAGCTTGGCGCGGCGAACATCACCACGGCGTTTCACTTCGATCGAAGCGATCAGCGGCGAGTACAGTTGGAACGTACGCTCGACGCCTTCGCCGGACGAGATCTTGCGAACGATGAAGTTCGAGTTCAGGCCACGGTTACGACGGGAGATAACGACGCCTTCGTAAGCCTGGGCGCGCTTGCGCGTACCTTCGACGACGTTGACGCTGACGATGACGGTATCGCCTGGTGCGAAGTCAGGAATCGATTTACCCAGACGGGCGATCTCTTCTTGCTCTAATTGTTGAATCAGATCCATTTTTAACACTCCGAAAGCCATCATGCCGGCGCACTGTGGATAGCTGACTATCCGCCCGGTAGAGGATGGGTACTGCACTAATTGGGCAACATGCCCGGCACTGCAAGGCCACCCTGCTTGTTCTCAGAAGAAAACTTACAGGCTGGCCAGGAATTGTTCGTCGGCCTTGCTGAGCAAGCCGGCGGCGCGCGCGCTGATCAACAGATCAGGACGCTTCTTCGCGGTCGCTTCCAGCATGCGCTGGCGGCGCCACTTGACGATCTCGGCATGGTTGCCACCCATCAGGACGGGTGGCACGCTCGTGCCTTCATACGTTTCCGGCCGCGTATAGTGCGGCGAATCGAGCAAGCCATTGACAAAGCTGTCTTCGACCGCCGACGCCTCGGTGTTCAACACACCAGGCAACAGCCGGATCACCGCGTCCATCAGCGCCATGGCGGGCAACTCACCGCCCGACAACACGAAGTCGCCGACGCTGATTTCCTCGTCGACACAACGGTCCAGCAGGCGCTGGTCCACGGCTTCATAGCGGCCACACAAAATCACCAGGCCGGGTTCGGCCTTCAGTTGCGTGACGCGCTCATGCGTCAGGGCGCGGCCTTGCGGCGACATGAACACCACGCGCGGCGCGGCCAGGCCAAGATCCTGCTGGCGCTGCTTTGCTGCATCAATGGTCGCTTCGAGCGGCTTGGCCATCATCACCATGCCAGGGCCGCCGCCATACGGGCGGTCATCCACGGTACGGTGATTGTCGCTCGTGAAATCACGGGGATTCCACAAGGACAAGCCACATTTCTGCTGCTCGAAGGCACGCCGGGTCACACCCGACTGCGTCAGCGCGGCAAACATTTCCGGGAACAGGGTCACGACATCAAATTGCATCGCAGCCCCATACAGAAAGTTTGCCCGTCGCGATCAGCGCAGGCGGCTTAATAATCGAGGCCCCAGTCGACCGTGATCTTGCCGGCGGCCTTGTCAACATTGATGACAAACTGGCCGACAAACGGGATCAGGCGCTCGGGCGCCTTTTCAGCTGACTCATCGGCAGTGGCGACAGGGGTGACGCGCAAGATCGACTGCGGACCATTGCTCATCATGTCGTGCACTGTGCCGAGGCACTCGCCTTGCAAATTCTCAACTGTCAGCCCGATCAGATCGGACCAATAAAACTCATCGGCATCCAGCGTCGGGAAATGGCTACGCGGAATTTGCACGGAGACGCCTTTCAGCGCTTCCGCGGCATCCCGCCCGACCACACCCACCAGCTGGGCCACGACGTCGCCGCCGTGTAACTTCGCCTGCCTGACTTGAACGTCATGCAAGGTCGGTTTATCAAGCCACCAGGCTTTAACGCTTAACAATGCATCCGCATCGTCGGAGAAAGGAGTGATCCTGACCCCGCCAGCGATGCCATAGGCACCGGAGACATAGCCTACCTGTACCAGGTCATCGGGGACTTTCACCCCGGATGCAGTCTTGACCGTCAAACCAGTGATCTGAATTAAGCTGCTGCTTTGTTGTTGCTGGCTACCAGGCGAGCAACGGTTGGCGACAATTGTGCGCCAACGCCTTGCCAGTAGGCCAGACGGTCTGCGGTGATACGCAGTGGAACTTCGCCACCTTGCGCCATCGGGTTGTAAAAACCGATACGCTCAATGAAGCGACCATCGCGGCGATTGCGCGAGTCAGTAGCGACGATGTTGAAGAACGGGCGCTTCTTGGCGCCTCCACGAGCTAAACGAATAACGACCATAATATTTCCAAAAAGTGTGCTGAGGCGGAAAAAGCCGCAAATTATAGCGCGCTTTACCGCCAGGCAGCAAGCGTTATGATGACGGGCGTGTAATTTGGGCTAATCAAACATTATGACCAGTCAGCGCCAAAGACGCAATAGGCGCGTGCGTTTATGGCCCGTCGCTGACCCGTCGCACCACACCGCAAGACTGTTTTAATCACCACAAACGGCCCGCTTTGACCGATACTGCCTCTTCCCTATCGCTGCGCAACCGGAACGCCATGACCACCACGACGATCTTGCAACATTCGCACAAGAACAAGGCTTTTACCTCGCTGCTGGCCTTCCTGCTGGGCATGCTGGGCGCGCACCGTTTCTACCTGCATGGCGCCACCGACCGCTGGGGCTGGCTGCACCTGGCCGCCCTGCCCGCCAGCCTGGCGCTGCGCCAGCTGCTGCCCGAGGCCGACTGGTTCTACCAGCTGCTGCCGTTGACCATTTCGGCGCTGATCGGCTTCCTGGAAGCGCTGGTGCTGGGCCTGATGCCCGATGACAAATGGGATGCGCGCTATAACGCCGGCTCGGGGCGGACCTCGGACACGGGCTGGCCGCTGGCCGTGGTGCTGGTGGCCACCCTGATGCTGGGCGCGGGCACCCTGATCGCCACCATGGCGCGCCTGTTTGACCTGCTGTACACGGGCGGCGCCTACGGCTGAAAGCCGGCAAAACCCGCGCACGGCTGTGTTGGCAAGCAATTATGCTTTTCCTCTATACTGTACCCACCACCAGCATCGCTGGTCGCTTATTGGAGAAGATCATGATTCGTCGCCCTACTATTATTATTGCCATGACATTGGCCGGCCTGCTCGGCACGCCCGCCTTTGCACAGAACCTGTCGCCCAAGGCGCAATACGCCTACGACAGCAAGCAGGCCAATACCCGCTATGCGGATGACAAAAAATTGTGCGCCGAGGAAACCTCGTCGAAAGCGCGCATGCAGTGCCTGCGCGACGCCAAGACCGAATACGACCAGGCCATCATCAACGCCAAGGCCGCGCAAAAAGCCGGCAATGCCTACGCCAGCCAGCCGGCCAAACAGCAGCAGCAAGTATGCGCCGATTGCGGCAAGGTGCTGTCAGTCAATGTCACCGAGAAAGCCGGTGAAGGCGGTGCGCTGGGCATGATAGGCGGCGGCGTGGCCGGCGCCCTGCTGGGACGCCAGGTCGGCAGCGGCCGCGGCAAGGACCTGGCCACCCTGGCCGGCGCCGCCGGTGGCGCCTATGCGGGCAAGCAGGTCGAAGGCCATGTGAAAAATTCCAAGGTATGGACCGTGACGGTGCAATACGAAACGGGCGCACGCGCCGATTTCGCGTTCGACCAGGACCCGGGCCTGCAGTCGGGTGACCTGGTGCGCAATTCCGGTAACGGCATTACGCGCCGTTAAGAAGAGCAACAACAGCCCGAGCCGCTAAAATAGGCCCGAGTCCTGAACCAAGGCGCTCGGGCCTAGCGGGCGCGTCTCCGGCCCGCCATTTTTCAGATTTAAACCATCAAAACTGCTCTTCGGACAACGCCATCACGCCGGCGCTGCCGTCAATGATCGTGGCACGCAAGCCCGGCGCCTGCGACAGGATATGGTCGGCAAAGAAACGCGCGGTGGAAATCTTGGCTTTGTAGAAGGCCGCGTCGCCGCTGCCTTCGCCCAGTTTCTGCTGCGCCGCCACGGCCGCGCGCGCCATCTGCCAGCCGCCCAGCACGATGCCGGCCAGTTTCAGGTACGGCACGCTGCCGGCGAACACGGCCTTGATATCCGTCTTCATGTTGGCCACCACATATTCCACCA
Source organism: Janthinobacterium sp. PSPC3-1 (assembly GCF_049896105.1). NCBI lineage: Bacteria > Pseudomonadati > Pseudomonadota > Betaproteobacteria > Burkholderiales > Oxalobacteraceae > Janthinobacterium > Janthinobacterium sp. PSPC3-1. Next base: position 48,585 of record NZ_JAFCTQ010000034.1, on the reverse strand, counting down.
CGGCTTCGAGCGCCGCGCTGCCTTCGGCCAGGTGCCGCTGCATGGCCTGGAAGTCGGCGCCCGTGAACTCACCCAGCTGGGCTTCCGTGGCGCGCACCTGGGCGATGATGGCCTTCGCTACCGCGCCGCCGTCGCGCACCGTCTTGCGGCCCACCAGGTCATTCGCCTGGATCGCCGTCGTGCCTTCGTAGATGGTGAGAATTTTTGCATCGCGGTAATGCTGGGCGGCGCCCGTCTCTTCGATAAAACCCATGCCGCCGTGCACTTGCACGCCGTCGCGCGCCACGTCCTGCGACATTTCCGTCGACCAGCCCTTGATGATGGGCACCAGGTATTCATAGGTGGCCAGGCTTTCCGTGCGCACCTGCGCGTCCGGATGGTGATGGGCGACGTCGCTGATGGCCGCGCCCACATAGGCCAGCGCGCGCGCCGCCTCGGTTTGCGAGCGCATCGACATCAGCATGCGGCGCACGTCCGGATGGTGGATGATGGAGACCGGACCGCTGGAACCGGCCAGGTCGCGCGACTGCACGCGGTCCTTGGCAAACGCCACCGCCTGCTGGTAGGCGCGCTCGGCCAGGCCGATGCCCTGCAGGCCCACGCCGAAGCGGGCCGCATTCATCATGATGAACATGTATTCCAGGCCACGGTTTTCCTCGCCCACCAGGGTGCCGATGGCGCCGCCGTGGTCGCCGAACTGCAGCACCGCCGTCGGACTGGCCTTGATGCCCAGCTTGTGCTCGATCGACACGCAGTGCGCGTCGTTGCGCTCGCCCAGGCTGCCGTCCGCATGGACGAGGAACTTCGGCACGATAAACAGCGAAATGCCTTTCACGCCCGGCGGCGCATCGGGCGTGCGGGCCAGCACCAGGTGGACGATGTTTTCGGCCAGGTCGTGCTCGCCATAGGTGATGAAAATCTTGGTGCCGAACACTTTGTAGGTGCCGTCGCCCTGCGGCACGGCGCGCGTGCGCACGGCGGCGAGATCAGAGCCGGCCTGCGGCTCGGTCAGATTCATGGTGCCGGTCCACTGGCCCGACACCAGTTTTTCCAGGTATATGCTTTTTTGTTCGTCGCTGCCGGCCGTCAGCAGCGCTTCGATGGCGCCGTCGGACAACAGCGCCACCAGCGCGAACGAGATGCTGGCCGCATTGAGCATTTCGATGCACGGCGTGGCCAGCAATTTGGGCAAGCCCTGGCCGCCGAATTCGGTTGGATGCTGGACGCCCTGCCAGCCCGCTTCACCATATGCCTTGAAGGCTTCCTTGAAACCCTTCGAGGTGGTTACTTGCCCGTCGTGAAAGAAGCTGGGCTCCTTGTCGCTGGGGCCGTTCAGCGGGGCCACCACGCCGCCGCAGAATTTGGCGTTCTCTTCCAGCACGGCCTCGGCCGTATCGGGCGTGGCGTCCTCGCAGCCGGGCAAGGTGTGGATCTCGGCCAGGCCGGCCAGTTCGTTCATGACGAACAACATGTCTTTCAGCGGGGCTTGATAGCTCATCTTCTTATCTCCAAGAAAAAAGCCACGCGGCTCGCCGTGTGGGGCGGGCCGGCGTGGCTTTGCAATTCACAAAACCGGGTTGGGCTTATTTAGCCCAATTCTTTGACCAGTTGCGGCACGATCTCGAACAGATCGCCCACGATGCCGTAGTCGGCCACGGCAAAGATCGGCGCTTCCGGATCCTTGTTGATGGCGACGATGGTTTTCGAGTCCTTCATGCCGGCCAGGTGCTGGATCGCGCCGGAAATACCGACAGCGATGTACAGCGACGGCGCGACGATCTTGCCGGTCTGGCCCACTTGCCAGTCGTTCGGCACGAAGCCGGCGTCGACGGCGGCGCGCGAAGCACCCATGGCGGCGCCCAGCTTGTCGGCCAGCGGCTCGAGGATCTGGAAGTTCTCGGCCGAACCCAAGCCACGGCCACCGGAGACGATGATTTTCGCGGCGGTCAGCTCAGGGCGGTCGGACTTGGCCAGTTCGCGGCCCACAAACGCCGATTTGCCGCTGTCGGCCACGGCCGTGATGGTCTCGGTGACGGCCGAACCGCCGGTGGCGGCGGCCGAATCGAAACCGGTGGTGCGCACGGTGATGACCTTGACCTTGTCACCCGACTGCACGGTGGCAATCGCGTTGCCGGCGTAGATCGGACGCTCGAAGGTGTCAGGTGTATCGACCTTGGTGATTTCCGAGATCTGCGCCACGTCCAGCTTGGCGGCCACGCGCGGCAGGATGTTCTTGCCGTAGGCGGTGGCTGGCGCCAGGATGTGGCTGTAGTCGCCGGCGATCGCCAGCACCTGCTCGGCCACGTTTTCGGCCAGGCCGTCGGCAAAATAGGCCGCGTCGGCGACGATGACCTTGGCCACGCCGGCGATTTGCGCGGCGGCGGCAGCGGCGGCCGACGCGTTCGAACCGGCGATCAGCACGTGCACGTCGCCGCCGCACTGGACGGCTGCGGTGACGGTGTGGTGGGTGCTACCTTTCAAGGTAGCGTTGTCGTGTTCAGCAATAACTAATGCGACCATGATATGTCCTGTAATTGTTCTGGAGAGGCGGCGAGCCGCTTAGATGACTTTGGCTTCGGTACGCAGCTTGGCGACCAGCGTGGCCACGTCCGGCACCTTGATGCCGGCCGAGCGCTTGGCTGGCTCCGCCACTTTCAAGGTTTTCAGGCGCGGGGTGACGTCGACGCCCAGGTCTTCCGGCTTGACGGTTTCCAGCGGTTTTTTCTTGGCCTTCATGATGTTCGGCAAGGTCACATAGCGCGGCTCGTTCAGGCGCAGGTCGGTGGTGACGATGGCCGGCAGGGTCAGGGCCAGGGTTTCCAGGCCGCCGTCGACTTCGCGCGTGACGGTCACTTTGCCGTCTTCCAGCACGACTTTCGAGGCGAAGGTGGCTTGTGGCCAACCGAGCAGGGCCGCCAGCATCTGGCCGGTCTGGTTGCTGTCGTCGTCGATCGCCTGTTTGCCCAGGATGATCAGTTGTGGCTGTTCCTTGTCGGCCAGTGCCTTGACCAGCTTGGCGACGGCCAGCGGTTCGAGTTCGGTGGTGGTTTCGACCAGGATGCCGCGGTCGGCGCCGATGGCCATGGCCGTGCGCAGGGTTTCCTGGCACTGGGTCACGCCGCAGGAAATGGCAACCACTTCGGTGACCTTGCCCGCTTCTTTCAGGCGCATGGCTTCTTCGAGAGCGATCTCATCGAAGGGATTCATCGACATTTTGACGTTGGCGGTATCGACGCCAGTGCCGTCACTCTTGACGCGGACTTTGACGTTGTAGTCGACCACGCGTTTGACGGGTACCAAGACTTTCATAGCTATGCCTTTGGGAAATTATAAAAATGACGGATCAAGTGCTGATTGTGAGGTCGATTATAAGAGAAATTTGAATCTCGAACCGAATTTAAGCACGATCGTGCGATTTTTAGTTAGAGCAAACCATCTAAACTGACTAGGATGGCTGCGAATGAGGGAATCTGGCGCTACGCTGCGGGGCAGCAAACTAGCACCCGCCAGCGCCGGTGAAGCATTACTTGCGCTGCATCAGGAACACAAACTCGGTACCCGTCTGCACGTGCGACAGCAAGGCATTGCCGGTCTGCTTGGCGAAGGCCTGGAAGTCGCGCACGGAACCGGGATCGGTTGCCATGATGCGCAGCACTTCACCGCTTTGCAGCTCTGACAATGCCTTTTTTGCTTTCAGAATCGGCAACGGGCAATTCAAGCCCCGCGCGTCGAGTTCTTTATGAAATTCCATAATCTCGGTATCAAGTAGTGTGTCGCTCATCAATATCCCACCATTGTTTTGTTGTACTGATTTTCGACATACTACTCTAATTCAGGGCCAATGACGCGCTGCACCAAAATAGTTCACCGGCTGTTGTGGGGTCACAACGAGATGCTCCAAAGCAAAACGGCCCGCAAACCGGATTTGCGGGCCGCTTTACAGCGCATGCGGGGCTCGCACCCCGCATGGATGCAGCGTTGCGGCTTATTTCACCTTGTCGCCGACCCAGGCCGGCACGCCGGCCAGGGCGTTCGGCAAACCGCTGGCGTCGGTGCCGCCGGCCTGCGCCATATCGGGGCGTCCGCCGCCTTTGCCGCCCACTTGCTGTGCAACGAAGTTCACCAGTTCGCCCGCTTTCACGCGCGAAGTGGCGTCCGCCGTCACGCCGGCGATCAGGCTGACCTTGCCGTCCGTCACGCTGGCCAGCACGATGGCGGCCGTCTTCAGCTTGTCCTTCAGCTTGTCCATCGTTTCGCGCAGGCGCGCCACGTCGGCGCCTTCCAGCACGGCCGCCAGCACCTTGATGCCGTTCACGTCGACCGCCTGGGTGACCAGTTCATCGCCCTGGCCCGACGCCAGTTTCGATTTCAGGGCCGCCAGTTCCTTCTCCAGCGCCTTGACATGGTCCTGTACCTGGCCGATGCGCGCCGTCAGCTCTTCCGGATTCGACTTCAGCGCGGCGGCCGCGTCGAGCAGGCGGCGGTTGATGGTTTGCACCAGCGCCAGCGCGCCTTCGCCCGTCACCGCTTCGACGCGGCGGATGCCGGCCGCCACGCCGCTTTCGGCGATGATCTTGAACAGGCCGATGTCGCCCGTGCGCTGCACGTGCACGCCGCCGCACAGTTCTTTCGAGCTGCCGATATCGAGCACGCGCACTTCGTCGCCGTATTTTTCGCCGAACAGCGCCATCGCGCCATGTTTCACCGCGTCGTCGAACGACATGTGGTGCGACTGCACCGCATGGTTTTCCAGGATCTCCTTGTTGACGATGGTTTCCACCGCCGCGATCTGTTCCGCCGTCATCGGCGCATTGTGGCTGAAGTCGAAACGGGTTTTATCCGGGTCGACCAGCGAGCCCTTTTGCGCCACATGGCTGCCCAGCACTTCGCGCAAGGCCTTGTGCATCAAGTGGGTGGCCGAGTGGTTGCGGATGGTGCGGCCGCGCTTGGCCGTGTCGACATCGGCCGAGACCGTATCGCCGACCTTCAGGGCGCCTGATTCCAGCACGCCATGGTGGCCGAATACGTCAGCCTGGATCTTCAGGGTGTCGTCGACCTTGAACGACGCGCTGCCCGCCGTGATCACGCCCTGGTCGCCCACCTGGCCGCCCGATTCGGCGTAGAACGGCGTGGTGTCGAGCACCACGATGCCGGCCTGGCCCGCCGTCAGTTCCTGCACAGGGGTGCCGGCAGCGTACAGGGCGATGACCTTGCTGCCAAAGCTCAGCTGCTCGTAGCCGACGAATTTGTTTTTCTCGCCCGCGTATTCGACCTTGCTGTCCTTGTGCGACTTGCCGCCCTTGCGCGACAGCTCCTGGCTTTCTTTCAGGGCCGCGTCGTAGCCTTCCTGGTCGAACGCGATATTGCGTTCGCGGCAGATATCGGCCGTCAGGTCCGGCGGGAAGCCGTAGGTTTCGTACAGCGTAAATGCGGTGGCGCCGTCGATGCCGGTGGCGTCCTTGGCCAGCTGGGCTTCCAGCACTTTCATGCCGGTTTCCAGGGTTTCGCCGAAACGCTCTTCCTCGGCTTTCAACATGTTGGCGACGTTGACCTTGGCTTCTTCCAGCTCCGGGTAAGCGGCGCCCATCTCGATAGCCAGGTCCTCGACCAGCTTGTAGAAGAACGGTTTCGTCTGGCCCAGCTTGTGGCCGTGGCGCAGCGCGCGGCGGATAATGCGGCGCAGCACATAGGCGCGGCCTTCGCTGCCCGGAATGACGCCGTCGACGATCATGAAGGCGGCGGCGCGGATATGGTCGGCGATCACGCGCAGCGATTTGTTTTCCAAATCCGTCGCGCCGGTTTCGCGGGCGGCCGCCTTGATCAGGTGCTGGAACAGGTCGATTTCATAGTTCGAATGCACGTGCTGCAGCACGGCGGCCAGGCGCTCCATGCCCATGCCGGTGTCGACGCACGGTTTCGGCAGCTTGTGCATGACGCCCGCTTCGTCGCGGTTGAACTGCATGAACACCAGGTTCCAGATTTCGATGAAGCGGTCGCCGTCTTCGTCAGGCGAGCCCGGTGGGCCGCCAGGAATGTCGGCGCCGTGGTCGTAGAAGATCTCGGTGCACGGGCCGCAAGGGCCGGTATCGGCCATCTGCCAGAAATTGTCCGAAGCGTAGCGCGCGCCCTTGTTGTCGCCGATGCGGATGATGCGCTCGGTTGGCACGCCGATTTCTTTTGCCCAGATATCGTAGGCTTCGTCATCTTCGATGTAGACCGTGACCGTCAGTTTTTCGACCGGCAGGCCGTACACCTTGGTCAGCAGTTCCCACGCGAAGTGGATCGCATCGCGCTTGAAATAGTCGCCGAAGCTGAAGTTGCCCAGCATTTCAAAGAAGGTGTGGTGGCGCGCCGTGTAGCCGACGTTTTCCAGGTCGTTATGCTTGCCGCCGGCGCGCACGCAGCGCTGCACGGACGTGGCGCGTGTATACGGGCGGCTGTCGGTGCCCGTAAACACATCCTTGAATTGCACCATGCCGCTGTTGGTCAGCAGCAGGGTCGGATCGTTGCCTGGCACCAGGGAACTGGAACGGACGATGGAATGGCCCTTGGACTCGAAAAACTTGAGGAACTTGTCGCGGATTTCAGATGATTTCATGTTTTTTTGGCAAAAAGTGGCGGCAGCTTTAAAGGGAAGATTATACGTGATATGGCTGCCTGCAATTAAGGCACAATCAAGACAAACCAGGGCCGGTGCGGCGAGTGTTGCGCGCACGCCCAGCCCAGATACGGCTCAGGTGTGGTCGGCGCAGCCGTGCGGCGCGGGACTGGCGGAAACCGCCACCCCGCCGGCCGCATTGCAATCGGCGCAGCGGCCATACAGGGTCAGCTCATGGCGCTCGACCACGAAGCCCTGCGGCGCCATCCGCTTCAGGTCGCCGGGGCAATCATGCACGTCGAACACGCGCTGGCAGCTGGTGCACTGGAAGTGATGGTGATGATGATTGGCCACCGTGTTCGATTCATAGCGCGGGTTTTCACCGGGCAAGGTAACCACATGCACCTTCTCTTCCAGCACCAGCGATTTCAGGTTGCGGTAGACGGTGGCAATGCCCAGCTGCGTCACCTGCAGGCTGGCTTCTTCAAGGATTTCCTGCGCCGACAGCGGGCGCCGGGCCGACTCGATGGCGGTTTGTATAGCGGTTTTTTGACGTGTTGTGCGTTCCATAGCCGACAGAATACACCATGGGGATGCTCAAGCCGTAGCATCTGGCGGTTCACACATTAATGATAATGGTTTATCATTATCAAATTAACGCTTGCCCAGCCCCTGCAAACACCGTCACACAACAAGGAATTGAACCATGACCGCACCGCACTCTTTACATCGCCCCACCCCGCTGGCCCTGGCCCTGATGCTGGCATTTGCCGCGCCCGCCAGCGCACTGGCCCAGCAAGCACCCACCTTGCCGGCCGTGACCGTTTCAGCCAGCGCCCTGTCGCTGGGCAGCGACGACATGAGCACGCCGGTGACCGTGCTTGAAGGCGATGAACTGGTGCGCACCCGCGAAGCGACCCTCGGTGAAACCCTGGCCGGCCAGCCCGGCATTACCTCCAGCCATTTCGGCGCCGGCGCCAGTCGCCCCATCATCCGCGGCATGGATGGCCCGCGCGTGAAAGTATTGTCCGATGGCGCCGAAGTGCAGGATGCCTCGACCATCAGCCCCGACCATGCGGTGGCGTCCGAACCGATGCTGGCAGAACAGGTCGAAGTGCTGCGCGGACCGTCGGCACTGGCCTATGGCGGCGGCGCCGTCGGCGGCGTGGTCAATGTGATCGACAAGAAAATCCCGACGAAAGTACCTGCCAAGGGTTTCGAAGGCAGCGCGGAAGTGCGCGCCAACTCGGCCGCGCGTGAAAAAGCGGGCGCCTTCGAGGTGACCGGCGGCTCCGGCAATTTTGCCTTCCACGCGGAAGGCGTGAAACGCGACGCGAAAGAATACAAGGTCGGCAGCGGCTGGGAAGGCGGCTCCAAAGTGGCCGGCAGCTACAACGAAACCGATACCGGCAGCGTCGGCGCCTCGTGGGTGGGATCGCGCGGCTTTTTGGGACTGGCATTTACCAGCCAGCGCGCCGAATACGGCCTGCCCGGCCACAACCACGAATTCGAAAGCTGCCACCCGCACGGCACCCATCTGCATTGCGGCGAGCACGAGGAAGAGGAAGGCAGCGACCACGATCACGAGCACGAAGAAGGCGGCGCCGTACCCTACGTGAAACTGAAAAGCGAGCGCTGGGACGTGCGCGGCGAACTGCGCGATCCGGTCCCCGGCTTTACCCGCCTGCGCCTGCGCGCCGCGTTTACCGATTACAAGCACGATGAGATCGAGGGCACGGAAGTGGCCACCACTTTCAAGAACAAGGGCCACGACGCACGGCTGGAAATGGAACATGTGCCGCTCGGTGGCTGGCGCGGCGTGGTCGGCCTCCAAACGACCAAGCGCGATTTCTCGGCCCTGGGCGAAGAAGCGTACGTGGCGCCGACCCTCACCAAGAAGCACGCGGCTTTCCTGGTCGAGGAATACAACCTCGCGCAATGGCGCTTCGAAGCGGGCCTGCGCCACGAATGGCAGGATATCGATGTCGACAGCGCCACATTGAAGGATCATAGCGCCAGCGGCACCTCCATCTCGCTGGGCGCCGTATGGAAATTCGCGCCGCAGTATTCGCTCGGTTCGACCATCTCGCGCACCCACCGTTTGCCGAGCGCCGAAGAGCTGTACGCCAACGGCGTGCACATGGCCACCGCCACCTATGAGCTGGGCAATGAAAACCTGGGCAAGGAAACCTCGAACAATATCGACCTGACCCTGCGCAAATACGCTGGCGCCACCACCTTTTCGCTGAGCGCCTACCGCAACAAGATCGACAATTATATTTTCGGCTCCACCCTGGACAGCCATGAAGGCTTCCAGCTGATCGAATACGCCCAGCGCGACGCCACGTTTACCGGCATCGAAGGCCAGATCCGCCAGCAGATCAATCCGGTGTTCGGCGCCAGCGTATTCGGCGATTATGTAAGGGCGAAACTGGCCGATGGCGGCGGCAATCTGCCGCGTATCCCGGCCCAGCGCCTGGGCGTGAAATTCGACGCCAACTGGCAGGCCTGGAACGGCATGGCCGAGTTCTACCGCGTCGGCAAACAGGACAAGGTGGCCGCCTTCGAGACGGACACGCCTGGCTACAATATGCTGAACCTCTCGGCCAGCTACAACACCCGCTTAGCCGGCACGCCGACCCAGTTTTACCTGAAGGCGAATAATCTGACGAACGAGCTGGCGTACAGCCACACCTCGTTTATCAAGAATGCGGCGCCGTTGACGGGGCGTAATCTGACGGCGGGGGTAAGGGTGACGTTTTAATTGTTAACCCAAACGCAAGGATTGAGGTCAGACCCTGAGGGTCTGACCCCGGATGTTGTTTTGGGGTTCGGTTTATCCAGCCGCAATGATATCTATCCTGTCCGTACAAAACCCATCCACGCCCCACGTAAATAACTCGCTGGCCCTTTCCGGCGTATTGACGGTATAGCAGAACACACCCAGCCCTTCCGCTTTGATCGCTTGCACCTGCTCAGGTGTCAGCACCTTGTGATCACAATGCATGGCCACCACGCCCAGCTTGCTTGCCTGCGCCAGCCAGTCATGCGGCAATTCATCGACCAGCCATCCCCGCGCCAGTTCCGGCGCCGCCTCGCGCGCCGCTTCCAGCGCTTCCATGCTGAACGACGACAGCAAGGGCAATAGTCCGCCAGCGGCAAAATGCTGGCGCGTGGCCCGCGCCACCACGGCTCCCGTCTGCCGTTCAAACCCCGGCGCCGGCTTGATCTCGATATTCATCCAGATGCCGTGCGCCTGGCAATACGCCACCACCGCGTCAAAACCCGGCACGCCCTCGCCCGCAAACTCGGGGCCGAACCAGCTGCCCGCATCCATCGCCGCCAGCTGCGCCGCCGTGTAATCGGGAATGGCGCCGCTGCCGGCCACCGTACGGCCCAGTTCCACGTCATGCACGACAACCGGCACGCCGTCTTTGGCCAGCATGACGTCGAATTCGACGGCGTGGTAGCCGTGCGCCAGCCCGCAGCGCAAGGCGGCAATCGTGTTTTCAGGGGCCAGCGTACCGCCGCCGCGGTGTGCCAAGGTGCGTGGATAGGGCCACATGGTGATCCTTGCTGGTTGGTGATGGACTTGCCATCATAAATGAAAGCACGAAAACACAAGGGGGCATGCAGCGATTGGCGCCGTGTCAGCCCCGTTTCGTCGCACCGGCGTTGCGCTGGCCGCGCACAAGCCACACAATGTCTTATCGACCACTTAACAGAGCGCATATGTTCAAGCCGACCATCCCTCCGGACCAGCCAGCCAGACCGCGCCGTTCGCGCTACTACCGCATGCTGCCCGACATCCGCTATGCGCTGGCCATCAATGTGCTGTGCGCGCTGGTGATTACCTATATCTTGAATCCGGGCAGCCACCTGGGCCAGAACCTGATTGCCGCCATGTGCATCGGCAGCATCGCCTTCGTGTTGATCGACGGTGCGCGCCTGACCCTGTGGCACGAGGGCCAGCGGCCGAAAGCGCTGCCCTTCATCGCCATCATCCTGGTGTCCGTGCCGGTGGCGCAATGGCTGGGCATGCATCTGTTTGTATGGCTGACCGACGTGAAGGTCAAGGCATTGACCACCCTTGATGCCGGCGAAGTGACGGCCAACCTGGTCTTTACGCTGGCCGTAACGGGCGCCGCCATCCTGTTCTTTTCCAGCCGCGAAAAAATCTCGCGCCTGCAGACGGCGGCGGCGCAGGAAAAAGCGCGCGCCGAATCGGTGGCGCGCCAGGCCATGCAGGCGCAATTGCAGCTGCTGCAGGCACAGATCGAGCCGCACATGCTGTTCAATACCCTGGCCAACCTGCAGGGGCTGATCAGCTTTGATCCGGACCGCGCCCAGCTCCTGCTGGACCAGCTGATCCAGTACCTGCGCGCCACCCTCAGTTCCTCGCGCGTGGAGACCACCACCTTGGGCCAGGAATTCGACCTGATGCAAGCCTACCTGGGCCTGATGGCCGTGCGCATGGGTGCGCGCCTGGCCTATACGCTGGACCTGCCCGACGACTTGCGCCAGGTGAAACTGCCGCCGATGCTGCTGCAGCCGCTGGTGGAAAACGCCATCCAGCACGGCCTGGAGCCGAAGATCGACGGCGGCCATATCGCCGTGCGCGCCAGCCTGGACGGCGGCATGCTGACGCTGATCGTGGCCGACGACGGCCTGGGCCTCGACCATCCGGGCCAGACCAAAGGGACCCGGCTAGGCGTGGCGAATATCCGCGAACGGCTGCAGGTCATGCACGGCGATGCGGCCAGCCTATCGCTCAATGCCAATCCGGGCAGTGGCGTGACCGCCCGCCTGACCCTGCCACTTCAACCTTCCGAATCTTCCATTTGAGCACGACGCCATGACAGACCTGACCAGCACCGCCGCCCCAGTACGCGCCCTGATCGCCGAAGACGAACCGATCCTGGCCGCCGCCCTCGCCCACGCCCTGCGCCGCCTGTGGCCCGAACTGCAGCTTGTCGCCACCTGCGCCAATGGCGTGGAAGCCTTGCAGCAGGGCCTGGCCCTGCGCCCGGACATCCTGTTCCTGGACATCAAGATGCCGGGCAAGACAGGCCTGGAAGCGGCCGAGGAACTGGCCGAGCAATGGCAGGACGACAACGACGGCATGCCCTTCCCGCAGATCGTGTTCGTCACCGCCTATGACGACTATGCGCTGGCCGCCTTCGATCAGGCGGCCGCCGACTATGTGCTGAAACCCGTCAACGATGCGCGCCTGGGCAAGACGGTGGAACGCTTGAAACAAAGGCTGCAAACCGCGCCGATAGCGCCGGCCGCCGCCGCGCAAGCCGTCACCGCGGCACCGGCCGACGACAACCTGGCCCGTTTGCTGACCCAGTTGCAAGCGATGACGCCGCCGGCGCCGCGCCTGCAGATGATACGGGCCGCCGTCGGCAGCAGCGTGCGCATGATCCCCATGGCCGACGTGGTCTACTTCGAAGCGATGGACAAATACATCAACGTGGTCTGCCGCGACGGCGAAGCGCTGATACGCACCAGCCTGAAGGAATTGCTGCCGCAACTGGACCCCCAGCAATTCTGGCAAATCCACCGCGGCACCATCGTCAATGCCGGCGCCATCGCCAGCGCCGTGCGCGACGAGGCCGGCAAGCTGTCACTGACCCTGCGCCAGCATCCGGCGCAGCTGCGCGTCAGCCCGCTGTACGCCCACCTGTTCCGCCAGATGTAATGGATCAATGCAGCTGGTGTTTCAGGTCCGACAGTTCATCGTGGACCTTCAGCACCGCTTGTTTCATTTCCGGCGTCAGCTTGGCCGCCGTGCCGCAGGCCTTCTTGGCGCGGTCGCCCAGCGATTCCATATTGTCGACCGCCTGGCGGATGCGCGCGTCATCGTGCGAGTCGATCGCCTGGCGCACCGACGCTTTCTGCTGATCCAGCTGATTGAGGCAATCTTTCAGGTCCATCGGCATTTCCTGCGCGCTGCCGCACAGCTGCGCCGCCTGGCCGATGGCCTGTTCGATGGCGCCAAAGCGCCGTGCCACTTCATTTGCTTGCAACATGATTCCTCCTGTGTCGATTCCATGTCGAGAACATAGTTGGATCACAGGCACCATGCAAGGTTCCCCTGGCTGTGATCAGCCGGCCGCTTCGCGCGCCCCCAGCGGCTGCAGATGGCGCAGCTTCAGGGCGATCAGCACGCCGCCGCCGAGGCACAAGCCCAGCATGGCGACCACGCCGGTCCAGCCGTCGAAGCCCCACATCATGCCCGAGGCGGAACCGATCAGGCTCGATCCCAGGTAATAGAACAGCAGGTAGAAGGCGGACGCCAGCGCCTGCGGCGCGCGGGCGCGGCGGCTGACCCAGCTGCTGGCAATCGAGTGCGAGGCAAAGAAGCCGAAGGTGGCCAGCGCCATGCCGGCCACGATCAGCGGCAACGAGTCGAACAGGGTAAGGAAAATACCGGTCAGCATGATGGACAGCATGATCCACAGCACGCCGCGCCGGCCCAGGCGGTCCACCAGGCGGCCGGCCCAGACCGAGCTGAAGATGCCGATCAGATACAGGAACGCCAGCAGGCCGACCGTGCTCTGGCGCAAGCCGAACGGCGCGGCCAGCAGCCGGTAGCCGATATAGTTATACAGGCTGACAAAACAGCCCATCAGCACGAACGCCAGGCAGAACAGCCAAGGCAGGCCCTGGTCGGAGAAATGCTGCTTGATGGCATGCGGCAGCGCCTGCCAGCCGCGGGTAGAAGGCACGAAGTTTTTCGAGGCCGGCAAGCTGCGCCAGAACTCCGCCGCCGCCAGCACCCCGGCCACGCCCAGCACGCCGAGCGCCCAGCGCCACGACATGAAGTCGCTCAACATCGAGGCGATCAAGCGCCCCGACATGCCGCCAAACGCGCTGCCGGCAATATACAGGCCCATCGACAGGCCCAGCGACGGGCCTTCGATTTCCTCGCCCAGATAGGCCATGGCGACGGCCGGCATGCCGCCCAGGGCTATCCCCAGCGCGGCGCGAATCGCCAGCAGCTGCGCGTAGTCCTGCGCAAAGGCGGACAAAATGGTCAGTATCGCGGCGGAAAACATCGACGCCACCATCAAGGGCTTGCGCCCCACGCGGTCCGAGACGGCACTGAGCAGCACCAGCGAGATGGCCAGCAGGCCGCTCGATACCGACAGCGACCAGCTGCTTTGGGCCGGCGTCAGGTGAAACTGCTGCGACAACAACGGAAACAGGGGCTGGATACAGTACAGCAGGCTGAAAGTGGAAAAACCGCCAAAAAACAGCGCGCGGTTGCTGCGCTTGAAGGCGGGCGTGCCCTTGGCAATCGCGCTGCGCGGCGCGGGAGTCGCAGGCGTGGTGGGCGCGATGACAGTGGAAGAGGCGGCAAAAGCAAGCGGTGAATCAGACATGACGGTGTTCATAGAGAGGCGAGATTTCATCATAGGATTGCCAACTCATATGGTCCAATATATATTTTAGGGTCAACTCATACTTTAAAACGATTACTGGAACCCATATGGAACTGCGCCACCTGCGCTATTTTGTCGCCGTCGCCGAGGAACTGCACTTCACGCGCGCGGCCGAACGCCTGCATATCGGCCAGCCGCCGCTGAGCCAGCAGATCCAGGCGCTGGAGGCGGACGTGGGGGCGCAGTTGTTCGAGCGCAACAAGCGCTCGGTGCGGCTGACGGAGGCGGGCCGATTGTTCCTCGACGACGCGCGCCGCATCCTGGCGCTGTCAGAACAGGCGGGCGCGACGGCGCGCCGGGCGCAGCGCGGCGAAGCGGGCGAACTGCGCATCGGCTTTACCTTTTCGACGCCGTTTACCCCCTATTTCGCCACCGTCATCAACCGCTACCGCCAGCAGTTCCCGCACGTAACATTAACCTTGCACGAGATGGCGACCCTGCATCAGCTGGAAGCGATTTCCGCGCGCGGCATGGACCTGGGCTTCGTGCGCCCGCCGGAGCTGGCCTATCCCGACGACATCAAGCTCACGCAGCTGCGCCAGGACCCGCTGTTCCTGGTGCTGCCGGTGGCGCACCGGCTGGCGGCCAAGTCCTCGATTGCGATTGCCGACATGGCCGGCGAAGGTTTCGTGATGTACCCGAAAGACGCCGGCACCGGCATCTACCCGCAGATTTTCAGGCTGTGCAAGGCGGCCGGCTTCGTGCCGGATGTGGTGCAGGAGGCGGGCGAGGCGTCGACCATTATCGGCCTGGTGGCGGCCGGCTGCGGCATCTCGGTGCTGCCGTCCTCGTTCGACCGCATCCGCATGGACGGCGTATGCTACCGGCCCATCGCCGATCCGCAGGCGACCACCAGTTTGCTGCTGGCGCAGCGCGAGGAAGAGACCTCGCCGATGGTGGCGGCGTTTGTCAAATTGGCTGAAGCAGCGGCGCTGGAAGGCGGCGCCTAGCCACCGCCGCCGCCCAGGCGCAGTTCGATCAGCTCCAGCATGCCCTGCGCCGCCACCGACAAGGTGCGCGGCATGGCCAGCAGGATGGGCCGCTCCGGCTGGCCGGCTGCCAGCGGCACCGCCACCAGGTCGAGTTTTTTGAACTGGAACAGGGTCAGGGCCGGCACCAGCGCCACGCCCAGGCCATGCTCGATCAGGCCGGCCACGGTGGCCAGGTGTTCCACTTCCAGCCCGCTGTCGCGCACGGCCACGCCTTGCGTCAGCAGCTCCACATGCTGGCGCACGCTGGTCGATTTCGCCAGGTGGATCAATTCGCAGCCGGCCAGGTCGGCCAGTTGCACGCGGCGCTTGCGGGCCAGCGCATGGTCGCGCCGGCACACCAGATAGAACGGATCGCTGCACAGCACGCGCGTGTCGAATTCGGCCAGCCGGGCGCTGGGCGCCGTGATCGCCAGGTCGACTTTCCCCTGGCGCAGCAGGTGCAAACACTGGTCGGACAAGGCGTCGTGCAAGCGCACACTGATGCCGGGATAGCTGGCGCGGTATTCGGCGATCACGGCCGGCAGGCCATTGGCCGCCAGCGAGGGCAAGGCCGCTATCGCCACCCTTCCCTTGCGCCGCGCCACGTAGTCGCTCATGTTGCCGAACGCCGCCTCCATGTCGGCCAGCAGGCCGCGCGCCACCTCGACAAACATCTCGCCTTCCACCGTCAGCATCACATTGCGCGTGTCGCGCTCGACCAGCCGGGCGCCCAGCGCCGTTTCCAGCTTCTGGATCACGGCACTGAAGGCCGATTGCGACAGGTGGCAGCGCTCGGCCGCGCGCGTGAAATGGCGGCAGTCGGCCAGCGCGACAAACGCTTGCAGCAGCTTGCTGGAGATATTCGGCAGCATCTTGATTCACCCGAAAAACAGGATAATCATCCTGAAAAATCGATTTTACAATATAAAGCGAGCGCCGCAGAATGGCCTCAGATCCCGCACAAGACGGGCACCAAACAACTCAGGAGACAAACCCATGCTGGCCCTGCTCGGACTGTGCACCATCGCCATTTTATTGGCCGCCATCCTTACCAAGAAAATGTCGCCGCTGGTGGCATTGATCACCATTCCCATCATCGCCGCCCTGATCGGCGGCTTCGGCATGGAAACCTCGAAATTCATTGTTTCCGGCATTACCAATATCGCGCCGGTGGCCGGCATGTTCGTGTTCGCCATCCTGTTCTTCGGCATCGTCACCGACGCCGGCATGCTGGACCCCGTCATCAGCGGCATCTTGCGCGTGGTGGGCAGCCGGCCCAGCCGCATCGTGCCCGGCACGGCCCTGCTGGCGCTGCTGATCCACCTCAATGGTTCGGGCGCCGTCACCTTCCTGGTCACCATCCCCGCCATGCTGCCGCTGTACACGCGGCTCGGCATCGACCGCCGCATCCTGGCCTGCGTGGCCTCGCTGGCGGCCGGCGTGAACTTTTTGCCATGGACCGGCCCCATGATCCGCGCCTCGGCGGCGCTGCATATCCCCGTCAGCGACATTTTCATGCCGCTGATTCCGGTGCAGCTGATCGGCCTGGCCTTTGTGTTCGGCGTGGCGTATTACCTGGGCCGCAAGGAAGAAATCCGCCTGGGCCTCACCGCCGGCGCGCCGGCCGGCTTCGTGCAGATGCATGAGCTGACGGAGGCGGAACAATCGATCCGCCGGCCGAAGAATTTCTGGATCAATATCGTGCTGACGGTGATCGTGCTGGGCGTGATGATCAGCGGTAAGGTCGATCCGGTGGTGATGTTCATGATCGGCGTGGTGCTGGCGCTGATGATCAATTATCCGAACGCCGACATGCAGCGCGCCCGCATCGATGCGCATGCCAAGGCGGCGCTGCTGATGGCCAGCATCCTGTTTGCCGCCGGCGTCTTCACCGGCATCATGAACAAGTCCGGCATGCTGTCGGCCATGGCCAAGACGGCCGTCGGCTTCGTGCCGCCCGAGATGGCCTCGCATATCCCGGCCGTGCTGGGCGTATTGTCGATGCCGCTGTCGATGCTGTTCGATCCCGACTCCTTCTACTTCGGCGTGCTGCCGGTGGTGGCGGAAGTAAGCAAGATGCTGGGCGTGGAGCCGATACAGGTGGCGCAGGCGGCGCTGCTGGGACAGATGACGACGGGCTTTCCCGTCAGCCCGCTGACACCGGCCACCTTCCTGGTCGCCGGCCTGGCCGGCATCGACCTGGCCGACCACCAGAAATACACCTTCAAATACCTGTTTGCCGCGTCGATCGTGATGACCATCAGCTGCATCGTGCTGGGCATCTTTCCGCTGTAAGCAACTCGATAACAGGAGCACACCATGAAAACCATCCGCATCGGCGCCGGTGCCGGCTATTCCGGCGACCGCATCGAGCCGGCCGTGGAACTGGCCGAGCGCGGCCAGCTCGATTACCTGATCTTCGAATGCCTGGCCGAGCGCACCATCGCGCTGGCCCAGCAAGCGAAGCTGAAAGATCCAACCCAGGGCTACGATCCGCTGCTGATGGAGCGCATGCGCGCCGTGCTGCGCCCCTGCCGCGAAAACGGCGTGCGCATCCTGACCAATATGGGCGCGGCCAATCCGCTGGCCGCAGCAGAGACCATCCGCGCCATCGCGCACGAACTGGGCCTGCCCGATATCAAGGTGGCGGCCATCACCGGCGACGATGTGCTGGCGCTGGTGACCGGCGGCGACTACCTGGACGACACCGGCGCACCCGTCACGCAGCTGCAGGACCGGCTGCTGTCGGCCAACGCCTATCTGGGCGCGCAACCGCTGGTCGACGCGCTGGCGCAAGGCGCGGACGTGATCGTCACCGGCCGCGTGGCCGATCCGGCGCTGGTGCTGGCGCCCCTGATCCACGCATTCGGCTGGGCCATGGACGACTGGCACAAGCTGGGCCAGGGCACCCTGGTCGGTCATCTGCTCGAATGCGCGGGCCAGGTCAGCGGCGGCTATTTTGCCGATCCCGGCTACAAGGATGTGGCCAACCTGGCGCGCCTGGGGTTTCCCATCGGCGAAGTCAGCGAGGACGGCAGCGTCATCATCACCAAGGTGGAAGGCTCCGGCGGCTGCGTGACGGTGGCCACCTGCACCGAACAGCTGCTGTATGAAATCCACGACCCGGCCGCCTACCTGACGCCGGACGTGGTGGCCGATTTTTCAAAAGTCTCCATGCAGCAGGCCGGGCCCGACCGGGTGGCGATCACCGGCGCCACCGGCCACCCGAAAAGCGGCCTGCTGAAAGTGACCCTGGGCTACCTGGACAGCCATATCGGCGAAGGCCAGATTTCGTATGCAGGCCCGGGCGCGCTGGCGCGGGCGCGGCTGGCGCAAGCCATCGTCGCCGAACGACTGGACCTGTGCGGCGTGCGGACGCAGGAACTGCGTTTTGACCTGATCGGCGTCAACGCCATCCATGGCGCGCAGCTCTCCAGCGAGCATGCGGAACCGTACGAAGTGCGGCTGCGCGTGACGGGCCGCACGGCCAGCCTCAAGGAGGCTACGCGCATCGGCAATGAAGTCGAAACCCTGTACACCTGCGGACCGTCGGGCGGCGGCGGCGCCACCAAATCGGCGCGCACCGTGGTGGCCGTGCGCGCCACCCTGCTGGACGAAAAATTGGTAACAGCCACCATCCATTTCGGGAGCGCTGAATGACGACCGTAAACACCATCAAATTGCGCGAGCTGGCGCACGCACGGGCCGGCGACAAAGGTGATATTTCCAATCTGTCGCTGATCGCTTATGACACAAAAGACTATGCACTCTTGCTGCGCGAGGTGACGCCGGAACGCGTGCGCACGCATTTCGAGGGCGTGGTCAAAGGCAGCGTCACGCGCTACGAACTGCCGCAACTGGGCGCGCTGAACTTCGTGATGCAGCAGGCGCTGGGCGGCGGCGTGACGCGCTCGCTGGCGCTGGACGCGCATGGCAAATGCCTGGGCGCGGCCTTGCTGGGGATGGGGATCACTGTGCCTGCAAGCTGATCTGCCGCTGCGCCACCGCCCGCGCAATCTCGGCATAATGCGTCACCAGCAGCACGGCGCAGCCGCTGTCGGCGGCCGCTTCCAGCAGCAGGCTCAAGGTCTCCTGCTGGGTGATGGGATCGAGGCGCGAAGTCGGTTCGTCGGCGAAGATGAGAGCGGGTTTGAGCAGCAGCACGCGCGCCAGCGCAAAGCGCTGCAGCTCGCCACCCGAGACCTGCGACGGCAGGCGGTCCAGCAGCTGTTCACCGAGCCGCAAGCGCGCCAGCAGCGGCGCCACAGCATCCCAGCGCAAGCCATGCAGCGCCAGTACGTCACGCAGCGCGGTACGCAGACTTAGCCCGGGCGCAAAGGCGGCCGCCGGGTCCTGGTACAGCTTTTGAAACGCCGTGCGCGGCAGGCCCGTCGCACGCACGACCTTGCCCGCATCTGGCCTTAATAATCCCAGCAGCAGATTGCCGAACGTGGTTTTCCCGGCGCCGCTCTCGCCGGTGACAGCCACCACTTCGCCACGGCGAATTTCAACGCTGATGCCGGAGAACAGGCAACGCTTGCCAAACGACTTGGCGACCTTTTCCACGCTGGCGATGATCTCGCCTGGCGCACGCACCGCAGGCCGCGCCGGCCAGGCCGCCGGATCGGCCGCCAGCAGCGCGCGCACATACGCATGCACGGGCTGCGCCAGCAGTTGCGCCGCATTCCCCTGCTCGATGACAAAGCCGTCCAGCATCACGGCAATCTCGCCGCCCAATGCGCGCGCCAGCCAGACGTCGTGGGTAATGCACAGCACCGCCATGCCCTCCGCTTGCGCGGCGCGCAGCATGGCGAGGATCTCGCCCCGCTTGCCGCTGTCAAGGCCCTTGGTCGGTTCATCGACGATCAACAGCCGTGCACCGGCCGCATGGGTGGCCAAAAAGGCGACGCGCTGGGCCATGCCGCCCGAGATCTGGTGCGGATACAGACGCGCCGCATCGTCCATGCCCAGCTGCCGCAGGTCGCGCAGCGCCGCCTCGCGCGATGCGCCGGCGCTCCTGCCGGCCACCAGTTCATGGGTTTCCGCGATCTGATGCAGCACGCGCATGGTGGGGTCCAGCGCCAGCCACGGCTCCTGCGGCAGCAACGCCACTTCGCGTCCCCACAGGCGCTGCCGCGATGGCTGGTCGGCCGCATCGAAACGCTGGCCGCCGATGGTGATCACGCCTTCGGCCCGCAATCCTGGCGCCAGGGTGCCCATGATGGCTTGCGCCAGCAGGGATTTTCCCGAGCCGCTCTCGCCCAGCAGGGTCAGGACGCCGCCGGCCGCCACGCAGAGTTCCACGCCACCGACGATGGCCTTGCCGCTGGCGGCGTCAAACACGCGCAGGCCCGCCACGTCGAGGAAAAACTCACTCATGGGCGTCCCCGATCAACATCAACCCCAGCATCGTGAAAAACAGCAGCGCCACCGGCGCGCCCACCAGCCATGGCGCTTCGCTGTAATAGGGCAGCAGTTCGATCATCATCACGCCCAGTTCCGGCGTGGGCGGCTGCAGGCCGACGCCGATAAAGCCCAGCGCCGCCATCGCCAGCACGGCGCCGCCAAAGCCGAAGCGCATCAGGGTGGCCAGGCGCGGCAGCAGCACCGGCGCCAGGTGGCGGCGCACGATGTACAGCGGGCCAAAGCCCAGCAAGCGCGACGCTTCCACCTGCGGCCCGGCCAGGAGCAGCGCGCTAGCGCTGCGCGTGACGCGAAAATACTCGACCCACAGCGCCAGCGAAATGCCCACATACAAAGGCCAGAACTGGCCCGGCGCGAACGCCGCCAGCAGCAGCACCAGCAACAGGCCGGGCAAAGCCAGCACGGCGTCGGCCAGCGCGCTCAAGCCACGCTCCAGCCATCCCCCGCGCCAGGCCGCCAGCACGCCCAGCACCGTGCCCGGCACGGCCGCGCTCAGCACACTCAGCACCGCCATCGACAGGGACAGCTGCGCGCCATGGGCCAGGCGCGCCAGCATGCTGCGGCCCAGGTGATCGAGACCCAAGGGATGGGCCAGGCTGGGCGCTTCCAGGAAGCGAGAAAGGGTCTGGCTGGCCGGATCGATGCCGACCAGCGCCGGACCAAACAAGGCAAAGCCGGTGATCGCCAGCAGCAGCACAATACCGAAGCGCTTCATGCGCGCCTCGCGCGTGGGTCGAGCGCCGCGCAGGCCAGGTCGACCACGCAGTTGAACAGCACGAACAGCAATCCCAGCACCAGCGCCGTGCCCTGGATCATGGTCACGTCGCGCGCGAAGATGGCGTGCACCAGCGCGTGGCCGATGCCGGGCCAGGCAAAGATGGTTTCCACCAGCACCACGCCTTCGACCAGGTACACCAGCTGCACGGCGGTATACGCCACCACCGGCGTGGCGACGTTGCGCGCGCCATGGCGCAGCAGGGCGTCGCTGGCGCGCAGGCCTTTGCTCAAGGCGAACGCATAATAGCTTGACGCGCGCACGTCCCGCATGGCGTCGCGCGCCACCCGCGACGACACGGCAGCCAGGCCCAGCGCCAGGGTCAATGCGGGCAGCATCAGACTGCCATGGTCGGCGTGTCCCGCCGCCGGCAGCGCCTGCATCTGCACCGCAAACACCAGTACCAGCAGCAGTGCCAGCACGAACGGCGGCAAGGCGCGCAGCAATACCGACAGCGCCAGGTTGACCTTGTCGAACCAGCCGCCTGGACGCAGGCCGGCCAGCACGCCGGGCAAGGGCCCCAGCGGCAGCGACAGCAGCACCGCCATCAAGGACAGGCGCAAGGTCTGGCCCAGCTGCAAACGGATTTCATCGATCACCGGTTGCGCGGTCACCAGCGACACGCCCAGGTCGAAACGCAGCAGCCTGCCCCACCAGTCAGCCAGGGCGGCCAGCGGCGCGCGGTCCAGTCCCAGTTCGATGCGCACGGCCTGCGCGGCGGCCGCGTCGACCATGTCGTAGCCATAGCGGCCAGCCGCGATGCGGTAGGCCGTGTCACCGGGCAGCATGCGCGTCATGAAAAAACACAGGGTCCCGACCAGCAGCGCCACCAGCAGCGCTTGCACCAGGGCTTTGAATATCGTCTTCATGCGGCCTTCCAGGTCAATGCCGAAATACGGTAGCTGCGCTCGAACGGGTCGATGCTGGCGCCCGCCAGGCGGCGCGAGACGGCCATGGTCTGGCGGTACCAGACGACGGGAATCACGGGCAGGCCCTGCTGCAGTTCGCGCGCCACCTGTGCGCGCAGCCGCGCAGCTTCAGGACTGTCCGCCGGCACGCCGCCATTCGACAGCCGCGCCAGCGCGTCGCTCAATGGTGCGCTATGCCAGCCCATGGCGCCCCAGTCTCCGCCTTGGGTGCCGTAATCCTCGGCCAGGGTGGCGACCGGGTCGGGCAGGCTGCCGAAATTGCGCGCCACCAGGCCAATCTGCAGCGCGCCGCTGCGGTGGCCGGCCGGGATATCGCTGGAATTGCCCACCACGACTTTCACGGCGATGCCGACCTGGCGCAGTTCTTCCTGCACCGCGGTGGCGATCAGCGGCAGCTCGGGACGGTCGACAAAGGTGGTGAGAATAATCTCGAAACGTGTTCCGGCGCGCCGGACGATGCCGTCCGCGCCAGGTACAAAGCCGGCCTGGCGCAGCAGCGCTCTAGCCGCCGCCGGATCGCCGCGCAATGGCGCCAGCGCCGGCTGGTGCCACAGGGCCATCGCCGGGGGAAACAGCTGGCTGGCGCCCAGGTCATCGTCGCGCAGCAGCGCGCGTGCGATGCCGTCGCGATCGAGCGCCAGGCTGATCGCTTGCCGTACGCGCACGTCATTGAGCAAGGGATGGCCGGCGTTCAGTTTCAAAAAGGTGGTGCGCGGCAGCGGCGCGCTGACCAGCTGCACGTTCTGGTGTTTCAGCAGGCGGCGGATGCTGGGCGGGTCGAGTGTAAAGGCCAGGTCGGCCTGGCCGCTTTGCACCATCAGGGTACGGGTTTCCGCGCGCGAAACGCTGATATAGCGCGCGCGGCGCACCGCAGGCGGTTCGCCGCGCCACTGCTCGAAAAACGCCACGTCGAACTGCTGCGGCAAGGAGATCGCCGTGATGCGATACGGGCCGCTGCCGACGATGCGCAGCACGCGGCCGTCCGCGCCATACGACGACGGCGCGAGGATCTGGGTGCCGGAGTGGGTGAACAAAAAGGGGAGCGGCGCATACGGCTGCGCCAGGGTGACCACGATGGCGCCGCGCGACACCGTCATGCTGCGGATGCGCGCCAGCCGCAATACGCCCGGCGCGGCCAGCGCGCGCTTGAGGGACGCCAGCACGGTGCCGGCCGTCAGCGGCGAGCCGTCGTGGAATAATTTTCCCTGTTCGATGAAGAAGCGCCACTCCAGGCCATCGTTCGACACTTCCCACTCGCTGGCCACCGCCGGCAGCAGGCGGCCCCGGTCGTCCGCGTCGAGCAGGGTCTGCACTACTTCCATGCGGGTAAACATATAGCCGCCGCGCGACGGTTCCAGCCCTGTCAATTCCCACGGCCCGACCACGGTCAGCGTATCGCGGCTGGCCGGCGCGATGGCCGCATGGTCGCTGAGCGGACCATCATGCGCCTGCGATGCGGGCAGATGCAAGGCAGCACCAGTTGCCAGCAGTCGCGACAAGCGTACGAGTGCACGGCGGCGCGGCGCCAGGCGCCTGCAGTGCTCTGTCATATAAAATGAAGTCCCGAATAGTTGAAACAGACCGGAGCGACCGCATGATCTTTATTTTTCACCTGACCGACAAACCCGACAGCGGCCAACTGCGCGCCAGCGTGCGCCCCGAACATAAAGCCTACCTGGGCCTGCAGGCCGAGCGCATGGCGTTTGCGGGACCGCTGACCAGCGACGACGGCGCGACCATGATCGGCAGCCTGCTGGCCATCGATTTCGCCGACCGCGCGGCGGCCGAAAGCTGGCTTGCGAATGAGCCGTTTACCAAAGCCGGCTTGTATGGCGAGGTGAAGATCCATGCTTTTAATAATTTGTGGCCGCAGAAGGTGGGGTTTCCGGCGTGATGCAGCGAAATCCAAACCCGCGTAGGTCGGATTAGCGGCGAAGCCGCGTAATCCGACGCCACCACGGTCACGGCCAACAATGTTGTCGGATTACGGCCTGCGGCCTAATCCGACCTACGAATAATCCGCATCCAGCTCCGACCCGGCATAGTTCTCCAGGTCCTCGAACAGGCTTTTCATGCTGGCGCGCGTGAGGATTTTATGCACCACGGTGCAACTGCGGCGGTACGAGGCGATGCGGTCCAGCAGCACCGGATGGTGCTGCACCGGCACCTTGGCCACCAGCGCCGCCCAGCCCTCTTCGAAGTCCGGCTTGTTCTTGCGCACCGAACGCACGAAACGCTCGAACTCCTTTTGGCCCGTGCGCGCCATGATGCGGCCGCCGCCTTCGATGGCGAAGATGATGGCCAGCGCGATCACCCCCTCGGCATTGAGGTCGCTGTCGCTGACGGGGCCATTGTCGTGATGGCGGCGCAACCAGCCGGCCAGGCGCACCACGGCCTGGACTTCCTTGCGCTGCTGCAGCTGCACCGCATACTTTTCATGGCCGGCCCAGTTCTGGTTCGGGTCGGCCTGGCAGATGTCGATGAACAGTTCGCGCAGGCGGCGCGCCATGTAGACCGGGTCCTGGTCGTACTCGCCGACCAGCGCATCTTCGGGCAATTGCGACAATTCCTTGATCAGGCGAAAACCCACCTGGAAGGCGTGTTCGGCGCCATGCTCGACCAGGAAATCGAGCGCGGCCTGGTCGTTTTCCAGGTGCAGCGCGTTTTCCAGGCCCAGCGAGACGCAGCCCACGGTCAGGTACAGCGCCTTCTGGATGCCGTCGGCCGTGCGCTCATTGGTGAACTTCTCGGCCACCATGGCCGTGATGCCCGTCAGTTCGTCGGCCAGGTTCAGCGCCGCGTCTTCGCGCGGGTCCCCCGGCAACAGCTTGATGGCGCGCACCAGGCGCGGCAGGTTCTCTACAACTATTGCTGGCAGCATCAATGATTCCTAGCCTTGGTCAAGAAAAAATACCGGTGCCGACGCTGCGGCGCGCACCGGCGCGTGGCGCGCTGCGCGTGCTCGGCACTTGCTTGCGCAGGCGGTACAGCAATTCCTTGGTACTACGCTGCAGAATCGTCGGTTCTTCGTCCGGGTCATCCGAGTATTCCGCGTCGGCCAGATCGGCGCTGTGGCGGAAGTCGGGGAACAGTTCGAACAGGGCGCGGTCCCAGCCGTCTTCATTGGCCTGCGCCAGTTCGATCGCCAGTGGCACCACGTCGTTGTCGGACGAGGTCACGCCCGTCACATACGGTCCCTTGATGACGATCTCGCCCGCCACTTCGAGGATTTCCTTCGGCGCCATCGAGAACAGGATGGCGAACGCGGTGGCGCCCCAGTCGGTGGCCGACGCTTCCAGCAGCAGTTCGCGGCGGCGCTCGGCATCGTCGGTGGAAAACACCACGCCGTGGATATGCGCGAACAGCGACTCGGCGATGCGTTCCGGATCGTCCTCGATCTGGTCGTCGCTCCAGGTGGCGGCGATAAAGGCCAGGCTGTCGGCCCAGGCCTTGGGCGGCACCAGCAGGGTCGCCAGCGACATCTTGCCGCCGTCGAAACCGGCCAGGTGCAGGGCCGTCACTTGCGGCGGAATCGCGCTCAGCACTTCCACCACGGCCAGGTCGCCGTACTGGTCGGCCGCGTCGGCGAATGCCTGCTCGGCGTGGCCCAGGGAGCCGGACAGCACCAGTTCCGTCACCTGCTTCGTCAGCGCCGGCAGGTTGCTCTTTTGTTCAGTGTTATCGGCCATGGTCGTCTCCATCCTGGTCAAACATCTGGGCGAAATCGTCGGTGGCGCTATCTTCGTCATGGTCGTCGTCGCCGTCGTCATTGGCGGCCAACTGGTCCAGCGACTGATCGTCGTCGTCCCACAGGCGCGGATTCTTGTGCAAAAAGGCCGTGATGATGGCCTGGCGCGCCAGGTCCGGGAAGCTGTCTTCGATGGCGGCGTACATCTTGGCCGCTTCGGGCGCGGCGCACGAGGCCATCGCAAATACGCTGGCGTTGTCGCCGAATTCGTAGTCTTCGCTTTCGGCCAGCAGGCCTTTCGGGTCGCTGAAGGTGATGTGGTCGACCAGCGCGAAGGCCAGCATGTTCACGTCTTCGATGCCGCCGCCGCTGGCGTATTCGCCGACCAGCGCGTCGACCATGCTTTTATAGTTCTTGCGATTCGGCGGATCGCCGAGGATGCCTTCGATCTGGCCTTCCAGTTCACGCGACTGATAGGCGAATTCGGGGTGTACTCTTCTCATTATGTGCTTTCCAATATGCTGCGCGGCGCCGCGATGCAGGCGCCGTTGTTGTTGTTTTTCGGGGCTATGCCGCCGGCCGTCACAGGCCAGGGGCCTCAGTCTGCGGGAAGCGTGGTGCCATGCAGGCGGAATACGCCGCTCCACAGGGCATAGGCTTCCGCGTCCGGATCGATGATGATGCGGTGGTTGACGCTCTGGTCGTACTCGGCGCGCTTGGCCGGGTCGGCCAGGATTTCGTACGCCTTGGTCACGCTCTTGAAGCGCGCTTCGGCGCCGGGGGCCTGGTTGCGGTCGGGGTGGAAGCGCATGGCCAGCGAACGGTAAACCTTCTTGATCTCGTCATCGCTGGCATTGGGGGCGACACCGAGGACGTTGTATAAATTTTCCATGGCAGGCTCCGGAGGCACGTTTTTTGCAAATTAAAGTGAGATTATCCTATAGAACGGCTTGCGCGTCGCTGCCACGCTGCTTTCCGGCTGAAAATTGCACCGGAAAAAGAAGCGGCGGTACGGTAAAATGCTCTTTACTGTCACTCTTCCAGCATTGATCAATGAGCAACGATAAACCGAATACCGCCGCGCCGGCGCTGGCGCCCAATTTTTTGCGTAACATCATCGAAGCCGACCTGTCCGCAGGCGCCCACGTGCGTCCTGGCCTGCCGCAGGTGATCACGCGTTTCCCGCCGGAGCCGAACGGCTACCTGCACGTGGGCCACGCCAAGTCGATCTGCGTCAACTTCGGCCTGGCGCGCGACTACGCCGGCCAGTGCAACCTGCGTTTCGACGACACCAACCCGGCCAAGGAAGAGCAGGAATACGTCGACACCATCATGGACAGCGTGAAATGGCTGGGCTTTGACTGGGAACCGAAAGAAGCCGACGGCCAGAGCCACCTGCACTATGCCAGCGATTATTTCGACCAGCTGTACGCGATGGCCGAATACCTGATCACGGCCGGCTACGCCTATGTCGACAGCCAGAGCGCCGAAGACATGGCCGCCAACCGCGGCAATTTCGGCCAGGCCGGCAAGAATTCGCCATTCCGCAACCGCCCTGCCGACGAGTCGCTGGCGCTGTTCCGCGCCATGAAGGCGGGCCAGTTCAAGGATGGCGAACATATCCTGCGCGCGAAGATCAGCGAAGACGCGATGAGCTCGCCGAACATGAACCTGCGCGACCCGGCCATCTACCGCATCCGCCACGCGCACCACCACCGCACGGGCGACGCCTGGTGCATCTATCCGATGTACGACTACACGCATCCGATCTCGGACGCGCTGGAAAACATCACCCATTCGATCTGCACCCTGGAGTTCCAGGATCACCGTCCGTTCTACGACTGGCTGCTGGCGACCCTGTCCGAGGGCGGCTTCTTCGCCAAGCCGGTGCCGCACCAGTATGAATTCTCGCGCCTGAACCTGACGTACATCGTCACCAGCAAGCGCAAGCTGCGCCAGCTGGTCGAAGAACAGATCGTCGACGGCTGGGACGACCCCCGCATGCCGACCCTGGTGGGCATGCGCCGCCGCGGCTATACCCCGGAAGCGATTCAATTGATGTGCGAGCGCACGGGCGTGACCAAGTCCGACGGCTGGATCGACTACAGCGTGCTCGAAGGCTGTCTGCGCGAAGACCTCGATCCGAAGGCGCCGCGCACCGTGGCCGTGCTGCGCCCCTTGAAACTGATCATCGACAATTTCCCGGCAGACGAGAGCGTGGAATGCACGGCGCCCGTGCACCCGCACTTCCCCGAGCGCGGCCTGCGCACCTTCCCGATCACGCGCGAGCTGTGGATCGAGGAAGACGATTTCATGGAAGTGCCGAACAAGGGCTACTTCCGTCTGTATCCGCCGATCGACGGCAAGCCGGGCAGCCGCGTGCGCCTGCGCTACGGCTATGTGGTCGAGTGCACCGGCTACGACAAGGATGAAAACGGTAAAGTGATCGCCGTGCATTGCAATTACTTTGAAGACAGCAAATCGGGCACCGAAGGCAGCTCCACCTACAAGGTCAAGGGCAATATGCACTGGGTCAGCGCACCGACGGCGATTGCCGCCGAAGTGCGTTTGTACGACCGCCTGTTCACCGACCCGCAGCCGGACGCGGGCGGCAAGGACTTCAAGCTGGCCTTGAATCCGCTGGCCAAGGAAGTGGTGCAGGCGTGGCTGGAACCGGGTGCGGAACTGGCACAGCCGGAAGAGCGCTTCCAGTTCGAGCGCCACGGCTATTTCGCGGCCGACCGGGTCGACAGCCAGCCGGGCAAACCGGTGTTCAACCGTATCGTCACCTTGAAAGACAGCTGGCAAGCAACGAAATAAGCTGTTTCTTGCACAACAAAAAAACCGCTGCGGCGGTTTTTTTTCGTTTTAA
This sequence comes from Janthinobacterium sp. PSPC3-1, assembly GCF_049896105.1. Lineage (NCBI taxonomy): Bacteria > Pseudomonadati > Pseudomonadota > Betaproteobacteria > Burkholderiales > Oxalobacteraceae > Janthinobacterium > Janthinobacterium sp. PSPC3-1. The sequence continues at coordinate 19,877 of NZ_JAFCTQ010000034.1, read as the reverse complement.
TCGCAGTTAACTTGATCAAAAATATTGCATGGTGATCATAACTCAAGGCTTTTTGTATATTATGGAGCGGTTGAGTAATTTACAATTACCTTGACACTGGCGCACCGCAGGCGGCGCCTCACCCGATTCCACCTCCGATGCGGATTGCCATGCCTGCCGATGCCAAGGGCGAGAGCCTGCGAACACCTGAAAAAAAGCCGCTCTGGCTGCTCAGTTGCGTGCTGTCGCTGTGCGTCGGCCTGGTGTTCCATATGGCGGCATCGATGTCGATCGACAACGACGCGCGCATGCTGTTCGACAGCCTGACACATTCCACCAAGCAAAGTATCAATATGCGCGTCAAGTCGTACACCGATTTGCTGCGCGGCGCTGCCAGCCTGTTCCGTGCCAGCGACCAGGTCAGCCGCGAGCAGTTCCACGATTACGTAAGCAGCCTGGACTTGCGGAAAAATTTTCCCGGCGTGATGAATCTCAATTACTGCAAGGCGCTCGACGATGCCCGCCGCGCCGCTTTCGAGGCGGCCATGCAGCACGACTACCCTGCCGGGCGCGACGGCTATCCCGCCTTTGCCATCGACCCGCCGGGGCCGCGCGACTGGTATTCCGTGCTGGTGTATATCGAACCGATCAGTAGCGCGCCGGAAAAATATGGCCATGACATCGCCGTGCGCCCGGCCGTCGCCGAGGTGCTGGCGCAGTCGCGCGATTCGGGGGAAATCAGTAATTCCGGCCTGCCCGTGCCGATGCCGGGCCGCTCGCAACTGACCGGCATGGCCATGCGCCTGCCAGTCTACCGCCACGGCATGCCGGTCGCCACGGTGCAGCAGCGCCGCGCCGCCTACCAGGGTTCGGTGGGCCTCGGCTACGACATGGCGCAGATGGTACGCGGCGTGCTGGCCGAGATGCCGGTGCGCAATGTTCGCCTGACCCTGTTCGATATCGGCACGCAGGCCACCGAACCGCAGCCGCTGGCGCGCGACACCCGTCCCATCTTCGACAGCGCGCCGGCTGGCAGGCAGGCACCGTGGTGGCAGCCGGGCGGTTCGCGCAAATATCTGAGCAGCACCATGCTGATCGACTATAACGGGCGTGTCTGGCAAGCGCTGTTCAGCGTGCGCAAGAGCGACCTGTACACGCCATTCGAAACGTATCTGCCCTGGCTGGCGCTGCTGGTGGGCTTTACCGGCAGCACGCTGCTGTACACCGTGCTCCACACCCTGGCCTCGTCACGCCTGCGCGCCATCCGCATGGCCACCGTGATGACCGACGAATTGCGCGCCAGCCAGTTGCGCCTGCAGCAATCGCACCAGAAGCTGCGCCGCCTGGCGGCCCACGCCGACCATATCAAGGAAGAAGAACGCAAGCGCATCGCGCGTGAAATCCACGATGACCTGGGGCAAAACCTGCTGGTGCTGCGCATCGACGCCGACATGCTGGCGTCGCGCACGCAGCAGCGCCATCCGCGCTTGCATGCACGGGCGCGCGCCACCCTGGGCCAGATCGACGCCACCATCAAGAGCGTGCGCCAGATCATCAACGACTTGCGCCCCACGGTACTGGACCTGGGCGTCAACGCCGCCGTGGAATGGCAGGCGGCGCAGTTCCGCGCGCGCACCGGCATCGCCTGCGAGGTCAGTGAAAGCCATGGCGACATCAGCGTCAGCGACCAGTGCGCCACCGCCCTGTTCCGCATCCTGCAAGAATCCTTGAGCAATATTTCCCAGCACGCCAACGCCAGCCGGGTGCGGATCAGGCTGGAAAAAGACCATGGCAACGTCTCGCTGACCGTCAGCGACAACGGCGTGGGCGCCGGCGCCGACGGGCGCAACAAGCATGGCTCGTTCGGCCTGGTCGGCATCGAGGAACGCATCAAGCTGCTGGGCGGTACTTTCCTGATCGACAGCAGTCCCGGCGCGGGCATGAGCGTGCAAGTGACCGTGCCGCTGGCGGCCGGCATGCAAGACTTCTCTCATCAGTAAGACCACTACGCTCGCTATCAAGATGCAAGCCGCCGGGCCGCGCGAGGCGGCGGCGCTGGCTTGCGCCGAGCTCGATTCGATGCAATATTAGTGGTTTCCTAACTGACTTTTCCAGGAGTCCACGCTACCAGCCAGCATCCACGCCACTCCCTGCGCAGTCTTCCCGGTGACACTCTTAAAGGATATTCATGGATACGAACGTAGATTTCAAGGCAATTGCCGATCTGAACCTGGACGCAATCAAAGTCAAACTGATGCACCGGGAATCCGGCGAAGGCTGGAGCCTGGACAAGGCCAATGCGGTGGAGTTCGAATACCGCCGCTTCCTGATCCTGATGAAGCAATTCCCGGAAGAGGAAACGGCGCCGTTGATGGATGTCGATACCTTCTGGCACTACCATATCCTCGATACCCTGAAATATGCGGCCGACTGCGAACAGGTGTTCGGCTACTTCCTGCATCACTTTCCGTATATCGGCCTGCGCGGCGAAGACGACGAAGCGGCGCATCAGCGCGTGGGCGAGCGCATGAAGCAGTTGTATGAACAGACGTTCGGCGAGGACTATCTGCGCGCCGAGACGGCGTATTCAGGCCGCGCGGTACAGGCGGCGTATTCGGGACGTGCCGTGCAGGCCGCCTATTCGGGACGCGCGGTGCAAGCGGCGTATTCAGGACGCGCGGTGCAGGCGGCAGCCTACTCGGGCCGCGCCGTGCAGGCAGCGTATTCGGGACGGGCAACGGGGGCGGTGACGGCGTTTTCCAGCGCGCCAGCCTCGCTCAGCGCGGCACTGGTGGCCACGTCCACCGCATCGTTGGCCGATGGTGACGTCAAGCGTTTCTATGTCGACAGGCCGGTCTTGCGCCAGGACAATGCATAAAGGTTGATGGCGGATTCACCATCCCGGCTGCCGCACGCGGCAAGCCTGTTTACAACCCAGACGGCAGCTCTCAGTTTGCCGTCTGTCTGGCCACACTCACGCAGCCATCAGTTCGCGCAGTTCGCGAATGCTGAAATCGCTGATTTCGTGCATGCGGATCAGGATGGTGGCGCCGATCGGCAGGGTGTTATGACGAATCTTGCTGATCACGGGCGGCGCCACTTCCAGCGCACGCGACAGGGCCGCGTCGTTTTTCAGTTGCAGCTTGTCGATGATGGCATCGAGCACGCGGTTAGGGTTATAGGTAGGCAAAGAGGTAATTTGTTTGAGAGACATGGTGAGAAATCCGTACTTGTTGTATTAAGGCAAAAAAAAGACTGGTCGTCGCTTTTGCGCTAATTCAGGGTCAACACACTAAAAAGCGCCATTGCTTGTGCGGCTTTTAGCCGACAGGCAATATAATACACTTATTTGTTGATTTTTGCTTAACTTGAGGCAAAAATGTGACAATTGAAGAGAATTTGCGCGTTTGGAATGTGCTAGAGGATAACTCAAAACAACATACTTTGCTGCAAGTCATCCATTTTCAGCAAAATGGAGACTGCCATCGAGATACCAGGCCAGCAGCAGCAAGGCGCCCAGCCATGCCAGGTCGACCGATAGCTGCCAGCCCCGTAGCGCGATGGCGGGCGGGCTGACCGGAATGCCGTGGCTATGGCGCCACGCCAGCTGGCGGCGGATTTCTTCGGGTGCCGGCGGTGGCTGGCGCGTGCGCCCCCGCCGCCGCATGTAGGCGCGCACCTGCTCCTTGCTCGGCCGATTCACGCCAGCCATGGCAGGCTGCCGCCAAGCTGGCGGAACTCAGGAAGAGAAGAAAATGGTCGCTGCATGACGGCCACCATAGCGCCTGCCCGCCGCAGCGCGTTTGCGCCAGCTCAATCGGACAATCCTGGGCCCCGCGCCGACCGCCGCAGCGGCCCGGGCGCCCACCAGGTTTACTTGTTTTTCTGGCGCACGCGCTGCTGTTGTTTTTCCTGCGTCTGCTGGCGGTTCTGCTTGCGCTCGTACAAGGTGACGGCGTCTTTCTTGGCCTGCTCCACTGTGCGCATGGCTTCGTGGTCGTCGTGCGGCACGAAAAATTCGGCGTCCTGCGCCGCCATGACCAGCTTGATGGCGGCCTCGTCATCGAGGTCATACAATTCCGTCAGGACGGTGGTCACTTCGTCCAGGAATGCTTCGTAGGTCAGGGTAGTCATGGGGTAATCCTTGGTTGATCAGGCGCGCGGCAGACAGGCTGGGCAAGTTCCCCGGCCTGTGAAAAGTGCGGAAACAACCGCGCATTTTAACTGATGCCGGCCTTGCCGTCTGTCAGTAACTGCAAAGCATCGGCGACGCGCGCATAGCGCAGGCGCACGCCCAGCTCGCGCTTCATGCGGCGATTGTCCAGGCGCCGCGATTCGGACATGAACGACAGCAGCATCGGCGTGACCACCTGCTTCAGTTCTTCACGCGGCAGCCGCGGCGCACGCGGCAGGCCGAACGCATCGGCCACCGCATCGAAGTACGCCGCCATCTTCATTTCGCTGTCATCGCTGGCGTGGTAGACGCGCCCGCCCGCCCGCATGCGCCACAGCGCGTGCAGGACGATGTTTGCCAGGTCGTCGGCATGGACATGATTGGTATGCACGTCGTCAAGCTCGGCCAGCGCCGGCGTGCCTTCGCGCAAGCGTTTCAGTGGCAGGCGGTCGGCCGCATAAATGCCGGGTACGCGCAGAATCGCCAGCCGCGCCGCGCGGCGGGCGCCCCAGGCGCGCAGCACGGTTTCGGCGTCCAGGCGGCGCCGCGCGCGGGCGTTCGACGGCGCCGGCGTGCGCGTTTCGTCGATGCGGGCGCCGCCGCAATCACCATATACGCCGCTGGTGCTGACATACACCAGGCGCGCGTGCTCAGGTAAAATGGCGGCCAGATTGCGCGTGCGCCGGTCCAGCAGGCCGGTCGATTGCGGCGGCGCCAGGTGCACGATCCACGGCGCCAGCCCGGCCAGCCGGCGCAGGCTGGCGCGGTCGTCGAGGTCGGCCACGATGGGCACGGCGCCGGCGGCCCGCAGTTCGGCACAGCGTTCAGGCTGGCTGGTGACGGCAAACACGCGAAAACGCGCGCCCAGCAAGGGCAGCAGCCGCATGCCGACATCGCCACAGCCCAGTACCAGCAAGCGCGGCAAGCCCAACGGTTTGCGCAAAGTAAGCTTTAACATATTTTTCATCTCAAGGATTGTATGACTTTTCAAGTTACTGTTCAGCCCAGCGGCCACCAATTCAGCTGCGAAGCGGACGAAACGGTGCTGGCGGCGGCGATCCGCGCCGGCGTGGGCCTCCCCTATGGCTGCAAGAATGGCGCCTGCGGTTCCTGCAAGGGCAAGGTCGTGTCCGGCAGCGTACAGCACAAGGCACACCAGCAGCGCGCCCTGACGCCGGAGGAAGAAGCGGCCGGCATGTCGCTGTTCTGCTGCGCCATCACCAGCGCCGACCTGGTCATCGAAGCGCGCGAAGTGGCCGGCAGCAGCGATTACCCGATCAGGAAAATGCCGTCGCGCGTGACCAGCCTGGAAAAAGTCGCGCCCGACGTGATGGTATTGACCCTGCAATTGCCGGCCGCCGAGCGCCTGCAGTACCGCGCCGGACAGTATATCGAATTCATGCTGCGTGACGGCAAGCGCCGCTCCTACAGCATGGCCAGCGCGCCGCAGGACGGCGGCCCCGTGACCCTGCATATCCGCCACCTGCCGGGCGGCCTGTTTACCGACCAGGTCTTCACCACCATGAAGGAACGCGATATCTTGCGCTTCGAGGGCCCGCTGGGCACCTTCTTCCTGCGCGACGACTCCGACAAGCCGGTGGTGCTGCTGGCCTCGGGCACCGGCTTTGCGCCGCTGAAAGCCATCGTCGAGCACATGATCCACGCGCAGTCGACGCGTGCTATCACCCTGTACTGGGGCGCGCGCCGTCCGCACGACCTGTACATGGATGCCCTGTGCCGCCAGTGGGCGGCCGACTTGCCGCAGTTCACTTATGTTCCGGTGGTGTCGGATGCCCTGCCGGAAGACGCCTGGCAGGGCCGCGGCGGTTTCGTGCACCAGGCTGTCATCGCCGACCTGCCCGACCTGTCCGGCCACCAGGTGTATGCCTGCGGCGCGCCGGTGATGGTCGATTCGGCCAAGCGCGACTTTGTCCGGCAATGTGGCTTGCCCGACGACGAGTTTTACGCCGACGCCTTTACCACCGAGGCCGACCTGGCCAAATAATGCCGTCCGGAGTGCGGGGCGGCGCGGCCGCCCGGCCTCCCCCTGCCCCACTCTGGAAAGTCTTCATGTCCTCAGCAATATCCGGCAACGGCTTCAGTGTCCTGCGCCACCGCAATTTCGCGTTTTACCTGTCCGCCCGCGTGCTGGGCACCCTGGCCGTCCAGATGCAAAGCGTGGCCATCGGCTGGCAGGTGTACCAGATGACGGGCAGCCTGTTCGACCTGGGCCTGATCGGCCTGGCCCAGTTCGCCCCCTTCCTGCTGCTGATCTTGCCGGCCGGCCATATCGCCGACCGCTACAACCGCCGCAACATCATCGCCTGGTGTTTGACGGCGCAACTGGCCTGCGCGCTGGCGCTGCTGGCGTTCACCATGACGGGCCTGTCCATCGTCTGGCCCGTGTTTGCCGTGCTGGTGCTGTTCGGCAGCGCGCGCGCCTTCATGATGCCGGCCACGCAAGCCGTGCTGGTCAACATGGTGCCGAAGGAAAGTTTCAGTCGCGCACTGGCGCTCAGCTCGTCGAGCTCGCATATCGCCATCATCCTCGGCCCCACCCTGGGCGGCCTGCTGTATATCTTCGGCCCCAAGGTGGTGTACCTGATCTCGTCGGCGCTGCTGGTGCTGTCGGTACTGCTGATGCGCGCCACCACGCCGGCGCCGCAAGTGGTGAAACGCGAGCCGGTCAGCTGGTCGACCCTGCTCGAGGGCCTGCATTTCGTCTGGTCGCGCCCCATCATGCTGGGCGCCATTTCGCTCGACCTGTTCGCGGTGCTGTTCGGCGGCGCCACCGCCCTGCTGCCGGCGCTGGCACACGATGTGCTGCATATCGGCCCGACCGGCCTGGGCCTGCTGCGCACGGCGCCCGGCATGGGCGCGGCCGTCTGCTCGATCGCGCTGGCCTTTTACCCGATCACGCGGCGGGTCGGCGCCTGGATGTTCGGCGGCGTGGCCGTGTTCGGCCTGGGCACCATCGTGCTGGGCTCGACCGGCACCTTCCTGGTGGCGCTGGTGGCGCTGTTCCTGATGGGTATCGGCGACATGGTCAGCGTGTATATCCGCCACCTGCTGGTGCAGTACGAAACGCCGGACGAGATCCGCGGCCGGGTCAGCGCAGTCAATTCCGTGTTCATCGGCGCCTCGAACGAGCTCGGTGAATTCGAGTCGGGCGTCACGGCCGGCTGGTTCGGTCTGGTGCGCGCGGTGCTGTTCGGCGGCGCCGCCACCCTGGCCGTGACCGGCATCTGGGCGATGCTGTTCCCGGTATTGTCGCGCATGGACCGCTTCCCCCACCACGAAAAGGAAGAGGCCGCCAAAACGGCCGCCGGCAAGCCCGCATAAGGGCTACCATGCGCTATCGTTCACTATGCCAGCCTGCGCCATGAAAATCCCGCTGCCCTTCCACGGCTTTGTCCGCAGCCGCCCCCACCTGAGCCTGGCCATCGTGATCGGCGTGGCGGCCGGCGTGCTGTTGCCGTCCGGCTGGGAGGCGATGACGCGCGTGCTGACGGCGTGGAATATCGCCGTCTGGCTGTATCTGTTCACCATGGGCGCGATGATGATGCGCGCCAACCATCACAAGGTGAAACAGATGGCGGCGCGCCAGGATGAGCGGGCGGCGATGGTGCTGTGTGCGCTGTCGGTGGCGTCCGTGATGAGTTTGATTGCCATTATTTCCCAGCTGTCATCGATCAAGGACATGAGCGCGGACCAGCGCGCCTTGCACTATGCGCTGACGATACTGACCCTGGTCGGCTCCTGGTTTTTGGTCGGTACCCTGTTCTGCTTTCACTATGCCCACCTGTATTACCGCGCCGACGCCAGCCTGCGGCCCCTGAAATTCCCCGACGACGAGCAGGACCCCGACTACTGGGACTTCCTGTATTTCGCCTTCACCCTGGCGGTGGCCGTGCAGACCTCGGACGTGACGGTGCAGACGCGCATGATGCGCAAGATCGTGCTGGGCCAGTCGGTGCTGAGCTTTTTCTTCAACCTGGTGGTGCTGGGCCTGTCGATCAATATCGCGGCCGGCCTGATCAACAATTAGCTTATTTGACCTGGCTGAAGGGTTAAGCCCCACTTAATTGTGTGGCGCCCTTGAAATCCGTCAAACAGGAGTAAGATAAGTCACATACAAGGTCATGTATCGGAGCAGTAACCGGGTGGAATGACTGGCAAGCGACGTGCCGCCCGTGTGGGTTTTTTTCGAATTGACAGGAGATAGCATATGCAAATCAATATTCAAACCGACAGCACCATCGCCAACAACGCTGGACTGAACGAACATGTGCAATCCGTACTCGAATCGGCACTCAGCCGTTTCCGCGACAACATTACCCGCATCGAAGTCCACCTGAGCGATACCAACGGCCCGAAAGGCGGCGCGGACGATATCCGCTGCGTGATGGAAGCGCGCGTGGCAGGCTACCAGCCGATCGCCGTCACCGAGCAGAACGCCTCGGTACACCAGTCCGTCAGCGGCGCCACCGACAAACTGAAACGCGCCATTGACAGCGCCCTGGGCCGCCTGCAAGACAGCAAGCGCCACGCCAGCGGCAAGAACGCCGTGAACGATACGGCTGAAGCCGAAGAAGCCGCCGAATAATTCCCCCGCTTTATAGATGAGACCTGGGCAGCCGATCAAGGCTGCCTTTGCTTTTGTGCGCCGCATGCACACCGTGCCATGGCCGCCGCTGTATCATAATTATCACGAAGTTGCTTTCAAGTCAGCCATAGTTGTTACTCCCAAGAACGCTTTACGCTATCATGATGCGCATGTTCCGCCGCCTGCGCGGCGCTGCCTCTTGGAAAGCATATCGTGGAAAAAATCGGCAATTTTGACGCTTCAGGCTGCAACATCGGCGATTTGCAGCTGTTTTCCGATGCGCCGGACGAGCGGACGGCGGCCATGCTGGCGCCCTGCCCGGTGCTGCGGCTGGAAGCGGGCGAAGCCCTGAGCGACAGCGCCTGCCTGTATATCGTGCTGCGCGGCTCGCTGGCGGTGGCGGCCGATACCTATACGGGCATGGACGACGGCACGGTCAGCAAGGTGTTGCCCGGCGAAAGCGTGGGCGAGCAAGCGGTGCTCGATGAAGCAAGCAACCTGACGGCCATTTCCGCGCTGGAAGAAACCGATGTGCTGGTGATCGACGCCGTGCTGGTATGGGAACTGATCGAACAGTCGAACGGCCTGGCGCGCAACCTGCTGCGCTTGATGTCGTTTCGCATCCGCGCCGCCAACGCCTTGCTGCGCCGGCGCCAGAAACTGGGCGAGTTCTACCGCCAGCTGTCGATGGTCGACAGCCTGACCGGCCTGTACAACCGTGCCTGGCTCAACGATTTACTGCCGAACATGATCAGCACCGCCCACGACAGCGGCGCGCCGCTGTCGCTGCTGATGATAGACCTCGACCATTTCAAGCGTTTCAACGACCGGCACGGCCACCAGGCCGGCGACCAGGCGCTGCGCATCGCCGCCCAGGTGGTGGGCGCGGCCCTGCGCCCGACCGATTTTGCCGTGCGCTATGGCGGCGAGGAATTGATGGTCATCTTGCCCGACACCAATGAACAGCTGGCGCTGCTGGTGGCCGAACGCCTGTGCGAACGCATGCGGCAAGCCGTCATCTTCGAAGACCTGCGCTGCCCCCTGCCGCATATCACGGGCTCGTTCGGCGTGGCCAGCCTGGCGCTGCGCCAGGACGAGCACGGCCTGATCGCCACGGCCGATGCGGCGCTGTACCGCGCCAAGGACGCCGGCCGCGACCGCGTTGCCCTGTAAACAAGTGCTTCAGGCTGCCGTGTCGGCCTTCTTGCTGCTGTGCGCGGCAACGAAATCGGCATAGCCCTTCTGCACCAGCTCATAGGTCTTGTCGATATTGCCGGCGATATCGCCTTGCAGCACATTCAAGCCCTTCAGGATATCGCGCGCCTCCGAAAAGCCTTTTTCCATGCCACCGCTGATGGTGCCCATGAATTTTTCCAGCGCGGCATCATTGTCCATGCCGGGGTTCTGCTTCTTGAACGCTTCGAAAAAGCCGGTCGACAGCGATACGATGCGGTTCGCCGTGGCTTCGGCGCTATTGTCCTGCGATGCCGCGTTTTGCACGGCGTTGTCGCCGAAATCGGCCTGCAGCGCTTCATTGATGCTGGTGATGGCCGATTTGTAGACCAGCGCCAGCGGATCGTTTTGCGAACTGATCGACACATTCATGGACGCCTGCAAAATGGCGGCGTTCAGTTGCAGTTTCGAGCGGTCGTTGACGCTCATCTGGGCGGTGCTGCCTTCGGCCTGCTTGACTTTGTCGTCCTTGCCGGCGACACCACTGGTGGTGTTGCCGGTATTGCTGACGGAACTGGCGGAATTGCCGCTTGCGGCGATGGGAAGTGACACGATAAGCCTCCTTGGACGGACAATGGTTGACTCCATGCGAGAATGCGCAGTACAGCTGATCCTCTCTTTGGTAATATCGGCAAGAATTCCGAAAACTGAAGCCGTGAATTTTCGCGGCACACCATGCAAGCACCATCAATGACAAACCAGACTTTTCTTTGGCACGACTACGAAACCTTCGGCGTCCAGCCGCGCCGCGACCGGCCAGCCCAGTTCGCCGCCATCCGCACCGATGCCGACCTGAACGAAATCGGCGAGCCCATCATGTTGTATTGCCAGCCTGCCAATGATTTCCTGCCCGATCCGCAATCGTGCCTGATCACCGGCATCACGCCCCAGCAATGCCTGGCGCTGGGCGTGCCCGAACACCAGTTCGCCGCCACCATCGAAGCGGCCTTTTCGGAGCCCGGCACCATCGGCGTGGGCTACAACACCATCCGTTTCGACGATGAAGTGACGCGCTTCCTGTTCTGGCGCAACCTGATCGACCCGTATGCGCGCGAATGGAAAAACCATTGCGGCCGCTGGGACCTGCTCGACGTGGTGCGCATGACGCATGCGCTGCGCCCGGAAGGCATCCAATGGCCGAAGCGCGACGACGGCCAGACCAGTTTCAAGCTGGAACATCTGAGCAAGGCTAACGGCTTGCTGCATGAGGCGGCGCACGATGCGCTGTCCGACGTGCGCGCCACCATCGCGCTGGCCCGCCTGATCAAGCAGATGCAGCCGAAACTGTTCGACTTCTGCCTGGCGCTGCACAAGAAAGACAAGGTCGCCAGCGAAATGGGCATGCACCTGGCCGCCGCCCAGCGCCAGCCGTTTTTGCACGTCTCGGGCATGTTTCCGGCCGAACGCGGCTGCATCGGCGTGGTCTGGCCGCTGGCCACGCACCCGAGCAATAAAAATGAAATCCTGGTGTGGGATTGCCAGTACGATCCGCGCGAACTGTTCACCCTGGACGCCGACACCATCCGCACCCGGCTGTTCACGCGCAACGACGCCATGCCCGAAGGCATGACGCGCCTGCCCGTGAAGAGTATTCATGTGAACAAGTCGCCCATGCTGGTCAGCAACTTGAAAACCCTGTCGCCGGCCATGGCCGCGCAATGGGGCATCGATCTCGCGGCGGCGCTGGAAAACGGCCGCCTGGCCGCCGGCGCGCCGAACATGGACGCCATCTGGGCCGAGGTGTTCAAGCGCCCCGCCGCCGAAGGCCGCGCCGATGTCGATGAAGACCTGTACAACGGCTTTGTCAGCAATGACGACCGCCGCCTGCTCGATTCCCTGCGCCGCGAGACGCCGGCCAAGCTGGCCAGCGCCCGCCCTTCCTTCAGTGACGAGCGCCTGCAGGAACTGCTGTTCCGCTACCGCGCGCGCAACTTCCCGCAGACCCTGAGCGAAGCGGAAAGCGTGCGCTGGGAAGAACACCGCGCCGCCCGCCTGTTCGACGGCGAAGCGGGCGCCCGCACCATCGAGCAGCTGTTTACGGAAATCGATACCTTGTCGGAATCGGTGGATGAGCGGGGCGAGGAGATTTTGGGCGAGTTGTACGATTATGCGGAGATCGTGGCGCCACAGCGCGATTAATGTGTGTATCGCGTAGGTCGGATTAGCGCGCAAGCGCGTAATCCGACAACACCACGATCGCCGCCAACAATGTTGTCGGATTACGGCCCCATGGGCCTAATCCGACCTACGCGGCGCGATGTTGATTGATCGCATCGCGCGTCTCGATCGCCACGCGCCTTGCCGCATCGGCAAAATCCTCGCCAGCCTGCGGCTTGGCATAGATGATGGCCCGCGAGGAGCTGATCATCATGCCCATGCCGTTCGCCGTCTGGCCCGCGCCGACGGTGGCGGCGATGTCGCCGCCCTGGGCACCAATGCCGGGCACCAGCAGCGGCATGTCGCCGACGATGGCGCGCACCTGCGCCAGCTCTTCAGGGAAGGTGGCGCCGACGACCAGCGCGCACTGGCCGTTCTTGTTCCATTTCTCGGCCACCAGGCGCGCCACGCGCTGGTACAGGGGCACGCCGTCCGTGTCGAGAAACTGCAGGTCCGAGCCACCCGGGTTCGAGGTGCGGCACAAGATGATCACGCCGCGGTCCTGCCACGCCAGGTAAGGATCGAGCGAGTCCTCGCCCATATAGGGGTTGACGGTGACGGCGTCGGCGCCATAGCGTTCGAACGCTTCGCGCGCATACTGGGTGGCGGTGGCGCCGATGTCGCCGCGCTTGGCGTCGAGGATCAGCGGGATGTGCGGGTAATGTTCACGCAGGTAGCGGCAGATGTCTTCCAGCTGCTTTTCCGCACCCAGCGCGCCGAAATAGGCGATCTGCGGCTTGAAGGCGCAGGCCAGGTCGGCCGTGGCGTCGATGATGCGCGTGCAAAAGGTGGTGATGCCATCAGGCGCGTCGCGCAATTCGGCCGGCAGCTTGGCCAGGTCCGGGTCCAGTCCCACGCACAGCAGGGAATGATTGGCCGTCCACGCGGCGGTTAACTTATCGATGAAATTCACGGCACACCTTTTCTGTATTCAGTTGCAAACCCCGTATTGTAACGCGGCCGGCGGCCTGTCCGGCGGCGCCAGTCCCGCCCGCCAACCTGATTAAACCAACATTTTGTGGTGTTTAAGGTATATTTGCCCCACCTGACTCTCCTCTTACCACTACGCACGGAAACCATCATGCAAATCACTCAACAATTCACCAAATGGCTGCGCCTGGCCCTCGGCGTCACCGTGCTGGCCGGCGTGCTGACCGGCTGCGGCTACAACGATTTCCAGAGCAAGGACGAAGCGACCAAGGCCGCCTGGGGCGAAGTGGTCAACCAGTACCAGCGGCGCGCCGACCTGATTCCCAACCTGGTCAATACCGTCAAGGGCTATGCCAGCCATGAACGCGAGACGCTGGAAGCGGTGACCAAGGCGCGCTCGGCCGCCACCAGCTTCCAGATCACGCCCGAAGTGCTGAATGACCCGGCCGCGTTCGAGAAGTTCCAGCAGGTGCAGGGGCAGCTGTCGTCGGCCCTGTCGCGCCTGATGGTGGTGTCCGAGAAATACCCGGACCTGAAAGCCAATACCAACTTCCGCGACCTGCAGTCGCAGCTGGAAGGCACGGAAAACCGCATCGCCGTGGCGCGCCAGCGCTATATCGTGGCGGTGCAGGACTACAACGTGCATGCGCGCAGCTTCCCGAACAACCTGACGGCCATGATGTTCGGCTACAAGGTCAAGCCATCGTTCACGGTGGACAATGAAAAAGCCATCTCGACCGCGCCATCCGTCGACTTCGGCAAATAAGCATGGGCATCAAGGCCTATTTTGCGGCACTCGTCACGGCGCTGCTATGCGCGATGGGACTGCCGGCCAGCGCCCAGCTGATGGCGGTGCCGCCGCTGGCGGCGCGCGTGACCGATCAGGCGGCCATGCTGGACGAAAAACAGAAGGCGTCGCTGGAAGCCGTGCTGGCCGACTATGAAGCGCGCACCGGCAGCCAGATCGCCGTGCTGCTGCTCAAGTCAACGGAACCGGAAGCGATCGAGCAATACAGCATCCGCGTGACGGACGCCTGGAAGCTGGGCCGCAAGGGCGTCGATGACGGCGTGCTGCTGCTGGTGGCGAAAGACAATCCCTCGTCGCTGCGCCGCTTGCGCATCGAAGCGGGGCGTGGCGTGCAGGGGGTGCTGACCGATGCGCAATCGAAACGCATCTTGCAGGACGTGATCGCGCCCCATTTCAAGCAGCAGGATTATTATGGTGGCCTGGTGGCCGGCGTGGGCGCCATCGCCACCTTGCTGAACCAGGAGCAATTCCCGGCACCGGCGAAACAGGCGGCGCCGGCCGCTGCCGAAGAAGGCGGCATGGGCTTCTGGCTGCCGCTGCTGTTCTTCGGCTTCCTGGTGGTGCTGACCCTGTTCCGCTCGCGCGGCGGCCCAAATCGCTTGCAGCGCGGCAGCAACTGGACCAGCGGCGCCACCGGCGTGGTGCTGGGCAGCATCCTCAGCCAGGCCATGAACAACCGCGGCGGTGGCGGTGGAGGCTTTGGCGGCGGCGGCGGTTTCGGTGGTGGTGGCGGCTTTGGCGGTGGCGGCGGCGGCTTTGATGGCGGCGGCGCCTCGGGAGACTGGTAATGACGCAAGAACTGACATTTGGCCAGCGCTGCGGACGCGCGCTGAAACACTGGCGCGGCACGCCGGCCTCGGCCAGGACGGCCTTCCCTGGCACCACCCTGAAAGCGATCGAAACGGCCATCGCCGAAGGCGAGCAGACCCATCGCGCGGAAGTGCGCCTGATCGTCGAAGCAGCGCTCACGCCTGGCATGGCCTACCAGGGCGTGACGAACCGCGAGCGGGCACGCGAACTGTTTGCCCACTATGGCGTGTGGGATACGGAAGACAACTGCGGCGTGCTGATCTACATCAACCTGGCCGAGCACCAGGTCGATATCGTGGCCGACCGCCATGTGGGGCGCCGCATCACGCCCGAGCAGTGGCAAGCCATCTGCCGTACCATGACGGCCGGTTTTGCCAGCGGCAATTACCACGACAGCACCCTGCAGGCGCTGGGCGAACTGAACAGCTTGCTGCAGCATCACTTCCCGGCCACGGGCGAGCGCAGCAATCAATTACCGAACGAAGCCATCCTTCTCTGACAGAGTACTTATGAAACTAAGCAATAAAACCGCCATCGTCACGGGCGCCACGCAAGGCATCGGCCTGGCCTGCGCCAGCCGTCTGATCGCCGAAGGGGCGCAGGTGATGCTGGTCGACATCAAGGAAGCCGGCGCCGAAGCGGCCGCCGCGCTGGGGCCACAGGCGCACTTTTTTTGCGCCGACGTCAGCCAGAAGGCCGATGTCGACGCCATGATGACCGCCACCCTGGCCCGTTTCGGCCATGTCGACATCCTGATCAACAATGCCGGCGTGACCCATGCCGCCGATTTCCTGGACGTGGCCGAGGACGATTTCGACCGCGTCATGCGCATCAACCTGAAATCGATGTTCCTGTGCGGCCAGGCCGTGGCGCGCGAGATGGTCAAACGCAACAGCGGCGTGATCATCAATATGTCGAGCGTGAATGCGGAACTGGCGATCCCCAACCAGGTACCGTACGTGGTGTCGAAAGGCGCGATCAACCAGTTGACCAAAGTGATGGCGCTGAACCTGGCGCCCCATGGCGTGCGCGTCAACGGCATCGGGCCCGGCACCATCCTGACCGAACTGGCGAAACAGGCGGTATTGTCGAGCCCGCAGGCACGCCACACCATCCTGTCGCGCACGCCACTCGGGCGCTGCGGCGAGCCGGAAGAAGTGGCCGGCATCGCCACCTTCCTGGCCAGCGACGACGCCAGCTACATGACGGGCCAGACGATTTATGCCGATGGCGGCCGCATGGCGCTCAACTACACGGTGGCGGTACAGGAATAGCCGGCCTCGTCAGTTATATCAAAAACCGATAATCGATATCTGAAAAGACCATTAGACATATATCGTGCGGCGCAGCATAATGCACCTGTCTCCACTATTCTCCTCCAAGAAAATAGTTTTAAGCCCGCTTTCACCAGCGGGCTTTTTTTTGTCCCGCATGCGCCCATCGCTTCGTCCAAAAAACTGGAAAGTGTCATCAGGCGGTCATGTTCGCTGGCTATACTTGCTTCATCTGCAGTACACGCAACCGATATGCGCGACGGCGGACAGGTGTGCCTTCACCGGTGCACCACTCCCCATTTTTGCCATGGCGCGCCGCAGCACCGCGACTTGGCCAGCACCGCTCACTCTTGACCCTTTTGGGTTTTCAGCCCGCTCTTCAGCGGGCTTTTTTTTGCCCATGCTTGCGCATCAGCATGGTGCCCGCGCCGCCCTCCATGCTATTGTTGCCACCTTTCCGCTATTCCACTGACCATGCAAGCCACACTATCCCAGCTTTGTTTTGCCGAGCGCCATGAGCGCCTGCGTTTTCGTACCGCACTGTTTCTGTACACGCTGGTGATCATCATCGGCGACATTCCCGGCGCGCGCGCCGATGTGGGCAAGTACGCTTCGGGCGTGGTACTGCATTCGTTCGGCTACGGCGTGCTGGCCTTGCTGCTGTTCAGCGGCATTGCCGGCGGCATGGGCCGCCGCGCCGTGTTGTCGGTGCTGATGGTGGCGGCGATGGGTGCTCTGGACGAATTCATCCAGAGCTTCCTGCCCTACCGCCGCGGTGCCGTGTCCGACTGGCTGGTCGACATCACGGCCGCCACTCTGGTGGCAGCGCCCCTGTATTTCCTGTGGCCCAGGATGGTCGCGGCTGGCCTGAAGAAATCGCCTTTGTAAACGACACCACCATCACGGCGCGGCGGTCTCGCTGGCGCCCAGCGCCAGGGTCAGCTGCCCCTGCCCCACGGCGGCCTGGGCGGCGGCACGGCGCAAGACCGCACGCATCTGCCGGCGGCCGCTTGCTCCCGCCGCGCGCGCGGTATCACGCCGCATCGCCATCAATTGTTCCGACCGGGCAAGCCTGGCCAGGCCATGCAGCGCCTGCCTGAGCATATGCAGCGCGCGCCCATCGTCGACCTGCTCACCCTCGTCGCCATACACGGCGACCAGCACCGCTTCAATCAGCTTGTCACTTGTCATACCTGAAAACACCTTTCTCCTGACGTGAACGACGGGGGAGCGCGAGCGCCCTGAATGTTTGCTGCAAGAACATCTTTTATACCAAGCTCAACAATTGGAATACTTGATGTATCTCAACGCTAAACAAGACACCTGGAACGTCTCGCCGTGCCGGCGCTCTTACATGCAGTAGTTACGGCCATGTCCGGCATGCACCATTCATGCGGACTTCCACCCTACTTCCACCATATTGTCACTCCTGAAGGAGAACACAGATGAGAGCAAAAAATACCCTGGCGCTGGCAGGCCTGTCATGCTTGCTGCTGGCCGCTTGCAGTTCGACCGATAGCGGCAGCACGGCCATGAGTCGCAGCGGCGAGAACGTCAGCAGCACCGGTAGCGCTACCCAGGCCGGCACGACGCCAGCTCCCGGCAGCAGCGACACCGGCAGCATGAACGCCACCACCAGCGGCAGCGACATGAGCATGGACGGCAGCCAGTCGGGTATCGGCATCGCCTCGGCCACCGTGCAGTCCATCGAGCCGGTGGCGCGCGGCATGGACCAGGCCAGCGGCGACACGCAGGCTGGCAGCTCGGGTACCGCGGGCACCACCGCCGGCAGCGCGGACATGTACCGGGTCACGCTGCGGCTGGATGATGGCAGCACGCGCGCCATCATGCAAAATTCCGCGCCCACTTACCAGACCGGCGACAGGGTCAAGCTGGTCAACGGCCTGCTGCAAAAATACTGAACCGCACGGTGATGATCACGGCAGGCAGTTGCTGGCTGTCTGCCTGTCGTATCGGCATATCTACTCCAACTCAAGACTCAGCGGACGACGCCGTCCACGCACCGAGATCGACGGCCAGGCGGGGTCGAAGGTCAGGTTGCGCAGGCGCTGGCCGTTGAGCAAAAAGGTGTCTTCAACCATGCCACCAGGCAAGCTGGGATGGAACGCCAGCGCCATGCCATCCTTGAGCAGCAGTTCCGTGCAACTGCCTGCCGCCACTTCGGGCGCCTGGTAGCCGGCGATGCCGCCCTGGCGGTGATTGAGCACGGCGTCGGGCTGGCCGGCATAGGCATAGGCGCTGTCGAGCGCGTGATACACCATGCTCAGCGCATGGCCCGCCTCGCAGGCATCGAGCGCCACCGCCTCGAGCGCCAGGATGGCGGCATCGGCCTCGTCCACGCCGGCCTGGGCCGGGCGGAAGCGGCGCTGGCGGCTGAGCGAAGCGCACAGGCCGAAACGCCGCGCGCACAGCGCCAGCACCACGCTGCTGCCCAGCGGGGTGGCCGACGGCGGCGCGCGCCGGTAGCGCTGCTGGCGCTGTGCGCCCACCGCCATCACATGCATGGTGTGCAGGCCGCGTGCCCACAAGCCGCGCGCGCAGGCGCCGGCCAGTTCCTGCTCGGTCCATTCCGGGCGGGCCGCGCGCAGCGCCTCGCTGGCGGCGCTGGCGGCCAGCCGCCCCACCGCGCGATAGCGCAACTGCTCCGGCGGCAGCAGGGGCAGCCGCTCGTCGCGCAAAACCATGGGCAGGCTGCGCTCGAACACGCCGGGCCGGTCGCACAGCACCGGCAGGCCGCCGGCCGCGTGCTGCACGAAATGCTCGCGCAGCTCGGCCAGGCGCGGCTGCATCCAGGGCGTCACCTGCCAGGTCCAGGGGCCGCGTACTTCTTCATGGCGCAAGCGCTGCGCTTCGGCTTCGTCGGTCAGGATATAGGCGGCGTCACGGGTGACCAGCACTTCGGCATGGCCGCACTCGGTCGACGGACAATGACCGCCCGAGGCGCCGGCCGTCGCCCAGGCAAACCAGTCCACGCCGCGCAGGCGCAAGGCGCCGGCCCCTTCCTGTTCCAGCCAGCGGCGCATCTGCGCCAGTTTGTGGGCAATTTCCTGCTCAACGGTCCAGTTCATGCGTGCTCCGATCACGGCGGCGACATGGTGCTACAGAAAATCTTATGACTGGTTACCTTAAAAAAAGTTCACCAAGAACGACATGTTTTTTTCAGCCAGCGCAAATCATCGCTTTTTTAGGCTATGTCACCATCAAATGTGGGAATGTCCCCAAAGTGGCCCGGAGCAAGCTTTCGGGGGACAAGATTCTCCTGGCGTCCAGTATCCAGCGCCAACCCAGGTAGTTGGGCAGGTAGCGCGTCGCGACCCCATGAAAGGCGCGCAGCCAGCCACGCAGCCGGCTGTGATACGCGTTGACATTCTGCACGTGCACCGTGCCGCGGACACGGATGCCGGCCCGCAAGTTGACGGCTTCATGCTGGATGCCGATCTCCTTGGCAAACACGGGATAGGCCGGATGGCCATCGCTGACCAACAAAATGTCGCGGTCGATCACCGGCGGCAGGCAGACGTGCAGCTTGGCCTTGGTCAGTTGGCCCAGGCCCGTAACAAAATCGACGGTTTGCCCGGTGCGGTCACGCGCCACCAGGATGCACACCTGTTCACTGGAAATGCCGCGTTTGCCTGCATGGCCTCCGCGCTTGCGCGCCGGACGCGTCATATGCCGTGAACCCTTCTGCGACTCCAGCACATACATTTCGTCGGCCTCGGTGATGCCGTGCAGGCAGCGTGGCCGGTCGGTCCTGGCGAGCGCGAGGAAACGATGGCGCCAGCGAAAGCTGGTGTTGCGATGAATAGTCACTTGCGCGGCGGCCTTGCGCACCGAAAACGAGTTGAGCAGGCAGTCGGCATAAACCAGCCATCGCTCTTTATGGTG
>NZ_JAFCTQ010000033.1:0-64464 GCF_049896105.1 Janthinobacterium sp. PSPC3-1 | reverse complement strand
GTGAAACAACTTTGCGCCGATGATAGTGCTGCAACCAGTGTGAAAGTAGGTTATCGTCAGGCTTGTTATACGCAGTAGAGAAAAACCCCGCCAGAAATGGTCGGGGTTTTTTTTCGTCTGGTGGTTTTGTATTGTTAACCCCAAGCGAAGGGCTGGGGTCGGACGGGGATGCCGAGTCCCTGAGGGTCCGACCCCGGGTGTTCATGGGTTTAGGGGGAATAAAATTGCCCCGGCTGCGGCAAATTGCTATATAATTCGCTTCCTCAGATCAGATGACTTGCTGCCCCGTTGGGAGCAGGTTGTTGAAAAAGTTATGCCTGATGACCATAGCAAGTTGGTACCACCCCTTCCCATCCCGAACAGGACCGTGAAACAACTCTGCGCCGATGATAGTGCTGCAACCAGTGTGAAAGTAGGTTATCGTCAGGCTTGTTATATAAAAAAACCCCGCTGCTAGCGGGGTTTTTTTTCGTCCATCATTTTCTGCTGCGGTATCAAATGCCCCAGATAATGCTTTCGCCTTCGGCCTTGGCCGAGCGCAGCATTTCCATCAGGGGGAAGGCGCGCTGCGAAAAATGCACTTTTTGCGCACGTGCGTGCTCGCCCGACTCGCCGTCTTCCAGGGTTTCCGGCGTATGGACATCATGCTCGATGTCGTTTTCCGGGTGGGCCCTGGTTTCAGCCACTTCTTTTTCCAGCAACTCCAGCGCGTGGCCTGCCTCGGCGGGTGTGATCACGCCGCGCGTCGGACTCTTGTGCAGGATGTCGAGGATACGCTGGGCATGCTCCTGGTACATCAGCACTTCAGGGGAGGATTTGGATTTGAATGAGATCAACATAATAGGCTTTCTGAATTCTTGTTGTTAGTCATGAAACCATATCACGACTTGGATTTTTGCACAGGGCGTCTGCAAGCCGGACAGCAACATGTGTTGGACAGGACACTTATTTACAAGGGCGAAGCCCGGGATTTTAAGTTTGGGCTAAGCAGGAATTCCTTATTCGATGTTGACCGAGTCCATGAAAGTGTCGATAGTCTCGCGCGACAGCTTGCTTTCCTGCCCGAGGATAATGACTTGGTAGATGCGCTTGTCCTGCGCCACGAAGCGACCGACCAGCAAGGCTGGCCGGCCATTCTGGGTGCCGCTCGCCTCGATGCTGAGACTGCTTTTCTGGTGCGTGCCGGCCGGCGTGCTGCTGGCGGCCGCCGCAGACTTTTCGCTGCGCACCGTCCCCTTGATATTGTTGAGCAGGGCCGTTTTCATGGCCGGCAAGGCCGCTTGCGCCTGCTCCGCACTGCCCAGCTCGGCGTTGCCGATGGCAAAGGTGTTGCCATCGGCTTCGCTGGCCGTCATGGTCAAACTGACTTTCTTGCCATCGAGATCGATCTCGCGCGTCAGCACGGCCGGCTTGCCGGGAAACAGGGCCGTGAAGTGCGCATCGGGACTGCGATACTCGCGCCAGTCAAATTTTGGGTTGCAGGCGCCCAGCAGGGCGGCGGTGGCCAGCACGCCGGCGATGGCGGCACATGATGTTTTTTTCATCAGGCGATGGTAGCAGTGCTGCCTGTTGCACGCAATCGCGCACGCGCGCCGGCTCACGCGACATGCAATACGCGCCGGTATTGTATGGCCTCGGCAACATGCGCGCGTGCGATCGCGGCGCTGCCGGCCAGGTCGGCAATGCTGCGCGCCACGCGCAATACGCGGTGATAAGTACGTGCCGACCAGTGCAGGCGCAGCATGGCGCCGTGCAGCAGTTGCTCGCCAGAGGCATCGAGCTGGCAATGCAGCGCGATTTGCTGGTTGTCCAGCTGATGGTTGGCCTTGCCCTGGCGCGCCAGCTGTACGGCAAACGCGGCCGCCACGCGCGCGGCGATCGCCGCCGTGCTTTCGCCGGCAACCGCTTTCCCGCCCAGCATGACTGGCGCCATGGCCGGCACTTCGATTTGCAAATCAATGCGGTCGAGCAGCGGACCCGACAGCCGGCCATGGTAGCGCAGCACGGCGTCCGGGGTGCAGCGGCAGCGGCCGGAGGCATGACCCAGATAACCGCAGGGGCAAGGATTCATGGCGGCGATCAATTGAAAACGGGCTGGAAACTCGGCCTGGCGCGCGGCGCGCGAAATGCTGATGATGCCGGACTCCATCGGCTGGCGCAGCACGTCGAGTACCCGGCGGTCGAATTCGGCGATTTCATCGAGAAACAGCACACCGCAATGCGCCAGCGAAATTTCACCGGGCCGCGGCACATTGCCGCCACCGACCAGGGCCACGCCGGATGCCGTCTGGTGCGGTGCGCGATACGGCCGGCGTTTCCAGTTTTCCACCTTGAAGTTGCCGCCCAACGAATGCACGGCCGCCGCTTCCAGCGCTTCTTCATCGCTCATCAAAGGCAGGATGCCGGGAAAGCGGCTGGCCAGCATGGTCTTGCCGGCGCCGGGCGGGCCCACCATCAACAGGCTGTGACCGCCGGCGGCCGCCACCTCCAGCGCCCGCCGCGCATGGTGCTGGCCTTGTACCTCGGCAAAGTCGGGATAGGAAAAATGTGGCGCCAGCAAGGTCGGCTGGTGCCGCTGCAGGGCGGTGCGCTGGTCGCGCGCGGCGAAATGGGCGCACACTTCGAGCAGGCTGTGCGCCGGATAAATGCTGGCGTTCGGCACCAGCGCCGCTTCGTCGGCATTTGCGTGCGGCAAAATGAAGGCGCGCGGCGCGCCACTCTTGCCGCGCTGCATGGCAAACGTCATCGCCAGCGCGCCACGGATGGGCCGCAACTGTCCCGACAGCGACAGCTCGCCGGCAAATTCATATTCATGTAATTGTTCGGCGGGCAGCTGGCCCGAAGCGGCCAGGATGCCCAGCGCGATTGGCAGGTCGAAGCGCCCCGATTCTTTCGGCAGGTCGGCTGGTGCCAGGTTGGCCGTGATGCGCCGGGCTGGCATCTCGAAGCCGCAATTTTGCAGCGCCGCACGCACGCGGTCGCGCGACTCCTTGACCTCGGTATCGGGCAGGCCCACGATGGTAAACGAAGGCAGGCCGTTGGCGAGGTGTACCTCGACATTGACCTCGGGTGCTTCCATGCCAGCCAGTGCGCGGCTTTTCAAGACTGCCAGGCTCATGCCATCTCCCTGCACCGCGGTGCGCGGGCAGGATCAGTCTAGTGCTTGCCCTGGCGTGGCGCTTGACGTTCGCCAGTACTGGTGCTTTGCTGCTTTACAGCGCCTTGCTGACATTGACTGTCTTGCTGTCGTTCAGGCGTGCTTCGAGTTCGATCACGCGCAGTTCCAGCGCATCGAGTTTGGCGCGCGTCTTGGCCAGCACTTGCGCCTGGATATCGAATTCCTCGCGCGTGACCAGATCCAGGCGGGCGAAGCCCTGGGTCATCATCGACTTCACATTCTTCTCGATATCCTTGGCCGGCGAATTTTCGATAGCCTGGTGGATCTTGCCCTGCAAATCGTTAAAGAAAGTATTCATGTCCATGGTATGTCCTTAGTGGTGCTGCACGTGCGTCGCACCATTGCGGTGCACGTCAGCTTTAATGTGGTGCGAAAGTGGGCGGTTCAACAAGATTCCTCAGCTAGGTTGCGTATTTCCAGGGGCTTGCAAGGTATGTATGGACGGAAATGCAGCTGTCAAGGTGGCAATGAAGCTGGCACGCATTCTGCTAAAGAGTTAATGAACGCTTTGTGATCGCCAGACCAGATTTTAAACCTCAACCGCTTTAAAAGTTCAATAAAAGGGAATCGCCATGAAGAATCTGTCCAAGAGCATGACTGTAGCAGCTACGCTGGCATTTGCCATGTCCGCCATGTGTGGCACTGCCATGGCGCAGGAAGCGGCCGCGGCTCCAGCCGCAGCCGAGGCAGTACCTGACAATGTGGTGGCGTACAACGTTGCCCTGACCACCGACTACCGCTATCGTGGCGTGTCGCAAACGCGTTTGAAACCGGCCATCAGCGGCGGTGCCGACTACACGCACAATCCGACCGGTCTGTACGTTGGTACCTGGCTGTCGAGCATCAAGTGGATCAAGGACGGTGGTGGTGACACGAATATCGAATGGGATGTCTACGGCGGCAAGCGCGGTGATATCACCGATGGCGTCAGCTACGATGTGGGCGGCCTGTATTATTTCTACCCGTCGAATGGCCTGAGCACCAACGCCAACACTTTCGAGCTGTATGGCCAGGTCGGTTTTGGCCCGGTCTACATCAAGTACTCGCACTCGACCACCAATCTGTTCGGCGTGGCTGACAGCAAGAACAGCGGTTACCTCGACGTCGGCGCCAATGTCGAAGTGCATGACGGCTACATGTTGAATCTGCATGCAGGACGTCAGAAGGTGGAGCATAACAATTCCCTCAGCTATAACGATTTCAAGATCGGCGTGACGAAAGACTTCGGCGTGGCCACCGTGTCGCTGGCAGCCGTCAAGGCGAATATCGAATCGTTCGCGCCGAATGGCAAGAACCTGGCCAAAACCGGCCTGGTATTGTCTGTTTCCAAAACTTTTTAAGCGAGATTGCCATGAAAATGATTACCGCGATCATCAAGCCCTTCAAGCTGGACGAAGTGCGTGAAGCCTTGTCGGCTATTAATGTGCAAGGCATTACCGTCACGGAAGTGAAGGGTTTTGGCCGTCAGAAAGGTCACACGGAACTGTACCGTGGCGCCGAGTACGTGGTCGATTTCCTGCCAAAAACCAAGATCGAAGCGGCCGTCGATGACGCCATCGTCGACCAGGCCATCGAAGCGATCGAAGGTGCCGCGCGTACCGGTAAAATCGGCGATGGCAAGATTTTCGTGACCACTCTGGAACAAGTCATCCGAATCCGTACCGGTGAAACCGGCAACGAAGCGCTCTAAGGGGAATATTGATGCGTAAAAATATAACAAAATTGCTAGCTGGGGTAGCCTGTCTGTTTGCATTTGGCGTCTCCGCGCCAAGCTTTGCCGATGCACCTGCAAAAACCGAACCGGTGGCCGCTGCCACCACCGCTGCCGTGGCGACACCGGAAGTGGCGCCATTGGCCGTTCCGCCAGCTGCGGCGCCTGCCCCGGCCGCCGCCACAGCCGCTGCCCCGGCACCCGCCGCCGCGCCCGCCGCCGCACCGGTGCCGAATAAAGGCGATACCGGTTTCATGATGGTCTGCGCCATCCTGGTGATCCTGATGACGATTCCTGGCCTGGCCCTGTTCTACGGCGGCCTGGTACGTTCCAAGAACATGCTGTCGGTCCTGATGCAGGTATTCGTGGTGTTTGCTCTGGTGGTGGTGTTGTGGTGCATCTATGGCTACTCGCTGGCCTTTACCGAAGGCAACGCGTTCTTCGGCACCTTTGCGCGCGCCTTCCTGAACGGCATCTGGGATCCCGCTACCAGCACCTTCGCCGTTGCCGCCACCTTCAGCAAGGGCGTGGTCATCCCCGAGTTCGTCTTCGTCGCCTTCCAGGGCACGTTTGCAGCGATTACCTGCGCACTGATCGTCGGCGCCTTTGCCGAGCGCGCCAAGTTTTCCGCCGTGCTGGCTTTTGTAGTGCTGTGGTTCACCTTTGCCTACCTGCCAGCGGCCCACATGGTGTGGTTCTGGACCGGTCCTGACATGATCACCGACGCCGCTTCGGTGGCTGTCGAAGCCGCCAAGGCAGGCTGGATCTATCAAAAAGGCGCGCTGGACTTCGCCGGCGGCACCGTGGTGCACATCAACGCCGCCGTCGCTGGCCTGGTTGGCGCGATCATGATCGGCAAACGTGTCGGTTACGGCCGTGAATCGATGGCGCCACATTCGCTGACGATGACCATGATCGGCGCATCGCTGCTGTGGGTGGGCTGGTTCGGTTTCAATGCCGGCTCCTCGATGGAAGCGGGCGACCTGGCTGCCCTGGCGTTTGTCAACACCATGCTGGCCACTGCCGCCGCAACCTTGTCGTGGGTGTTCGGTGAATGGATTACCAAAGGCAAGCCTTCGATGCTGGGCGGCGCTTCCGGCGCGGTTGCCGGCCTGGTGGCGATCACCCCTGCGGCCGGTTTTGTCGGCCCGATGGGCGGCCTGGTCATCGGCCTGCTGGCCGGTATCGTCTGCCTGTGGGGCGTGACTGGCCTGAAACGCCTGATCGGCGCCGATGATTCGCTCGACGTGTTCGGCGTGCATGGCGTCGGCGGTATCCTGGGCGCCATCCTGACCGGTGTGTTCGCTGCGCCACAACTGGGCGGCCAAGGCATTTTTGACTATGTCACCAACAAGATCTCGACCGATCCGTATTCGATCGGCCATCAGGTCTGGGTGCAAATCCAGGCGGTTGGCACCACCATCCTCTGGTCGGCGATCGTTTCCGTGATCGCCTATAAACTGGTCGATATCGTCATCGGCCTGCGCGTACCGGAAGAAGAAGAACGCGAAGGCCTGGACATCACCAGCCATGGCGAGCAGGCGTATCACAACTGATCCTGCAACTGATTCTTGATGTTCTGAGTAGTTTTGCCGGAAAGGCGCCTCGTCGAGGCGCCTTTTTTTCGTCTGGGGAACGGTAAAGGTCTTTAAAACAAGGCTTTTGCCCCGATTTGGGCTACTTACACGGTAATATAGTCGGCAGTTCTGTGTGCTTTTTTGAATACTGCACATAATTTAAGGATGTAACTATGGTTCCCCATCTCGTCACGGCCCTGACCGGACCGCTGCTCGACCTCGAAAAAAAGATTCTCGCCGCCACGCCCGCCATCGAGCGCTGGTTCCGCATGGAATGGCAAGAGCACACGCCGCCGTTCTATTGCTCGGTCGACTTGCGCAATGCCGGCTACAAGCTGGCCCCTGTCGACACCAATCTGTTTCCTGGCGGCTTTCACAACCTGGCCACCGAAATGCTGCCGCTGTCGGTGCAGGCCGCGATGGCCGCGATCGACAAATATTGCCCGGACGCCCGCAACCTGCTGATCGTGCCGGAATTGCACAACACCACGCCGCAGTACCTGCAGAACGTGGCGCGCCTGATGCAGATCTTCCGCCAGACGGGGCTGCACGTGCGCTTCGGTTCCTGGTCGCCCGAGATTACCCAGCCCACGCCGCTGGCCCTGCCAGACGGCAATATGCTGGTGATCGAGCCGCTGGTGCGCCTGAACAATGGCCGCCGCCTGGGCCTGAAGGATTTCGATCCGTGCACGATCTTGCTGAACAACGATTTGTCCGATGGCATCCCCGACATCCTGCAAAACATCCATGAGCAGAGCCTGCTGCCGCCCTTGCATGCGGGCTGGGCCTTGCGCCGCAAGAGCAACCACTACACGACCTACGATGAAGTGGTGAAAAAATTCGGCAAGATGATCGATGTCGATCCCTGGATGCTGAACCCGTTCCACGCCAAGTGCAGCGGCGTGAACTTCCAGGAAGGCGAGGGCGAAGATGCGCTGGCCGCCAGCGTCGACGTGCTGCTGGCCAAGATCCGCAAGAAGTACAAGGAATATGGCATCAAGGAAAAACCGTTCGTGATCGTCAAGCCCGACGCGGGCACTTATGGCACCGGCATCATGACGGTGCGCGACGCCAGCGAAGTGCGCGACCTGTCGCGCAAGCAGCGCGACAAGATGTCGATCGTCAAGGATGGCCACTTGGTCACCGACGTCATCATCCAGGAAGGCGTGCCGACCTTTGAAAGCATCAAGGATGCGGTGGCCGAGCCGGTCGTCTACATGATCGACCGCTATGTGGTGGGCGGCTTCTACCGCGTGCACGCGGAAAAGGGCGTGGACCAGAACCTGAACGCGCCCGGCTCGCAATATGTGCCGCTGGCGTTTGCCCAGCAGCATGCGGTGCCGGACCTGAAGGCCAAGCCGGGCACGGCCGCGCCGAACCGTTTCTATGTGTACGGCGTGGTGGCGCGCCTGGCCTTGCTGGCCGCGTCGCTGGAAATGGAACGCACCGACCCGAACCCCGAAGTGTATTGATCCGCTGAGGCATGGCCGGCCAGGCGGGGGCAGGACCCCGCCTGGCGATCTCGGCTAGAATCAAGCCTTCTACTTCCCGCATTCCGACTGGACCGACTCATGAAAATTGCATTCCTTGCCGATCCGCTGGCAGGCTTCAAGACTTACAAAGATTCCACTTTCGCCATGATGCGCGAAGCGGCCCGCCGCGGCCACGCCGTGTACGCCTTCGAACAGAAGGACATGGCGCTGGAAGAGGGCATCGTCACGGCGCAAGTGCACCATATCACCCTGACCGGCGACGAGCACGACTGGTACAAGGTCGAGTCGACCGAGGAAGTGCTGCTGTCGACCTTTGACGCTATCATCGAGCGCAAGGACCCGCCGTTCGACATGGAATATGTGTACGGCACGTATTTGCTGGAACTGGCCGAAAAGCAGGGCGCGCGCGTGTTCAACAAGCCGTCGGCGATCCGCGACAACAATGAAAAACTGGCGATCGCGCAGTTTTCGGAATTTACCTCGCCGACCCTGGTGACCTCGAGCGAAGCGCGCCTGCGCGCCTTCCACGCCAAGCACCAGGACGTGATCTTCAAGCCGCTCGACGGCATGGGCGGCACCGGCATTTTCCGCGTCAAAGCCGATGCGCTGAACCTGGGCGCCATCATCGAGACCCTCACCGAGAACGGCGCGCAGACCATCATGGCGCAGCGTTTCATTGCCGACATCGACAAGGGCGACAAGCGCATCCTGGTGATCGGCGGCAAACCGGTGCCGTATTGCCTGGCGCGCATCCCGCAAAACGGCGAAGTACGCGGCAACCTGGCCGCCGGCGGCAAGGGCGTGGCCCAGCCATTGACGGCGCGCGACCTGGAAATCGCCGAAAAGCTGGGCCCCATCCTGGCCGCGCGTGGCCTGATGCTGGTAGGATTGGACGTGATCGGCGACTATCTGACGGAAGTCAACGTCACCAGCCCGACATGCTTCCAGGAAATTGCGCAGCAGACCGGTTTTGACGTGGCCGCCATGTTCATCGATGCGGTCGAGCAGGGCGTGGCGCAGTCGCCAGAGCGCCCGGCATAAGGAAGCCATATGGTAGGGATTTTGCTCATGACACACGCGCCGCTGGGCCAGGCTTTCATTGCCGCCTGCGCGCACGTGTTTCGCGGACCGACCGAGCGTTTTGAAGCGATCGACGTGCTGGCCGACCAGGACCTGGCCGAAGTGCAGAAGCTGGCCTCGGCCGCCATCTGCCGCCTCGACGACGGCGCCGGCGTGCTGGTGATCACCGACGTGAAAGGCGGCACGCCGTCGAACTGCTGCAACAAGCTGGCCGATGCGGGCCGCGTGGAAGTGATCGCCGGCATCAGCCTGCCGATGCTGCTGCGCGCCATCACGTATCGCCGCGACACGCTCGACGTGGTGGTCGAGATGGCGCTGGCCGGTGCGCAAAGCGGCGCCGTGCGCGTCGACAACCGCATTCGCGTGGGCGAATAAAGCAGGACATGGCCGCCGCCCTGAAGGCGGCGCAAGTTTTTTTTCAGGGATAGAGACTAGACAAAAATGATTCAAAAAGAACTCGAAATCATCAACAAGCTGGGACTGCACGCACGCGCCTCGGCCAAATTTACCCAGATGGCCGCCCGCTACAAGAGCGATGTCTGGCTGACCCGCAACGCGCGCCGCATCAACGCCAAGTCCATCATGGGCGTGATGATGCTGGCCGCCGGCAAGGGCGCGAAAGTGACCCTGGAAGCGGAAGGCGCCGATGAGCAGGCCTGCGTCGATGCCTTGAGCGCCCTGATCAACGACAGGTTTGGCGAAGGCGAGTAATGCCCGCCGAACGCAGCCGCAGCCGCTTTCCCACAGGTCATCCCATGGCTTCTTTCACGCTCCACGGCATTCCGGTCTCGCGCGGCATCGCCATCGGCCGCGCGCACTTGCTGGCGCCGGCGGCGCTTGACGTCAAGCATTACCTGGTGGCCCAGGAGCAGATCGAAGCTGAAGTATTGCGCCTGCAAAACGCGATCGCCGCCGTCCACAAGGAATTGCAAACCCTGTGGAACGAGCTGCCGAAAGATGCCCCCACCGAGCTGGGCGCCTTTATCGACGTGCATGCGCTGATCCTGTCCGACCCGATGATTTCCGAAGCGCCGCTCGACATTATCCGTTCGCGCCACTAC
Source organism: Janthinobacterium sp. PSPC3-1 (assembly GCF_049896105.1). Classification (NCBI taxonomy): domain Bacteria; kingdom Pseudomonadati; phylum Pseudomonadota; class Betaproteobacteria; order Burkholderiales; family Oxalobacteraceae; genus Janthinobacterium; species Janthinobacterium sp. PSPC3-1. The sequence continues at coordinate 54,364 of NZ_JAFCTQ010000033.1, read as the reverse complement.
AACGCCGAATGGGCGTTGCTGACGCAGATCGATGAATTGTCGGCCCAGTTCGACGAAATCGAAGACCCGTATTTGCGCGAGCGCAAGGCCGACATCCAGCAGGTGGCCGAACGGGTGCTGAAAGTGTTGCTGGGCACCGAGCAGCTGTTGCCGAAGGCGGCCGCCGAAGACGAATTCACGGCGCAGATGATCGTTGTCGCGCACGATATCTCGCCGGCCGACATGCTGCAGTTCCGCGACCGCTCGTTTGTCGGTTTCATTACCGACGTCGGCGGACAGAACTCGCACACGGCCATCGTCGCGCGCAGCCTCGACATTCCGGCCGCGGTCGGCATGTCGCAGGCCTCGACCCTGATCGAGCAGGACGACTGGCTGATCATCGACGGCGACGCCGGCGTGGTGATCGCCAACCCGAGTCCGCTGGTGCTGGAGCAGTACCGCGAGCGCCAGGTGGCGATGCAGCGCGCGCGCAAAAAGCTGGGCAAGCTCAAAAAAACCCCGGCCGTCACCAAGTGCGGCACCGCCATCACCCTGCTGGCCAATATCGAGCTGCCCGACGATTGCCCGTTCGCGCTGGAGTCCGGCGCGGTCGGCGTGGGCCTGTTCCGCTCCGAATTTTTGTTCATGGGCCGCGCCCACAAGATTCCGTCCGAGGACGAGCAGTTCGAGGCCTACCGCAAGACCGTCATGTCGATGAAGGGCAAGGTGGTCACCATCCGCACGCTCGACATCGGCGCCGACAAGCCGCTCGACCAGTCCGACCATACGGCCCTGAACCCGGCGCTGGGCCTGCGCGCGATCCGCTATTGCCTGGCCGAGCCGCAGCTGTTCCTGACCCAGCTGCGCGCGATTCTGCGCTCCTCGGCCTATGGCAAGGTGCGCATCCTGATCCCGATGCTGGCGCATGCCTTCGAGATCGACCAGTCGCTGGCCATGATCGCGCAAGCCAAGGCGGCCCTGCGCGACGAGGGCGTGAAATTCGACGATGCGGTCGAAGTGGGCGCCATGATCGAGATCCCGGCCGCCGCGCTGGCGCTGCCGATGTTCGTCAAGCGGCTCGACTTCCTGTCGATCGGCACCAACGATCTGATCCAGTACACGCTGGCGATCGACCGCGTCGACTACGAAGTGGCGCACCTGTACAATCCGTTGCATCCGGCGGTGCTGCAGCTGATCTCGATGACGATCGCGGCCGGCCACAAGGCGGGCATCGACGTGGCCGTCTGTGGCGAGATGGCGGGCGACGTGAAACTCACGCGCTTGCTGCTGGGCCTGGGCCTGCGCGAGTTTTCCATGCATCCGGCCCAGCTGCTGGCCGTCAAGCAGGAGATCCTCAATAGCGACCTGGCGCTGATTGCGCCACAAATGCGCAAAATCATGCGCTCGATGGAGCCAAATGTGATCGCCGAAGCTGTCGAGCAGCTGCAGCTGATGTAAACTGTCGTTTCAACACCAGCAGGATGCATTGCGCGCGGCAAGATGCGTCCTGCTGAAGCTGCGGAGCCTTTCATCGCGACTCCGCATCGATCATGGCCCGTGGGGCCGCCCCCTAGATAAACCGACACACTCATGTCACCCATTGGAATCGTCTCGCCGCAAACCATGTATTTTGCGCAACCCCTGCAGCTGCAAAGCGGAGCATCGCTGCTGGACTATATGTTGATGTATGAAACCTACGGCACCCTGAACGCCGACAAATCGAACGCGGTGCTGGTCTGCCACGCGCTGAACGCCTCGCACCACGTGGCCGGCACCTATGCCGACGATCCGAAAAGCACCGGCTGGTGGGACAATATGGTCGGTCCCGGCAAGCCGCTCGATACCGACAAGTTCTTCGTCATCGGCGTCAACAACCTCGGGTCCTGCTTCGGCTCGACCGGCCCGATGCACACCAATCCCGCCACCGGCAAGCCATATGGCGCCTCGTTCCCGGTGGTGACGGTGGAAGACTGGGTCAGCGCGCAGGCGCGCCTGGCCGACGAACTGGGCATCACCCGGTTCGCCGCCGTGATGGGCGGCTCGCTGGGCGGCATGCAGGCGCTGGCCTGGAGCATCATGTACCCGGACCGCCTGGCTCACTGCGTGGTGATCGCTTCGACGGCCAAGCTGTCGGCACAGAATATCGCCTTCAACGACGTCGCCCGCCAGGCGATTCTGTCGGACCCCGACTACCGTGGCGGCGATTTCTATGCATACGGCGTGGTGCCGAAGAACGGCCTGCGCGTGGCGCGCATGGTCGGCCATATCACCTATCTGTCGAATGACGACATGGCCGAAAAATTCGGCCGCAAGCTGCGCGACGCGGCAAAGACGGGCGATTACAAATTCGGCTTCGGCATCGATTTCGAGATCGAATCGTATCTGCGCTACCAGGGCGACAAGTTCTCCGAGTATTTTGACGCCAACACCTATCTGTTGATCACCAAGGCGCTCGATTATTTCGACCCGGCGCGCGCCCATGGCGGCAACCTGGCCAAGGCGCTGGCCGGCACGAAAGCAAAATTCTTCCTGGCCTCGTTTTCCACCGACTGGCGTTTTTCACCCGAACGCAGCCGCGAAATCGTCGAGGCGCTGGTGTGCAACCGCCGCCAGGTGACCTACGCAGAGATCGACGCGCCGCACGGCCACGACGCCTTTTTGCTGGAAGACGCGCGCTACATGAACATGGTGCGCGCCTATTACGGCCAGGTGTGGGACGAGATCAAGGCCGGCGTGCCGGCCGTACAGAATAATCATCTGCGCCAGGGCGCCAGGGAGACCGCATGAATTTCGAAGAACTGAGCGCGCTGCGCCCCGACCTGGCCTTTATCGCCCACTGGGTGCCGGACCAGGCCCATGTGCTCGACGTCGGCTGCGGCGACGGCGTGATGCTGGAATACCTGCAAAGCAGCGGCAAGGGCTGCAGCGGCTACGGCCTGGAGATCGCCGACGACAAGGTGCTGGCCAGTACCCGCCGCGGCGTGCAGGTGATCCAGCAGGACATGGAAAAAGGCCTGGCGATCTTTGGCGACAACAGCTTCGACACGGTGCTGTGCCTGTCGTCGCTGCAGATGATGAAGCAGGTCGAGCCGCTGCTGCGCGACATCGTGCGCGTCGGTACCGAGGCCATCGTCTCGTTCCCGAATTTCGCCTACTGGCCGCACCGCGTATCCTTGCTCAAGGGCCGCATGCCGGTGTCGAAATCGCTGCCCTACCAGTGGTACGATACGCCCAACGTACGCTGCGCCACCATCAACGACTTCCGCGAACTGGCCGAGGAATGCGGCTTGGAAGTGATCGATTGCGTGGCGCTGGCCGAAGGCAAGATGGTGTCCGTGCTGCCCAACCTGCGCGGCGACCTGGCCGTGTTCCGCCTGCGCAAGAAGAAAATGCACTGAGTCTCTTGCACTGAGTCCAGCACGAGTGTTGGCGTAGTGCAATATGGCGGACGGCCTGTATGCTAATGTATAACATTGTTTCCGGAGGCTTCCCAAATGACGTACTACCCCAACTCGTTCAAACGTTTTACGATCGCCGCCAGCCTGTGCGCTGCGGCTGTACTGGCGCCCCTGCCGGCCCTGTCGCAACAGGCCGTGGTCCAGGACGGCATCAAGGTCCGTCCCTTGTCGAGCACGCGCATGTTTGCCGGCGGCGTCGATTTCAATGAACAATCGAAGCAGCAATATACGCAGCTGGTCAACGAGGCCAGGGAAAAAAACGCGCTGGTGCCCGACAGCGACCCGCAGGTCAAGCGCCTGCGCGCGATCGCCCAGCGCATCATCCCGTTCGCCACGCGCTGGAACGACGCTTCCTCCAGTTGGAACTGGCAGGTCAACCTGCTCAATTCCGACCAGGTCAACGCCTTCTGCATGCCGGGCGGGCAGATCGCTTTTTACAGCGGCATTATCACCAAGCTGAACCTGACCGACGACGAAGTGGCCATCGTCATGGGCCATGAAATTTCGCATGCGTTGCGCGAGCACTCGCAGGCGCAGGCCGGCAAGGGCAACCTGGCCGCCGTCGGCTCGAAGCTGGTCGGCGCTGGCCTGTCGGCCTGGCTCGGTGTGGACCCGAATATCACCGGCACCGCCACCAATATGGCGGCGCAGGGCGTGATGCTGAAGTTTTCGCGCGACGACGAACGCGAAGCGGACCTGATCGGCATGGACCTGGCCGCGCGCGCCGGTTTCGACCCGCGCGCCGGCGTCATCCTGTGGCAGAAAATGGCCGCGCTGAACAAGGGCGCGCCACCGGAATTCCTGTCGACCCACCCGTCGGGCAAGGACCGCATCGCGCAGATGAACAGCCATATGGCGCAGGTGCTGCCGCTGTACGCACGTACCAAAGGCGTGTCCGTCAACGACTTGCCGGCCTACCGCAGCAACGCCGTCGCCTCGCGCTAAGGACATGACGGCCTCTCCACTGCCCATGCGCGACGGCGTGGCGGCCAGCTACCTGTGGCTGCCGCAAGGGCAGTGGCCCGACATGCTGGCGTTTCTCGTCGAGCGCTACCCGCAGGTCGGCGCCGCGCAATGGCTGGACCGCATGGCGCGCGGCGAGGTGGTCGACGGCGATGGTGAACGGCTGGCGCCCGGCAGCGCCTGCCGGCGCGGCATGCGCATTTTTTATTACCGCGAACTGGAACGCGAAACGCCGATCCCGTTCCAGGAACAGATATTGTTCGAAGACGAGCACCTGGTGGTGGTCGACAAGCCGCATTTTTTGCCGATGACCCCCGGCGGGCGCTTCGTGCACGAGACCTTGCTGACGCGGCTGAAGAAAAAGCTGGACAATCCCGAGCTGACGCCGATCCACCGCCTGGACCGCGAGACGGCCGGCGTGGTGATTTTTTCACGCCGCCAGGCCAGCCGCGGCGCCTACCAGACCCTGTTCCAGCGCCGTGAAATCCATAAAGTCTATGAAGCGCTGGCGCCGCGCCTGCATGGCCGCGAGTTTCCGTTCATCTACCGCAGCCGCATGGTCGACGGCGACAAGTTTTTCATCATGCGCGAGGAAGCGGGCGAGCCGAACTCGGAAACCATCATCGACATCATCGAAGAGCGTGGCGAGTTCAATCTGTACCGCTTGCAGCCGCACACGGGCCGCAAGCACCAGCTGCGCGTGCACCTGGCCGCGCTGGGCATCCCCATCGTCAACGACGCGTTTTATCCGGTGGCGCTGCCGTGCAAGGAAGACGACATGTCGCAGCCCTTGCAGCTGCTGGCGCGGGCGATTGCATTTAGCGATCCGTTGACAGGCGAGATGCGCCGCTTTGAAAGCCGGCGCAGTTTGTGAAATTTACGTCCGGACCGTGTAATCGATAATCAACGGTGCATGGTCCGAAAACTTCTCGTCCTTGTACACGCTGACCGTATGCGCCTGGGCCGCGATGCCGGGCGTGGCGACGTGATAATCGATGCGCCAGCCGACGTTTTTGGCGTAGGCCTGGCCACGGTTGCTCCACCACGTATATTGGTCTTCACGCTTGTCCAGGCCGCGGTGCACGTCGACAAAGCCCACTTCATCGAACACGCGCGTCAGCCATGCGCGCTCTTCCGGCAGGAAGCCCGAATTCTTCTTGTTGCCCTTCCAGTTTTTCAGGTCGATCTCGTGGTGGGCGATATTCCAGTCGCCGCAGATGACCACTTCGCGGCCCAGCGCCTTGAGCTGCAGCAGATGGGGCAGGAACACTTCCATGAAGCGGAACTTGGCTTCCTGGCGCTCGGGGCCGGACGAGCCGGACGGGCAGTAGACGGAAATCACCGACAGACTGCCGAAGTCGCAGCGCACGTAGCGGCCTTCGGCGTCGAATTCAGGGCAGCCGAAGCCGATATGCACGGCGTCCGGCTCCACCTTGCTGTAGACACCGGTGCCGGAATATCCCTTCTTTTCGGCATAGTGAAAATGGCCATGATAGCCGTGCGGATTGAGGAATTCCGGCGTCATGTCGGGCAGTTGCGCCTTCAGTTCCTGCACGCAGATGAAGTCGGCCGTTTGCGTGCCCATCCAGTTGAAAAAGCCTTTTTTGGCGGCGGAACGGATGCCGTTCAGGTTGGCGGAGATAATTTTTGGCATACAGGGCAGTCGAAAGGGCGCGGGCCGCAAGGGGCGGCGCGGCATGGCGATTGTCTCGCCGGTGCGCGCGGATTAAAATACAGGCACTTTTAAAAAATGAGGCTCATGTGAATAATTTACGCCAGCAGTTTATCGCGTTTTCGGTATCCAAGGGAGTCTTGCGGTTCGGCGAGTTCACCACCAAGGCCGGCCGCCAGTCGCCGTACTTCTTCAATGCGGGCCTGTTCCATGACGGCGCCACCCTGGCCGAACTGGCCCAGTTCTACGCGCAGACCCTGCTCGATTCGGGCGTTGAATTCGACATGCTGTTCGGTCCCGCCTACAAGGGCATCACCCTGGCTTCGGCCACCGCCGTGGCGCTGGCCGGCAAGGGCCGCAACACCTCGTTCGCCTTCAACCGCAAGGAAGCCAAGGACCATGGCGAAGGCGGCACGATCGTCGGCGCCAAGCTTCAAGGCAAAGTCGTCATTATTGACGACGTGATCTCGGCCGGCACCTCGGTGCGCGAATCGGTGGACATGATACGCGCCGCCGGCGCCGAACCGTGCGCCGTGCTGATCGCACTGGACCGCATGGAACGCTCGGGCCCGGACGGCCAGCTGTCGCCCAGCTCGGCGGTGCAGGAAGTGTCGAAACAGTATGGCATTCCCGTTATCTCGATCGGCAACCTGGACGACCTGTTCGGCTACCTGAACGGCGCGGGCGCCGATCCGGAACTGTTGCAATATAAAGAAGCCGTGTCGGCCTACCGCACGCGCTACGGCATCTGACGCAGTTGAACGTCCTGTTCGTCTGCAGCCGCAACCAGTGGCGCAGCCCGACGGCGGAGCGGGTATGGCGCCGCCATCCCGCGCTGTCGGTGCGCTCGGGCGGCACCAGTTCGAATGCGCGCCATCCCGTCAGCGAGCAGGATGTGGCCTGGTGCGAGATCATCTTCGTGATGGAAGAAAAGCACCAGTCGCGCCTGCGCGCGCAGTTCGGCCGGCTGCTCGAGGGCAAAACCATCCACGTGCTCGATATTCCCGACGACTATCGGTTCATGCAGCCGGAACTGGTCGAGCAGCTCGAATCGTCGGTCGCGTCCATCCTTGGCCTGGATTGATGTTGTTTAACCCAGCCAGGGTTTGAGCGCCGAATGCAGGCCCAGTACGAACAGGCCGGTAAAAAAGCACTTTTTGAACAGCTCCGGCGCGATGCGTCCGCGCAGCCACTGGCCGGCCAGCATGCCGCCCAGCGCGGGCAGCAGCGCATAAGCGGAAGCCTGGGCGTCGCCCATATGAAAATCGCCGTGCAGTGCCAGGCTGGCGGCCAGCGCCACGGTCGACGCGGTAAACGCCATGCCCAGCGCCTGCACCAGTTCATCGCGCTTGAGTCCCAATCCCTGCAGATACGGCACGGCGGGAATCACAAATACGCCGGTGGCCGCCGTCACCAGCCCGGTCAGCGCGCCGATCAAGGGCGCCAGCCAGCCTTCATGGCGCGGCTGTATCGTCAGCCGCAGCGAACATAGTCCCGCCAGCGCATACGCCATCAATGCCACGCCCAGCGCCACCACTGCCCACGTACCGCCATCCGTCGGCAGCAGCGCGCCGCCCAGCAGCGTGCCGGCCATGGTCCAGGCCAGCAGCGGCCATAGCCGGCGCAGCAGCAGCATTACGCCAGGGCCGGCCGCCAGCTGCCACAGATTGGTCACCATCGACGGCACGATCAGCAGGGCCGCGGCCTGCACCGGTGGCATGGCCAGGCTGAGCAGGCCCATGGCCACGGTCGGCAAGCCCAGGCCCACTACGCCCTTGACGAAGCCAGCGAGGATAAAGCTGGCGCCGACGGCCAGTAAAAAGGAAGTCTGCATGGTGTATCAATCAGAATGAACGTGGCGAGATTCTGCGCGCCAGGCGCGATTGTGAACAGCGCGATTTCGCAGCGCCAGCCTCAGTCTCAAACGAAGGCTGATAAGATGGCGGCAGGAGGTGGCCATGCGTTTTGACCTGGTTGATTTGCAGCTGTTCGTCCACGTGGTGGAAGAGGGCAGCCTGACGGCGGGCGCCGCGCGCAGCCATCTGGCACTGGCGTCGGCCAGCGCCCGCGTGCGCGGCATGGAAGACGCGCTGGGCATGGCGCTGCTGCTGCGCGGACGGCGCGGCGTGGCGGCGACGCCGGCCGGGCAGACCCTGCTGCACCATGCGCGGCTGGTGTTGCAGCAGATGGACAAGCTGCGCGGCGACCTCGGTGAATTTGCGCACGGCCTGAAAGGGCAGCTGCGTTTGCTGTGCAATACCTCGGCGCTCAGCGAATTCCTGCCCGAAGCGCTGGGTACTTTCCTGGACCGTCATCCGAATCTGACCATCGACCTGGAAGAGCGCCTCAGCTACGATATCGTCAAGGGAGTCTCGGAGGGGCTGGCCGACATGGGCATCGTCTCCGATTCGGTCGACCTGCGCGGCTTGCAGACGTTTTTGTTCCGGCCCGACCGGCTGGTGGCGATTGCGGCGGCCGACGGCGTGCATCACCGCGCCATCGGGAGCGCGGACACCGTCGATTTTGCCAGCCTGCTCGGCCACGACTTTATCGGCCTGGCCGACGACAGCGCGCTGCAGCAGTACCTGGCCCTGCACGCGGCGCGCCTGGGACGGCCATTGAAAATGCGCGTGCGCCTGCGTAGTTTCGACGCCGTCTGCCGCATGGTGGCCAGCGGCGTGGGTATCGGCGTGGTGCCGCAGGCGGCCGCGCGCCGCTGCCAGCAGACGATGGCGCTGCGCAGCATTACCTTGCTTGACCCCTGGTCGGTGCGCAACCTGACCATCTGCGTGCGCCAGTTCAGCGAATTGCCCCTGTACGCGCGCCAGCTGATCGAGCATCTGAAGGCGTAACGATGCAATGCGTAGTGTGCGATGGCGCGCGGACACGGCGTTGCGGCACGCCTATAATAAGTTTTACACAGTACAAAACAAGGAAACCACCATGCGCTTATTGATTGCCCTGATTCTTCCATGGCTGACCTTTTTCACCATCGGCCGCCCTATCGCCGGCATCATCTGCCTGATCCTGCAGATCACCCTGATCGGCTGGCTGCCGGCCGCCATCTGGGCCGTGTATGCACTGAGCCAGTTCAAGACCGACCAGAAGATCGCCGACGCCACGCGCCGGTATTAAGCCCATCTGACCTGAGGAGCCTCTTATGCAAAGCCATCGATTCGCCCTAGGCGCGACCGCTGTACTGAATGCGATCGTGTTGTCTGCCGTGATGCTGCAGGTGCCGGCCCATGCGCAAGCTGAAGGCGCGCTGCCGGCGGTGCAGAAAAGCGGCGCGGTGGAATACCTGACGGGTGGCATTGGCCTCGATGAATCGACGGCCATCAAGAGCGCCAGCGGCCAGTGGCCATTGAGCCTGGTGTTTTCCGTGCAGGCCGATGGGCGCGCCCAGTTTGCCTCGGACGTGAAGCTGCAAATCCACGACGCGAAAGGCGCGCTGGCGCTGGACGTCACCGCCACCGGCCCGTATCTGCTGGCGCGGCTGGCGCCCGGCAGCTACAGCCTGCGCGCCACGCTGGCGGGCAAGACGCTGGAGCGCAAGGTGCAGGTCAAGGCCGGCAGTTCGGCGAAAGTGGAACTGGTCTGGCCGGCCGGCACCAACCAGAACGCTTCCTGATATTACGCCGCAGCGGACACGTTCAGCACGCGGCCTTCGCTTGAGCTTTGCAGCGCCAGTTCGATCAGCCTGATGGTCAGCAGTGCATCCTCGGCCGCCACCGGCGCCGGTTTGCCTTCGCGGATGGCGTCGGCCATGTCCTGGTAAAAATCCTGGTAGCGGCCCGGCTGCAGGTCCAGATGGTCGAACTGGCCATCGGGCTGCGTGCCCAGGTGCAGCGCGCCGCGCACGCCATCCTGGCCCCAGCCCGGCTGGCCTGGCCTGCCGCCCGCCCTTAACGCGTCTTCCTGCGGATCGAGGCCGAATTTCACGAAGCTGCCCTGGTCGCCATGCACGGCAAAACGCGCCGTCGGCGCCTTGACCAGGCAGCCTGCCTGCAGCACCACGCGCAAGCGGTCGTAATACAACACGATATGCATGTAGTCGACCGCTTCGGCGCCGTCGCGCTGCAGCACGATATCGGCGTAAATTTTTTCGGGTGTGCCAAACAGCTGCACCGCCTGGTCCAGCATATGCGGCCCCAGGTCGTACAGCAGGCCGCCACCGGGTGCGGCGGACTCGCGCCAGCGCTGGCGGATCTCGGGCCGGAAGCGGTCGAAATGCGACTCAAAACTGGTGACGCGGCCCAGGGTGCCCTGCGCCAGCAGCGATTGCAAGGTGAGGAAATCGCCATCCCAGCGGCGGTTGTGGTACACGCTGAGCACCAGCTTGCGTTCTTTGGCCAGGGCGATCAGCGTCTGCGCCTGGGCGCTGGTAATCGTGAAGGGCTTGTCGACCACCACATGCTTGCCTGCCTGTAGCGCCGCCTGCGCCAGGCCGAAATGCGCTTCGTTGGGCGCGGCGATGACGACCAGTTCGATCGAGGCATCGGCAAACAGCTGGGCCGGATCGGCATACACGGTGGCGTGCGGCCAGTCCTTGTGCACGAGGTCGGGCTTGCTGGAAGCGACGGCAGCCAGTTCCAGGGCATCGATGGTGGACAGGACGGGAGCGTGAAAGGTGGAGCCGGCAAAGCCGTAGCCGACCAGGCCGGTTTTGATTTTTTTCATGGCGGTCATCATGGTGCGTGAGAGGAGCCATGATCATACCTGCAAGCGGACGCACACAGTATCGCGACGCTACGTCCGCATCATGCTTGGCTCAAAAAGCGATGCCGCCTATGCTCTGTTTGCTACGACGGTGCTTGGCCGGAGACCACATTGTTCACCCCCTCCAGGCCATACTGTTTGCCCTACGCAGCGAACGGGACGCGTCTTATATTAATGCCATGCTTCAATTTTTTGAACAAGTCCATGCCAGGGGCACTATTTAAACTTTCAGCCTGTGTATTTTCAAATGTCAGGAGGAGCAAATGGCCCGTCCGCTCATCGTACTTGGCGACAAGACCGATCATGGTGGCACCGTGATCAGTGCCGACATGACAGTCGATATCAACGGCAAGTATGTGGCCAGGATGGGCGACATGACCGTATGCCCCAAATGCAAGGGGACATTCCCGATCAACTCTGCCGCCGACGACCTGGTCGACGGATCAGGCAAGGGTTATGCCCGGCACCTGGACACGACCGCCTGCGGCGCCAGGCTTATATCCGGACAGATCACGACGATCTGGTTGGACCAGTCCAGCCTTGGCGACCCGGCTGATGTCGATGCGAACGAGATGACGGAAGCTGCCGGCAAGATTGCCGCAAATACCGACTCCGGCATTTGCCTCGAATGCTTGGTGTCTGCGGCGGCCGCTGGCGCGACCACCTTTATCCGGGAGTAATATATTGATCGACGTCCTGGAACGCCTGAACCAGCTTCAGCAACATCATTCGGCGCTGTGCTTGTACGCACTGGTCGACGGTGTTCAATATGAGACACACCGCCAAACGCGCATGACGGAGGATGCGACGCGCTACCCGCTATTTACCGGCACAGCCGACGCTGCGCTTGCGCATGCAGGCCCCTGGTTGGTGGATTTGGCGAGATCGGTGCCTTCTTTTCTTGAAGAGCTGGCCGCATTGGAGCAAGAGAGTCCTTCCGTTACCTGGCTATTTACCGTACAGGACCTTGGTGGCCCGCCGCGCGTGATTATCAGGCCCGGATCAGTGGTTTCCTTGGGTGTTTGCAGGCAAGGATTTTGACGGCTTCCAATCCCGTTTATGCTTGTTACAGGAAGCGAAAGCGGATTATGACCAGTTTTTTAAGGCAAGCGGTAAATTTAAATACGATTTTCAAGAAAATATTTTCCTGAGGATGGAATTAAAGCAGGCCACGGACCAGTCAAAGATTGTCAGGCGTAACCCGCCGGCCTCGCTGAAATGGTATTTCCAAACGCCCTATGCTTACGAATATATGGAACCCAAATTAGCTGCGTTGGGGATTACTACCTACTACGTCCCATAATTATATGACAATAATCAATGTTTCCTATAAGCGCGATGCAACGCGCACTTCCCTTGCTTTCCGACCCAACCTTGAGGAAATCGCTATCATTGTCCAGTTTTTGAATAAAACTGCGGCATTTGGGAAAAACTGGTTTCTATCGCAAGATACAGAAGCAAAGTCGTTTCTTTATCCGGTTTTCGATGCGTCGGGAGAGCTCACGACAGTGGCCGAAGCCGTACTCGAGACCGAATTCAAGGGTGAGACATCCCGATTTCTCAGCGCCTGGAATGGCGAGCTCGGCGACGATGATGGCGCGACCATGGCGCTTGGATTCAGCGACAGCGATTGGCCCGCCCGGACCTTCCGGATCAGCGATCACGGTCAAGGCGTGAAACGGCTTGGTATTGATGGGGTAAAAGAGCTCCTGTCCATAATCGCGGGGTCTCTGCGGCCGGCCTTTATCACGGTAGCACGTAATCAGTATTTTAAAAAACAAGTCTTCAAGGATCGTCCAGGTGTAGGCTGGATGTTGTACCTGCCGCGTGTACTGACGGTCCAGCAAGTGCCGGAAGCCCGAGCCCTGGTGCCCGTGATGGCGGTGGGCGAGCAAGGCAAAGACCAGCAGATCGGCACTATCATCGTCAGCGTCACCGACGAGCCTTTTTCTGATGAGAATCCCGAGCACGTCAAGATCGCCAATGCCATTGAAATTCGTCTGGTCGATCAGGACTTGCTGCCACGCTATGTCGATATTTGACGCACGACAACGCGTTCTGTTCGCGCGAAAATTTTCAGCCATGCATGGCGACACCTTCATGAGAAGGTGTCGCACTTGGCTTTAGAGGCTGCCCAGTTTAACCGGCCAGCTTGGCCTTCAGCAGTTCCGTCAGCTGGGCCGGGTTGGCCTTGCCTTTAGACGCCTTCATGGCCTGACCGATCAGCGCATTGATGGCCGCTTCCTTGCCGGCGCGGTACTGCTCGACCGACTTGGCGTTGGCTGCCAGCACTTCGTCGACGATCGCTTCCAGGGCGCCCGAGTCCGAGATCTGTTTCAGGCCCTTGGCCTCGATGATGGTGTCGACCAGGTTTTCATCGCTGGACTTCGCTTCCCACATGCCGGCGAAGACTTCTTTTGCGGCCTTGTTGGAAATCGTGCCGTCGGCGATACGCTTGAGCATGGCGGCCAGCTGGGCCGGCGAGACCGGCGCCGCATCGAGGTCCGTGCCTTCGCGGTTGACGGTCGAGGCGACGTCGCCCATCAGCCAGTTGGCGGCGGCCTTGGCGTTGTCCTTGCCGGCCTTGTCGACCACGGCGACGAAATAGGTGGCCATCGCTTTCGACTGCGTCAGCACCAGCGCGTCGTACTCGGGCAGCGCGTATTCGCTGATGAAGCGCGCGCGCATGGCGGCCGGCAGTTCCGGCATGTCGGCTTTCACGCGGGCGATCCACTCGGGCGAGATGACCAGTGGCGGCAGGTCCGGGTCCGGGAAGTAGCGGTAGTCCTGGGCGTCTTCCTTGCTGCGCATTTCGCGCGTTTCCTTGCGGTCCGGATCGTACAGGCGCGTGGCCTGCACCACCTTGCCGCCGTCTTCGATCAGTTCGATCTGGCGGCGCACTTCGACGTGCACGGCTTCTTCGATAAAGCGGAACGAGTTCAGGTTCTTGATTTCGCAGCGGGTGCCGAATTCCGTCTGGCCGACCGGGCGCACCGAGACGTTGACGTCGCAGCGGAACGAGCCTTCCTGCATGTTGCCGTCGCAGACGCCGAGCCACATCACCAGCGAGTGCAGGGCCTTGGCGTAGGCCACGGCTTCGGCGGCGCTGCGAATTTCCGGTTCCGAAACGATCTCCAGCAGCGGCGTGCCGGCGCGGTTCAGATCGATGCCGCTCATGCCGGCGTAGTCTTCGTGCAGCGACTTGCCGGCGTCTTCTTCCAGGTGGGCGCGCGTCAGGTTGACGGTCCTGGTGACGAATTGCCCATCCTTTTCATAGCCGAAGGTCAGCGCGCCGCCGATCACCACCGGATCTTCGAACTGGCTGATCTGGTAGCCCTTGGGCGAATCCGGGTAAAAATAGTTCTTGCGCGCGAAGACCGAATGCGGCGCGACGGTGGCGCCCACGGCCAGGCCGAAACGGATGGCGCGGTCGACCGCCTGCTTGTTCATCACCGGCAGCACGCCCGGCAGCGCCAGGTCGACCGGGCTGGCCTGGGTGTTGGCCTCGGCGCCGTACTTGATCGGCGAACCGCTGAAAATTTTGGAGTCGGTCGTGAGCTGCACGTGGTTCTCAAGACCGATGACGACTTCCCATTGCATAGTGTTCTCGCTTCTTTTTTTAGTTAAACGCCTGGGGCGCGCGTGTGCCAGTCCGTCACCAGCTGGAACTGGTGGGCCACGTTCAGCAGCCTGGCCTCGCCAAAGTAATTGCCGATGATTTGCAGGCCGACCGGGCGCCGGCTGTTTTTCTCGCCGTCGCCGAAGCCGCACGGGACCGACATGCCGGGCAGGCCGGCCAGGCTGGTCGACAGGGTGTAGATGTCGGCCAGGTAGTTCGCCACCGGGTCGTCGGTCTTGTCGCCCAGGTCCCAGGCCACGGTCGGTGCGACCGGTCCCATGATCACGTCGCATACCGCGTTCGGGCCGTTCAATACCGCGTCGAAGTCCTGCGCGATCAGGCGGCGGATCTTTTGCGCCTTCAGGTAGTAGGCGTCGTAGTAACCGTGGCACAGCACATAGGTGCCGACCATGATGCGGCGCTTGACCTCGGCGCCAAAGCCTTCGGCGCGGCTTTTCTTGTACATGTCCTGCAGGTCCTTGTAGGCGCTGGCACGGTGGCCGTAGCGCACGCCGTCATAGCGCGACAGGTTGGACGAGGCTTCGGCCGGCGCGATCATGTAGTAGGCGGGAATCGACAGCGCCGTGTTCGGCAGCGAGATATCGACCAGGGTGGCGCCCAGTTGCTCGTATTGCGCCAGCGCGCCGCGCACGGCCGCTTCCACGTCCTTGGCCAGGCCGTCGCCGAAGTATTCGCGCGGCACGCCGATGCGCAAACCTGTGAGGGGTTGATCCAGGCTGCGCGTAAAGTCTTCGGCCACGCCGCCCTGTTCCGGCGTCAGGCTGGTCGAATCGCGCTCGTCGAAACCGGCGATCACGTTCAGCAGCAGCGCGCAGTCTTCGGCGGTTTTCGCCATCGGGCCGCCCTGGTCCAGCGAGGAGGCAAACGCGATCATGCCGAAGCGCGACACGCGGCCATAGGTGGGCTTGATGCCGGTGATGCCGCAAAAAGCGGCCGGCTGGCGGATCGAGCCGCCCGTATCGGTGCCGGTGGCGGCCGGCGTCAGGCGCGCGGCGACGGCGGCGGCCGACCCGCCGGACGAGCCGCCCGGTACGGCAGTCGCGTCCCACGGATTCTTCACGGCGCCGAAGGCCGAGTTCTCATTGCCGGAACCCATGGCGAATTCGTCGCAGTTGACCTTGCCCAGGCTGACCATGCCGGCCGCCAGGCATTTTTCCACCACCGTGGCGTCAAACGGGCTGACGTAGTCGGCCAGCATTTTCGAGCCGGCCGTGGTGCGCCAGCCTTTGGTGACAAACAAGTCCTTGTGCGCGATCGGCACGCCGGTCAGGGCGGTGGCGGTGCCGGCGGCGATGCGCGCGTCGGCCGCTTCGGCCTGTGCCAGGGTCAGCGCACGGTCGACGTGCAAAAAGGCGTTCGAGCCGTCGGCTTCGATGCGGTCGAGGAAATGCGTCGCCAGTGCCACGGCGGAAATTTCCTTGTTCTGCAAGAGCGCGGACAGCTGTTTGATGGATTTTGTATGCATGGCGTTTCTATTCTGATATTCGACAGGAGGACAGGGCGCAGTGGTCGCCGATGATTATTCGATCACTTTGGGCACCAGGTACAGGCCATCCTGGACTTTCGGCGCCATCGCCTGGTAGTCGTCGCGGTGGTTGGTTTCGGTGGCCTGGTCTTCGCGCAGGCGCAGCGCGATATTGTCCATATGGGCGGCCAGCGGGTGGCTCAGCGGCGCCACGCCGTCGGTATTGACGGCCTGCATTTGTTCTGCCAGCGCAAAAATTTTGTTCAATTGTTCCAGTGACGTGGCGGCCTGGTCGTCGGCCATGTCGAGTTGTGCCAAATGGGCAATGCGTTTTACATCGGAGAGTGTCAGGGACATGGCGAAAGGTGCGCGGGGCACGCAATAAGTATTAAGTTGGCGCTTTGATAAAACGCGGGTATTTACTGCTCTTTTGCTCACAAAAACTCGGGAATGCCGCGTAACTCGCGGCGGCAAGCGTCGCACTTTTCCATGGTTTTTGAGCAAATCGCATTCAAATTATAAGGTAGAATGGCGGGTTAATGCGTTGCCGGCGCCGATGGACTGCTGCCGCAGCATAGAAACGATTGCGCAAGCGCCAAGCGAACCGCCGAAAAACGCCCGTATGGGTTTTCGAAGGAGCCTGAAAGCGCCCGCTTTGAAACTCCCCATAAACAGCTTTTGCGCAGCTCGATGCGCTACAGGACACTCATGTTTGGTTTTTTACGCAGGTATATCTCCACCGATCTGGCCATTGACTTGGGCACGGCCAACACTCTGATCTATGTACGCGGCCTGGGCATCGTCCTGGACGAACCGTCGGTCGTCGCGATCCGCCAGGAAGGCGGCCCGAATGGCAAGAAAACCATCCAGGCGGTCGGCAAGGAAGCCAAGCAGATGCTGGGCAAGGTACCGGGCAATATCGAAGCGATCCGTCCGATGAAAGATGGCGTGATCGCCGACTTCACCGTCACCGAACAGATGCTCAAGCAGTTCATCCGCATGGTGCATGACTCGAAATTCTTCCGTCCGTCGCCGCGCATCATCATCTGCGTGCCGTGCGGCTCGACCCAGGTGGAACGCCGCGCGATCCGCGAATCGGCGCTGGGCGCGGGCGCCTCGCAGGTCTACCTGATCGAAGAACCGATGGCTGCGGCCATCGGCGCCGGCCTGCCCGTGTCGGAAGCGACCGGCTCGATGGTGGTCGATATCGGCGGCGGCACCACGGAAGTGGGCATCATTTCGCTGGGCGGCATGGTCTACAAGGGCTCCGTGCGCGTCGGCGGCGACAAGTTCGACGAAGCCATCGTCAATTACATCCGCCGCAACTACGGCATGCTGATCGGCGAACAGACGGCCGAAGCGATCAAGAAGGCCATCGGTTCGGCCTTCCCCGGTTCGGAAGTGAAAGAGATGGAAGTCAAGGGCCGCAACCTGTCCGAAGGCATCCCGCGCTCGTTTACCATTTCGTCCAACGAAATCCTCGAAGCGCTGACCGACCCGCTGAACAATATCGTCTCGGCCGTGAAAAACGCGCTGGAACAGACGCCGCCGGAACTGGGCGCCGACATCGCCGAAAAAGGCATGATGCTGACCGGCGGCGGCGCGCTGCTGCGCGACCTGGACCGCCTGCTGATGGAAGAAACCGGCCTGCCGGTACTGGTGGCCGAAGACCCGCTCACCTGCGTGGTGCGCGGTTCCGGCATGGCGCTGGAACGCATGGACAAGCTCGGCTCGATCTTTTCCTACGAGTAATCGGATCAACGGGCCGGAAAGCGGGTTTCCGGCGTTGGTTTTGGCGCCGGCGTGAGGCCGGGGCCCGCACGTTGGCGCACTGCGCCTGGCCTGATTATTGGAAGTCATGGAATACAGTCCTCCGCCACTTTTCAAACAGGGCGCCTCCGCCCGCGTCAAGATGATGGTGTTCGCCGGCATTTCGATCGCCTTGCTGCTGGTCGATTCGCGCATGCATGCGCTGACCGCCGTGCGCCAGGCGGTCGGCACCGTGCTGTATCCGGTGCAGATGGCGGCGCTGGTGCCGCGCGACGTGGCGCTCGGTGTCGGCACGTATTTTTCCTCGCTGTCGGCGCTGGAAAAACAGGTGCGCGACCTCAAGCACGAACAGATCGCCTCGGCGCAGATCCTGCAGCAGGCGCAGCTCAATATCGTGGAAAACAACCATCTGCGCAAGTTGATGGAAGCGCGCGAGCGCGTGCCGGTGAAATCCATGCTGGCCGAAATCCTGTACGACACGCGCGATTCGGCCACCCGCAAGATCGTGCTCGACCGCGGCATCCAGCATGGCGTGGAACTGGGCCGGCCCGTGATCGACAACCTGGGCGTGGTCGGCCAGGTCACGCGCGTGTTTCCGTTTACCTCGGAAGTGACCCTGCTGACCGATGAAGAGCAGGCGATTCCCGTGCAGCTGCTGCGCAACGGCGTGCGCAGCGTGGCCTATGGCCGCGGCAAGTCCGGCACCATGGAATTGCGCTTCACGGAGCCGACCGCCGACATCCAGATCGGCGATATCGTGATTACGTCGGGCCTGGACGGCCTGTACCCGGCCGGCCTGGCCGTGGCGCGCGTGACCCTGGTCGAGCGCAATGCGCATGGTCCGTTCGGCCGCGTGGTGTGCCAGCCGCTGGCCGGCATCGAGCGCAACACGCAGCTGCTGATATTGACCAGCTCGCCCGATATTCCGCCGCGTCCACCGGTCGAAGAAATCAAGGTCGGCCGCAAGATCGCCGGCAAGATGGCGCCGATCAAGGATACGGCCAAGCCGGCCACCCCTACGCCGGCTGCTGGCGCACCCGCCGCTACGCCCGCTGCGGCGCCGGCCGCCAAGCCGCCTGCCGCCGCCCCTGCCAACCCGACCACCGAGGCGACACGATGAACCGCCCGCATTACATCCTGCTGCCGGTCAGCCCCCTGTTCATCGGCTTTTCGCTGCTGTGCGCGTTCCTGCTGAACCTGCTGCCCTGGGGCCATTTCGTCGGCGTGCCCGATTTTGTCGCGCTGGTGCTGGTGTTCTGGGGCATCCACCAGCCGCGCAAGGTCGGCATCGGCGTGGCCTTTTTCATGGGCCTGATGATGGACGTGCACGATTCGACCCTGCTGGGCGAAAATGCGCTGGCCTATACCTTGCTGTCCTATTTCGCCATCATGATGCACCGCCGCGTGCTGTGGTTCCCGATCATGACGCAGGCGCTGCATGTGCTGCCGCTGCTGCTGCTGACACAGGCGCTGCAACTGGTGACGCGGCTGATCGTGTCGGGCCGCTTTCCTGGCTGGCTCAATTTCATCGAGAGCTTTATCGCCGTGATCCTGTGGCCAATCATTACCTGGATGCTGCTGGCGCCACAGCGCCGCGCCGTGGACCGCGACCATAACCGGCCGATCTGACCTTGACCCGCGATGACCGAACTTAAAAACACCGAGCGCGAACTGCATTTCTTCCGGCTGCGCCTGACGATACTGGGCGCGCTGGTCTTTGTCTGCTTTTCGCTGCTGCTGGCGCGCTTTATCTGGCTGCAGGTGATCAAGCATGAAGACTATGCCACCAAGGCCGAGGACAACCGCATCGCGCTGGTGCCCATCGTGCCCACGCGCGGCCTGATCCTGGACCGCAACGGCGTGGTCCTGGCGCGCAATTATTCGGCGTTTACGCTGGAAATCACGCCGTCCAAGCTGAGCGCCAGTCTGGATTCGGTGATCGATGAACTGGGCACCCTGGTCCAGATCGACATCAAGGACCGCCGCCGCTTCAAGAAACTGCTGGAAGAATCGAAAAATTTCGTCAGCGTGCCGCTGCGCACCCGCCTGACCGACGAGGAAGTGGCGCGCTTCTCGGCGCAGCGCTTCCGCTTTCCCGGCGTCGAGGTGCAGGCGCGCCTGTTCCGCCAGTATCCGATGGGCGAAGTGGCTTCGCACGTGGTGGGCTTTATCGGCCGCATCAACCGCAATGAATCGAAGGCGCTGGAAGAGGGCGACGACGCCGCCAACTACAATGGCACCGACCACATCGGCAAAGAGGGCCTGGAAAAAAGCTACGAAAAGCAGCTGCACGGCACCACCGGCTATGAAGAGGTGGAAGTGTCGGCCGGCGGGCGCGCCATGCGCACCCTGTCGCGCACGGCGGCCGTACCCGGCAATAACCTGGTCCTGTCGATCGACATCGAGCTGCAAAAAGTGATGGAAGAGGCCTTCGGCGAATGGCGCGGCGCGGCCGTGGCGATCGACCCGGCCACCGGTGATATCCTGGCGTATGTCTCCAAGCCCGGCTACGACCCGAACCTGTTCGTCGATGGCATCGACCAGCAAAGCTGGAACGAACTCAATACCTCGCTGGACCGGCCGATGGTCAACCGGCCATTGTCCGGCACCTATGCGCCCGGTTCCACCTTCAAGCCCTTCATGGCGCTGGCGGCGCTGGAACTGGGCAAGCGCACGCCCAGCCAGGCTATCTCCGACCCCGGTTTCTTCATGCTGGGCGGCCATATGTTCAGGGACGACAAGGTCGGCGGCCACGGCACGGTCGACATGCACAAGTCGATTGTCGTCTCTTGCAACACCTATTATTACCAGCTGGGCCGCGACATGGGCATCGACGCCATCCACGACTTCATGAAGCCGTTCGGTTTCGGCCAGCTGACCGGCATCGACCTGAATAACGAAAAGACCGGCGTGCTGCCCTCGACCGAATGGAAGCGCAACCGTTTCAAGACGGCGCAGCAAAAGAAATGGGTGGGCGGCGACACGATTTCGGTCAGCAACGGCTCCGGCTACAACTCCTATACGCCACTGCAGATCGCCCATGCGACGGCCACCCTGGCCAACAACGGCGTGGTGATGAAGCCGCACCTGGTCAAGATCATCGAAGACGCCGCCACCCGTGCGCGCACCCTGACGGTGCCCAAGGAAAGCTATCGCATTCCTTTGAAACAGGAAAACATCGACACCATCAAGCGCGCCATGGTTGGCGTCACCAGCGAAGCGGGCGGCACGGCAGCGAAAATCTTTACCGGCGTGCAGTACACGGTGGGCGGCAAGACCGGTACGGCGCAGGTGGTGGGCATCAAGAAGAACGAGAAGTACAATGCCAAGCTGCTGGCCGAACGGCTGCGCGACAACGCCTTGTTTACCGCCTTTGCGCCGGCCGACAAGCCGCGCATCGCGATGGCCATCGTGGTGGAAAACGCCGGCTTTGGCGCGGGCGTGGCCGCGCCGATCGCGCGCAAGGCGCTCGATTACTACTTGCTGGGCAAGCGTCCGGGCGAAAAGGAGCGCGACACCACCAAGGTGCCGAAGGAAGACGTCGACGAAGTGCGCACCCTGGAAGAAATCACCGACGAGCAGGCCGGCGCGCCGCCTGCGACGCAATAAGGAAATGCATGTCCATTAACGAAAGGCGCTCGCTGTGGCGGCGCGCCAAACCCTATCTGGCGGTATTCGATCCGCCGCTGATGCTGATCATCCTGATGCTGCTGGCCACCAGTTTGCTGACCCTGGCGTCGGCCAGCCTCGGTATCCCCGGCAAGATCGAAGACCACCTGCGCAATATCGTGCTGTGCTTTTTCGTGATGTGGCTGACGGCCAATGTGACGCCGCAGATGATGATGCGCATCGCCGTGCCCGCGTATACGATCGCGGTGCTGCTCCTGATTGCGGTGGCGCTGTTCGGCACCATCAAGCTGGGCGCGCGGCGCTGGCTGCATATCGGCGTGATCGATATCCAGCCGTCGGAATTTTTGAAGATCGCCGCGCCGCTGATGCTGGCCTGGTTCTTCCAGCACAATGCGGGTTCGCTGCGCTGGCAGTCGTTCGCCATCGCCGCCGTGCTGCTGCTGGCGCCCGTCTACCTGATCGCGCGCCAGCCCGACCTGGGCACGTCGCTGCTGGTGGTGGCGGCCGGCTTTACGGTGATTTTCCTGGCCGGCCTGCCGTGGCGTATCATGCTGGGACTGGCGATTGTCGTCAGCTGCTACCTGCCGATCGCCTGGTCGCACATGCATGACTACCAGCGCGACCGCGTGATGATGCTGATCGACCCCACCAAGGACCCGCTGGGCAAGGGCTTTCACATCATCCAGTCCATCATCGCCATCGGTTCGGGCGGCATGACGGGCAAGGGCTGGACCCACGGCACCCAGGCCCACCTGGAGTTCGTGCCGGAACGCACCACCGACTTCATCTTCGCCGTGTATTCCGAAGAATTCGGCCTGGCCGGCAACCTGGTCCTGATGCTGATGTATTTGCTGCTGGTGGGCCGCGGCCTGATGATCGCCGCCAATGCCCCCAGTTTTTTCACTCGCCTGCTGGCAGGAGCGATTACCATGATTTTCTTTACTTACGCCTTCGTCAACATGGGCATGGTCAGCGGCATCCTGCCGGTGGTCGGCGTGCCCTTGCCTTTCCTCAGCTATGGCGGCACCGCCCTGATCACGCTGGGCGTGGCCACCGGCATCCTGATGAGCATACAGCGCCACCGCAAGCTGGTGCAGACCTGATGCGCGCGCCCCTCGACACCCTGTTTTCCCGTGGTTGTGGCCTGGCCGTCCTGCTGACCCTGGCCGCCTGCGGCACGGCGCCGCAAAAGCCGGACAATGTCAGCATGCCGCGCGCTGGCAAGGTCAAGATTCCCGTGCGCCAGGATCCGACCCTGCCGGCCTTGCCGGCAGCCGGTTCCGGCCGTGGCGGCTACTACAAGGATGACGGCCCGGGCGACAATCCGCCGGCCAACCTGCGCGACGTGCCCGATGCGGAAGTGCGCAACGAACCGTATTCGACGCGCTCGAACCGTCCCTACGTCGTGTTCGGCAAGACCTATACGCCGATCACCGACAACGAACCGTTTACGCAGCGTGGCACGGGCACCTGGTATGGCAAGAAATTCCACGGCCAGCGCACCTCGTCGGGCGAAATCTACGATATGTACAAGATGACGGCGGCCCATCCGACACTGCCGATTCCGTCGTATGCGCGCGTGACCAGCATCGACAGCGGCGAACAGGTGATCGTGCGCATCAACGACCGCGGACCGTTCCACGCCACGCGCGTGATCGACGTGTCGTACACGGCCGCGCTGAAACTGGGTTTCCTCGGCAAGGGCAGCCACCAGGTGATCGTCGAACGGCTGCTGCCGGCCGAGATCGACGCCATCCTGGCCGCCCGCGCGGCGCCGAAACCGGTGCCGTCGGTGGTGGCCAGGTCGATCGAGACCCCAGACGACAGCGAACCGGAATTGAAAGCCGTGGTGCAGCCGGAAATCACCGCGCTGTCAGCGGTCGACGCGACCGTCGCGGCGCCCGCGCCCAGCGCGCTGGCCACCGGTTTTTATCTGCAGCTGGGCGCCTATTCGCGTGCGGACAATGCGGAAGCTGGCCGCGCGCAGCTGGCGCCGTATGCGCAGACGCTGGGCAACCTCGACGTGGTGCCGGCAGGCCCGCTGTTCCGTTTGTACGGCGGCCCCTTCACCAGCCGCGCCGATGCGGCGCGCGCGGCGGCCAGCCTGCCGGCATCGGCTGGCGTCAAGCCAATCGTGATCGAACGCTAGGTTTTACTTGCAGCTGCGCAGTTCCTGCTCGTCGAACTGCGCAGTGATGGCGGCCAGCCGCGTGCGCGTGGCCGCGTCGAGGTTGCGGAACTGGTAGGCGAGCTGCTTGCTGGAGCTGTAGCGCGGCGCCACGCGGGCGCTGTGCACGCCCTGTTTCTGCAGCGAGGCCAGATGGCTTTGCGCGCTGGTTTCCGACTTGAAGACGCCCAGCGAAATGCCCCAGCGCTGCGGGCTGCCTTCTCCCATGATGAAGTAATTCGTCACGCCCAGCTGCTTGAGTTCACCGGCCTTGCGGTCGGCGCCTTCCTTGCTGCCCTGCGGCGGAATGAACACCATATAACTGGAAATATCCTGGCCAGCCACGTTGCGGCGCGACTGGCGCTCGCCCAGCTCCAAAGGTTCGAGCCTGGCTTCGAACTTGCGCGCGTCCGCCAGCACGAAGTTGCCCACTTCGGTGCAGGCGAACACCTGCGGCGCAGCGGCTGGGGCCGGCACCGGTACTGGCGCAGTTGTGGCCGCCGCCGGTGTTGCCGCTTCGGCTGGCGCGGTCGCCTGGGCTTGCGTCAGCAGGGTGATTTTTTCGGCGTGCAGCTGGTTTTTCAGGCGCGCCGGTTCACGCGTTTCGGTGCGAAAGCTGCCCAGGTAGCCCTGGCCGATGGCCAGCACCAGCAGGTTGATGGCGGCCAGCAGCCAGAAGACGAATTTCAGCATGGTTGTGTTCCTTGCGCACGGTTTGCCCTGGCCGCCGTCTGCAGGCCGAGCATGACGATATTGTCCACCAGTTGAAACGGCAATGCCAGCGCTGGGGCGATGCGTGGCGCGGCGCCGCCCGACAGCAGACAGGCTTGCGCGCCATGTATGCGCACGGCGCGCTCGATGGCGCCGGTTTGCGCCGCCAGGCAGCCGGACAGGATGGCGTCATCGGTATTGTCGGCAAAACCGGCCGGCAGCGGGGCCATATCGGCAATCTGCGGCAGCTGCGCCGTATTGCGCGCCAGCGAACTGGCCATCAGGCCCAGTCCCGGCAATATCATGCCGCCCAAAAACACGCCCTCGGCGGTGAGGGCGTCGATGGTGGTGGCGGTGCCGCAATTGGCGACGATCACGGCTTGATCCGGCGCCAGCGCGCGCGCGCCGATGGCGGCGGCAAAGCGGTCGCAACCGAGCTGGGCCGGGTTGCGGTAGCCGTTGGTCACGCCGGCCAGCTGCGGCAGCGAGATAAAATCACGCGGCGCGACTGGCAGCATGGCGCGCAGGCGTGCGGCGATGGCGGCACCCGCCACATTCGACAGCAGCGCCCCGGTGATCGGCAGTGGCGCCCACTGCGCGCCCAGGGTATCGAGCTGCGCATGCGCCACCGCGCCGCTGGCCAGCCAGCCGCCCAGCGGCGCATCGGGCGCCACCAGTACCCATTTGATGCGCGTATTGCCCGCGTCGATCAGCAGTAGCATGCGCTTACTCCTGCGCCAGGCGCAAGGAGACGTCGCCGGACATGATCTCCACCAGGCCGCCCTCGGTCGCCAGCAGCAGCCGGCCCAGCTGGTCGACGCCGGCGGCGATGCCCTGTTGCAGCAGCTGGCCGTTGTCGAGGATTTTCACTTCCCGGCCCTGCCAGGCGTGCAGGGCGTTCCAGCGCTCCGTAAACGGCGCGAAACCGGTATCGTCGAATTCGGCCAGCACGCCGGCCAGCCGGCTGAGCAAGGCGGCGACCAGGGCGTTGCGTTCCATCTGCGCCAGCCAGGGCACGGCCGACACGCTGCGCCCGATCTGCTGTTCCAGCGCATCGGGCATGGTCAGATTGATGCCGCAGCCGATCACGGCCCATACGCCGCCGTCTTGAGCCTGCCGGGTTTCGACCAGGATGCCGGCCAGCTTGCTGCCGTCCTTGATCAGGTCGTTCGGCCATTTGAGTTGCACCGGCACGCCCAGCGAACCCATGGTCTCGGCCAGCGCCACGCCGACGGCCAGGGGCAAGCCGACCATGGCGGGCAACGGCCCCTTGAAACGCCAGGCCAGCGAGAACATCAGGCTGGCGTCGGCCTGCGACAGCCACGGCCGGCCCGCGCGGCCGCGGCCCGCCGTTTGCTGGCCGGCGATGCGCAAAGTAGCACCGGCCAGCTGCGCGCAGCGCGCCAGCAGGTCGGCATTGGTCGAGCCGGTTTCGGCGACCACCTCGATGGCGACGTGGGATGCGCCGGTGGCGCAAAGGGCGGCGATGGCCGCGCTGTTCAGGTCAAGATGAGAAGTCATGGAAGTGGTGGCTTGCCCGCCGACGGCTGGCGGGCTTTGTGGGGGGCGTTGGCAAACGCCAGGTCGTAGACGGCATTGGGCAGCAGGCGCAGCAGCTTGGCCACCACGCCCATCTGCCAGGGGATCACGCGGTAGCTGTCGCCGTCGGCAATCGCGCGCGCGGCGCGCTGGGCAAAGGCTGCGGCCGGCATCAGGAACGGCATGCGGTAGGCGTTGTGGCGCGTCATCGGCGTGTCGATATAGCCGGGCGTGATGGTGATGACCTTGATGCCGGCAGGTTTCAATTCCAGGCGCAGCGATTCGCAGTAGCTGATCACGGCCGCCTTCGACGCGCTGTAGGCTTCGGCGCCGGGCAAGCCACGAATGCCGGCCACGCTGGCGATGCCGACCAGCCGGCCGCCGCCTTGCGCTTTCATGGTGGCGACAAAGGGGGCAAAGGTGGCGACGGTGGCGGTGACGTTGATGGCCATCACCTGCTCGAACACCGACAGGTCTTGCGCGTGTTCGGTCAGGGTGCCCACCGAGACGCCGGCGCTGGCGATGACGATGTCGATGCGCCCGGCACAGGCCAGGAAATCATCGGCCGCCCGCTTGAGCGCGGCGTGGTCGCACACATCGACGGCGTAGGCGCGGTGCAGTTCGGGCCGGGGCAGGGAGGCGATCAGCTGATCGAGCGCCTCGCCGCGGCGGGCCAGCAGGCCCAGTTGCGCGCCTTCGTCGGCGTACTGGCGCGCCAGCGCGGCGCCCAGGCCGCTCGACGCACCGGTGATGAATACTGCATAAGGAACGCGCTGCATCAGCTGATGCCCACGTTTATTTCTTTTCCGCTTTGGCCTTGGCCACCAGCACGTCCATCACGGTCAGTGCCTGGGCGTTCAGCTGTTCTTCGTTCTTCGCCGATTTGCTGCCCTGGTCGGCCTGCGATGGCGAAGTGATGTAGCGGCCATCGATGGCGATCATCGGCCAGAAGGTGACGTTATAGCCTTGCATCATGGCGTCGGCCTTGCGCACGCGGCCGGAAATGCCCATCGAGCGGTAGGTGTCGATGAACTTCTGGCGGTCCACGCCCTGTTTGGCCACGAAGTCGAACACGGCGTCATCGGTATTCAAGCGGTTGTGCTCGACGTGCATGGCCTGGAACACCTTGGCGTGTAATTGGTCCGTCAGGCCCATCGCCTGCAAGGTGAAGAACAGCCGCTGTTGCGGCGCCACGCTGGCGTCGCGCGACACGTGCACGCGCTTGAAGACAATATTGTCGCCCTGTTTCTTGACCCATGCCGCCAGTTGCGGTTCCAGCACATTGCAATGCGGGCAGTAATAGGCGAAGAATTCCGTCACTTCGATCTTCTTGCCCGCTTCGGTCGGCTGGGCCGTGGCCAGGGTTTCATATTCGACGCCGTTCTTCGGCTCGGCCGGCGAGGCATAAGCGCCCGCAGCGGCGCCGCACAGGGCGGCGGCAAACAGGACTTTTTTCAGAAAACGCATGCTGCTTCCTTGTTTTGATGACTTACTTGGACTTATTTTGAATTCCGGACCACGGCGACATCGATGCCGTTGTCGGACAGTTTGGTGCGCGCGCGGTTCATGGCGTCGACCTGGTTGAAGGGGCCGATACGCACGCGATGCAGCACGCCGGCATCGGTGCTGCGGTCGCTGATGGCCGCTTCAAAGCCCAGCAAGGCCAGTTTGCCGCGCGTGCTTTCGGCGTCCGCCATGTCATGGAAGGCGCCGGCTTGCAGATAATAAATCCATTTGTCGCTGGCTGCATCGGCCTTGGCTTGCGCCGGCGGCGTGGCCGGTGCTGCCGCCGGTGCGGCTGGCGCTGGCGCGGCGGGCGCCGTGGCTTTCGGCGCCGGCTTGTCCTTCAGCGTGCCGATCAATTCCTGCAGCGCGTCCGGCGGTGGCGGCCGTGGCGTGGTGGCCGGCGCGGCCGGCGCCGTGATCTGGCCCGGCAAGGCCAGTTCGCGTGGCTCCTTCGAGAAATCGCGTGCCGCTTCCCGCGCCGCTTCCTTGTTGCCATACATCGGCTTGTTCGGATCGGCGATCTGGCCTGCCGTCGGCTCAAGCGACTTGCCGACCTTGCCCGACTTGTCGGTGAACGGCGAATTGCCTTTGGAGATCACCAGCGCCACCACCACGGCGATGCCCAGGCCGACCACCAGGCCGATGATGATGCCGACCAGCGTATTGCCCTGCTGGCGGCGGCTGGAAGTAAAGCGGGAAGCTTGATTCATGAAGGTTCAGACCTTTGCGTTTACATTTTGTTTGGCGCGGACACGCCGATCAGTGCCAGGCCGTTGCGCAGCACCTGGCGCGCGGCCAG
Organism: Janthinobacterium sp. PSPC3-1; assembly: GCF_049896105.1. Classification (NCBI taxonomy): domain Bacteria; kingdom Pseudomonadati; phylum Pseudomonadota; class Betaproteobacteria; order Burkholderiales; family Oxalobacteraceae; genus Janthinobacterium; species Janthinobacterium sp. PSPC3-1. The sequence continues at coordinate 26,346 of NZ_JAFCTQ010000033.1, read as the reverse complement.
TACCAGCGCCAGGCGGGCCATTTTCACGGCCTCGTCCTCGACCAGCACTTTTTCCGCAAAATAGAAGCTGTGCAGGTTGGCGGCCAGGTCGCGCAGGTAGAAGGCCACCTGGTGCGGTCCCAGTTCGGCTTGCGCGCGCGCCAGCATTTCCGGGTAGGCGGCCAGGGTCGCCAGCAGGGTCGCTTCCGTCGGCGCGCTCAGGGGCGACAAATCGGCGCCGGCGATGGTGCTCTCGTCGCCGCCCCAGTTTTCCAGGATGCGGCAGATGCGCGCGTGCGCGTACTGCACGTAATAGACCGGGTTTTCGTCGGTGGTTTTCAAGGCCACGTCGACGTCGAACACGAATTCGGTGTCGGCCTTGCGCGAGATCAGGAAGAAGCGCACGGCGTCGCGGCCCTTGGCGATATCGCCGCCGCCCGACCATTCGATCAGGTCGCGCACGGTCACGTAGGAGCCGGCGCGTTTCGAGATTTTCACCTCTTCGCCATCCTTCATGACGGTGACCATCTTGTGCAGCACGTAGTCGGGGTAGCCTTGCGGGATGCCCATGTCGAGCGCCTGCAGGCCGGCGCGCACGCGGGCGATGGTGCCGTGGTGGTCGCTGCCCTGGATATTGATCGCCTGCACGAAACCGCGCTGCCACTTGACCAGGTGATACGCCACGTCCGGCACGAAATACGTGTAGGTGCCGTCGGTCTTGCGCATCACGCGGTCCTTGTCGTCCGCATAGTCGGTGGTGCGCAGCCACAGCGCGCCGTCCTGTTCATAGGTGTGGCCGGCCTTGACCAGCGTTTCCACTGCGCTGTTGACCTTGCCGTCCTGGTACAGCGACGATTCCAGGTAGTAATTGTCGAATTTCACGCCGAAGGCCTGCAGGTCGATGTCCTGCTCGTTGCGCAAATAGGTGACGGCGAACGGACGGATCGACTCGATGTCCTCGACGTCGCCATTGGCGGTGGCGGGCTGGCCATCGCTGGCCGAGACCGTCTTGCCGGCCTTGAAGTCGTCGGCGATTTCGCTGATGTAGTCGCCGTTGTAGGCCGACTCCGGCCACTCGGCGTCACCGGGCTTGTAGCCGCGCGCGCGCGCCTGCACCGAATTGGCCAGGGTCTGGATCTGCACGCCGGCGTCGTTGTAGTAGAACTCGCGCGTCACCTGATAGCCTTGCGCATCGAACAGGGACGACAGCGCGTCGCCCAGCGCGGCCTGGCGGCCGTGGCCGACGTGCAGCGGGCCGGTCGGATTGGCCGAGACGAATTCCAGGATCACCTGCTTGCCGGCGCCGGCCGTGCTGCGGCCATATTGCTCGCCTTCGGCCAGGATGGTATTGACGACGGCCTGCTTGGCGGCGTTCGACACGCGCACGTTGATAAAGCCGGGGCCGGCGATCTCGACGGCCTCGACCAGGCCCTTGCCGGCCGGGTTGGCCAGCACGGCGGTGACGATGGTTTGCGCCAGCTCGCGCGGGTTTTGTTTCAGCTGCTTGGCCAGCTGCATGGCGATATTGCAGGCGACGTCGCCATGCGATGCGTCGCGTGGTCGCTCCAGCACCACGGCAGGCGCAAGCGAAGTGCCGGCCAGGACGGGAGCGAGGGCGGCCTGGAACAGGGCGATGATTTCTTGTTTCTGTTGGGCGAGCATGAGCAGGATGGCGGCGGAACCGCGTTAAGATTGAATAGAATGAATCAGAAAGCAAAACGGACGACGGTCGATGCCGTCGTCCAGACTGCGGTAATTATACTGGTTTGCTGGCGGGAACAATACGCCGCAGGGCAGGGCGGCGTGCCGGCCATTGGTGCATGAAAACATCAACCTGGCCGGTTCCGCTTGTATATATGCACTTTTTTGCAGCGAATTGCCCGGATCGCTGCAATCGCTTGGTGCAGAGGGCCTGACAAACGCTACAATCGACCCTTTATGATGACGCGCGTGCGTGATTTTTCCGCCGCGCGCAGCCACACCGGATAATTTATGAACAAGCGCCCCACGCTGAAATTGAACCCCAAGCCGGCGCCTGCCGCCGCGCCTGCCGCCGCAAAATTGCGTCCCAGCTACCACCCCGACCTGAAACCGGTGCTGCAACCCGGCTTCCAGCCCGACCTGCGCGCCGATTCGCTGGCTTTTTGCCTGCTGGGCGCGGCCAATGCGGTGGCCCAGGTGCGCACCGGCACGGCCCTGCCGCAGGCGCTGGCCAAAGTGTTTGCACAATCGAACGCCAGCCCGCAGGCGCGCGGTGCGATCCAGGATATTTCCTATCGCACCATGCGCCAGCTGGGCCGCAGCGAAACCCTGGTCGGCCTGATGACCTCCAAGGCACCCGAGCCGCCGATGCTGGCCGCGCTGCTGTGCTGCGCGCTGTCCCTGATGTCGGCCGAGCCGGGCGAGCAGCCGTATGAAGAATTCACGGTGGTCGACCAGGCCGTCACGGTGGCCACTTCGCACCCGGACCTGGCGCACGCCAAGGGCATGGTCAACGCCGTGCTGCGCCGTTTCCTGCGCGAACGCAAGTCCCTGCTGGAGGCGGCCTTGCAGCAGCCGCTGGCGCAATGGAATTATCCGCAGTGGTGGATCGACGCGCTGCGCGTGGCCTATCCGCGCGACTGGCAAGCCATCCTGACGGCCGGCAATGCCGTGCCGCCTTTGACCCTGCGCGTAAACCGCCGCAAGAGCACGGTGGAAGATTATCTTGCCGTATTGCAGCAGGCCGGCATCGCCGCGCGCCAGGTGGGGCCGTTTGCCGTGCGCCTGGACAAGCCGATCGGCGTGGCGCTGATCCCCGGCTTCGAGCAGGGCGTTGTTTCCGTGCAGGACGCCGGCGCGCAGCTGGCCGCGCCGCTGCTCGATCTGCAGGACGGCATGCGCGTGCTGGACGCCTGCGCCGCGCCCGGCGGCAAGACCTGCCATATCCTGGAATTGGCCGAGGTGCAGGTGACGGCGATCGACGCCGACGCCAAGCGCCTGCCGCGCATCGCCGAAAACCTCGAGCGCCTGGGCCTGGAGGCGACATTGAAGGCGCAGGACGCGCAGTCAAACGCCTGGTGGGACGGCCAGCAGTACGACCGCATCCTGGCCGACGTGCCGTGCACGGCCTCGGGCATCGTGCGCCGCCACCCGGACATCCGCTGGCTGCGCCGCAAGGGGGACGCCTTGCAACTTGCAACACTTTCCTCGAAAATTCTGGACAATCTGTGGCAGATGCTGCGCCCCGATGGTAAATTGTTGTTCGTGACTTGTTCATTGTGGCCGCAAGAGTCCGAAGCACAAGCGGCAGCATTTGCGGTGCGCAATAATGCGACCCGTTTGACAGCCCCTGGCCAGCTGTTGCCGACCGGCAGCGCGGAACAGGACCATGACGGTTTGTTCTATGCGCTATTTCAAAAAAATGCGGCTTGAGCGATTTGTCGCCCCTTTTTCCACGGATACGACCGGCACGCTTGTGACATTTTTCCGCCTCCTGACCCTGCTGCTGATGCTGGCATGCCTGACGCCACGCGCGCATGCCGCCGATGTGGTCGAGATCACGCGTGCCTATATCGAAGCGAGCGACGAGGGTTACAAGCTGGCGGCCAGTTATTCCTTCGACCTCAATCACGACCTGGACGACGCCGTGCAGCATGGCGTGCCGCTGTTTTTCACGACGGAAATCGAACTGACCCGGCCACGCTGGTACTGGTTCGACGAAAAAGCGATTGTTGCGCGCCAGACCAGCCGGCTGTCGTACAACGTGCTGACGCGCCAGTATCACGTCTCGCTGGGCGGCTTGCAGCAAAGCTTCGCCACCTTGGACGACGCGCTGTTCCTGATCCGGCGGCCCAGCCGCTGGCTGGTGGCGGCGCGCGGCGCGCTGAAAGTGGGGCAGACCTATAACGTCACCTTGCGCATGGGCATGGACCGCGACTACCTGCCCAAGCCGATCCAGGTCAACGCCTTCAACAACAGCGACTGGCGCCTGGCTTCGAACAAAAAAACCTTCTTGTATACGGCGGAGTAGTGAGCCAGGCATTGCGCTATCTGCTGGTGGTGGGCGGCGGCATCGTCAGCATCCTGCTGTTCCTGCTGGCGTCGGCATCCGACAATTCCGGCTTTTTCGACCGTTACTACACCTGGCTGCTGGGCCTGAACGCGGCCGTCGCCGTGTCCTTGCTGGCGCTGGTCGGCATTTCCCTGGGCCGGCTGTATGCGCGCTACAAGAGCGGCAAGTTCGGCTCGAAGCTGATGATGCGGCTGGTAATGCTGTTTGCCGCCGTCGGCATCCTGCCGGGCCTGGTGATCTTTCTCGTGTCGGTGCAGTTCGTTACGCACTCGATCGAATCGTGGTTCAACGTCAAGATCGAAGCGGCGCTGGAATCGGGCCTGGAGCTGGGCCGCGCCGGCCTGGACGCGGCGCTGGTCGAACTCGACCACCGCGGCAAGAAGGCGGTCGATGAATTGCGCAGCGATCCCGTCACCGGCCCGGCAGTGCTGACCAGCCTGCTGCGTGAAGAGGGCATGCAGAACGTGATGGTCGTCAGCGGCGACGGCGTGCTGCTGGCCAGCGCGGGCCCGCACAGCGGCGCCGACCTGCCGACGGCGGCCATGCTGGCGCAGGCGGCCACGCCAGCCGGCTATGCCTCGGCCGAAGGCGGCGCCGAGCTGCATGACGATGGCAACGAGTCGGGTGGTGGCGGCATGCGCGCCGGCCCGCTGGGGCCAGAGGCGACCGCCAGCCTGCGCCTGCGCGTGCTGGTGGCCGTGCCCGGACCATCCGTGTCGCCACGCTACCTGCAATTGCTGCAAACCGTGCCGCCCAAGCTGGCCACCAATGGCGAGATGCTGCGTGGCGCGTACAGCGAATACAAGGAACGTTTCGTGGCGCGCGTGGGCCTGCGCAAGATGTACATGGAAATTCTCACCTTGACCCTGCTGCTGGCCATTTTCGGTGCCATCGGCAGCGCCTTTCTGATCGCCAGCAAGCTGGCCCAGCCGCTGCTGCTGCTGGCCGAAGGCACGCGCGCGGTGGCCGAGGGCGATCTGTCGCCGCGCCCCATCGTTGCCTCGCGCGACGAACTCGGCACCCTGACCCAATCGTTCAACATCATGACGCGCCAGCTGCTCGACGCGCGCACGGCGGTGGAAAGCAACCGCGCCGCCTTGCAGAACGCCAAGGCCCACCTGGAGTCGGTGCTGGCCAATATGTCGGCCGGCGTGATGGTGCTCGACGGCGACTTCAAGCTGGTCACCTGCAATGAATCGGTGGAGCGCATCTTGCAGCATGCGGGCGTGACCATGGTCGGCCAGCCGCTGGTCAGCATTACCGGCATGGAAGAATTTGGCATGGCCATCGTCAGCGCGTTTTCGGCGCAGAGCGCGCAATCGGCCTCGGGACGCCATTTGCAGCGCCTGCACTGGCAGCGCCAGATGGAAATTCCGCGTCGCCTGGGCAGCAGCGCAGACGAGCACGACATCACCCTGCTGGCGCGCGGCTCGCGTTTGCCGCTGGAGTCCGGCAGCGGCTACATCGTCGTCTTCGATGATATTTCCGACGTCATTTCGGCCCAGCGTTCGATCGCCTGGGGCGAGGTGGCGCGCCGCCTGGCGCATGAAATCAAGAATCCGCTGACACCGATCCAGCTGTCGGCCGAACGCCTGCAGATGAAGCTCGAAGGCAAGCTGGAGCAAAGCGACGCCGACCTGCTGGGCCGCGCCACCACCACCATCGTCAAGCAGGTCGATGCGATGAAGCGCATGGTCGACGACTTCCGCGACTATGCGCGCACGCCGCCGGCGGTGCTCACGCCGCTGCGCCTGAACGAGCTGATCGAGGAGATATTGAACCTCTACCTGGGCGGCGACGACGGCGACATCATCCACCCGCTGCTGGCGCCGAACCTGCCGATGGTGATGGGCGATCCGACCCAGTTGCGCCAGGTGATCCACAACTTGCTGCAGAACGCGCAGGACGCGATGGCGGACTTGCCGGAGGGCACACCGCATCCCCGCATTGACGTGCGCACCGAAGCAATTCATTATCGCAGTGCGGACGGTGGCGTGAACGTCGCCGTGCGCATGGCCATCACCGATAACGGCCCCGGTTTCGCGCCCAAGATCCTGGCGCGCGCGTTCGAGCCGTATGTCACGTCCAAGGCGCGCGGCACCGGCCTGGGCCTGGCGATGGTGAAGAAAATCATCGATGAACACGGTGGGCGCATCGATATCGAGAACCGCGTCGACAGCAGTGGCGCTTCGGTCGTCATTTTGCTGTTAAAGTTAGCTCCCGACGCTGTGGCTTAGCATTGTGCTGGCGAAAGCGTCTGGTTTAGTATTTAAAACACTAATAAAATCATAGTTGTCCGCCGCGTGCCGTTTGGGTGCGCGGGGCGGCGAAATGAGGAAGGCAAGACACGAATGGCAAACATACTCGTAGTGGATGATGAAATGGGTATCCGTGAGTTGCTCTCGGAGATACTGGGTGACGAAGGCCATGCTATCCAGCTGGCTGAAAATGCGCAGCAGGCGCGCGAAGCACGTGCCGCCGGCGCGCCCGACCTGGTGCTGCTGGACATCTGGATGCCCGATACCGACGGCGTGACCCTGCTCAAGGAGTGGCAGCGCGATGGCTTGCTGACCATGCCGGTGATCATGATGTCGGGCCACGCCACCATCGATACGGCAGTCGAAGCGACACGCATCGGTGCATTGAACTTCCTGGAAAAACCGATCGCCCTGCAAAAGTTGTTGAAAGCCGTGCAGCAAGGCCTGACCCGCGCCCAGGAAACCGTGCGCGCGCCGGCCGCCGCGCCGCGCCCGGTGGCGCCGACGCCCGTCGAAGAGAACAGCAGCCATCCGGTGCCGAGCTTTGGCGGCAGTGCGCCGCAGCAGATGATGGTGCGTCCCGGCATCGCCGCACCGGCCCAGGCCGAAGGCCATGGCTACAATCTGTCGTTCGACCTGCCGCTGCGCGAGGCGCGCGACGCCTTCGAGCGCATGTATTTCGAACACCACCTGGGCCGCGAAGGCGGCAGCATGACCCGCGTGGCGGAAAAGACGGGCCTGGAACGCACCCATCTGTACCGCAAGCTCAAGCAACTGGGCGTCGAACCGGGCAAGCTGGCCAAGAAAAACCTGTGACGGCACCGGCAAGGCGTCTGACGCCGCTGACCCTGGTCAGCGGCGGCCATGCCAGCCTGCGCGAGGCCGCCATCGCGCAAGCCTTGCCGCCGGGGCAATCCACTGCCGTGATCCTCGAAGGATTGGCTGACGGCAACTCCATCCTGGCCGACCTGGCCGAACACACTTCCCCTCCCGCCGCATTGCAGTTGCTCCGCATCGCACCCGGTTGCCTGTGCTGCAGCGGCAATCTGGTATTGCGTGTAACATTGAATCGTCTTCTGCGCCATCCGCCCGCGCATTTGTTCCTCAGCCTGGCAGACGCCACGCATATCGAACAACTGCGCAGCTGGCTTGCCGCCAGTCCCTACGATGCCTGGCTGGCGCTGGAGCCTGAGCTGACCGTCACCGCCTGACCGTTATTGCCGTAGCCGTCCCGATCGCAGTTTGCACGCAGTTTGCATCTCGTTACAACTACTTTCCCTGCAGAGCGGGATCGCGCTTGAAATGCCATGGCATGGTCCCCACCTCTGTTCTGAAACCGCAGGAGTTCCTCCTGCTTGAGCGAAGGACGCACAATGAACCTGATCTATAACAGCGAGCAATATAGCGTCGTGGAATTCGGCGCCGACCGCAACCTGGACGCCTTGCGTTTCGGCGGCTATGAAATCGTCGACAAGAGCGGCAAGCGCGAAACCTTTATCGCCGGCGTGCTGGCGCAAAACTTTCGCCGCGATGTCAGCGAGCTGATCGCCAGCGAACCGACCATGGAAGAAATCGATGAATTTCTCGGCAGCTACGATTCCCTGATGAGCCAGCCGGTGCTGCTGCACTAGACACGGCGGGTTGGTGGCGATCGCCACCAACCCCATTCCCTTGACGGCATGGTAAGGTGGCGGGGTTACCTTGCTGCAAAGTCATCATGTGCCAACTTCTCGGAATGAATTGCAATGTCCCCACCGACATTGTCTTTAGTTTTACCGGCTTCGCCATGCGCGGCGGCCATACCGATACCCACCACGACGGCTGGGGCATCGCCTTTTTCGAAGGCGCCGGCGTGCGCCATTTCGTCGATCACCAGGCGGCCATCGCCTCGCCGGTGGCCGAGCTGATCAAACGCTATCCGATCAAGTCGCGCAATGTCATCGCGCATATCCGCAAGGCCACGCAAGGCCGGGTAGCGCTGGAAAACTGCCACCCCTTCGTGCGCGAACTGTGGGGCCGCTACTGGGTCTTCGCCCACAATGGCGACTTGAAGGAATTCAATCCCGTGCTGAATGGCAGCTATCGCCCGGTCGGCTGTACCGACAGCGAGCGGGCTTTCTGCTATCTGCTGCAGGAGCTGCACGCGCGCTTCGGCGACGCGCCGCCCGCCTTGCCGCAGCTGCACGCGGCGCTGGCCGAGCTGTTGCCGGGCATCGCTGCGCACGGCACCTTCAACATGATGCTGTCGAGCGGCGAGGCGCTGTTTGCCCACTGTTCCACCAGTTTGCACTATCTGGTGCGACAGCATCCGTTTCCAACTGCTAAACTATCCGACGAAGACCTCAGCGTGGACTTTTCCCAGGTCACCACGCCGCAGGACCGGGTGGCCGTGATCGTCACGCAGCCATTGACGACCAACGAGCAATGGACGGCGTTCGCGCCCGGTGAACTGAAGCTGTTTGTAGACGGCGCTGTACAAGAAGCGCCCGTGATTTAATTTGTTGACGACAATACCGGGCAATGCTGCCAAAATAGCCAACAGCGCGGGCACATGGTATGGTCAATAGTGAACCCTGACGCAGGCGTGGCGCCGCCAGTGTCACTCGACGTGATTGATGAAGATTTAATGATCGATATTTCCAGCAACGACATCACCCCGAAACCCTTGCGCGTGCGCGAGTTCTATCTGGGGCGACAGCCCATCCTCGACCGCAACCAGGCCCTGTTCGGCTATGAGTTGCTATTTCGCAACGCTCCGGTCGGGCCTGCCAATATCACCAGCGACCTGTCGGCCACGGCCACCGTGATCGCCCATGCCTCGCAGCTGGGCATGGAAAAGGTGGTCGGTGACGCGCTCGGTTTCGTCAATGTCGACGCCGATGTGATCATGAGCGACATCTTCAGTTTCCTGCCGCGCGAAAAAGTAGTGCTGGAAATCGTCGAATCGATGCAGGTGACGCCGGAACTGCGCGCGCGCATCAGCGAGCTGGCCGGCCATGGCTTTGTGTTTGCGCTGGAAAACGTGGTGGCCGACACGGCGCAAGTGCAGGAATTGCTGCCGCTGGTGCAATACGTCAAGATGGACATGCGCACGGTCGAGCCTGCGGCCCTGGCCAGCCTGGCGCTGCGCTTCAAGCGCGAGCAAAAGAAACTGGTGGCCGAAAAAGTCGAAACGCGCGAAGAATTCAAGTCGACCCTCGACCTCGGTTTCGATTACTTCCAGGGCTATTACTTTGCCAAGCCCGCCATCATGACGGGCAAGAAGCTGTCGCCGTCGCAGCTGGCCGTGATGGAACTGATGACCCTGGTCACCTCGGACGCCGACAATATGGACATCGAGCGCGCCATCAAGCGCGACGTGTCGCTGGCCCTGAACCTGCTGCGCCTGGTCAACACGCCGGCCGTCGGCGCGCGGCAGCGCATCGATTCGCTGAGCCAGGCCGTCAGCGTGCTGGGCCGCCGCCAGCTGCAGCGCTGGCTGCAAATCATGCTGTATGCGGAGCCAAGCAAGCGCGGCCACAGCATGACGCCGCTGCTGATGCTGGCCACCACGCGCGGCCGCCTGCTCGAATTGCTGGCCAGCAAGCTGCGCCCGAACCACGCCCATTCGGCCGATATCGCCTTTACGGTCGGCATCATGTCGCTGATGGACACGCTGTTTGCCGTGCCGATGGCCGATATCCTGAAACAGATCGAAGTGATCGACGAAGTGGCCGAAGCGCTGCTGTCGCGCGGCGGTTTCTATGGCGACTTGCTGCGCCTGGCCGAATGCATCGAGCGCATCGAAGACATGGAAGGCGAGATCGTGCCGACCCTGCGCGACCTGGCGATGTCGCCCGACGACCTGGTCGAGCTGGAAATGGCCGCGTTCGAGTGGAGTGACAACGTCGTCAGATACGCGCTGTAATCCTGCACCACCATGGGCATGGCCAACACTATTGTCGGATTACGGCCCGATGGGCCTAATCCGACCTACGCGGCTTCAAATGGCCGTAGGTCGGGTTAGCGTAGCGTAACCCGACACTACCGCCACCGCCAACAATGTTGTTTAGGCCGCCGCCCCCGGCCAATGCTTGTGCAGCTCGGGATCGGTGCGCAGCTCCCACAGGGCCAGCACCACCACGGCGATGCCGGTAATCAGGCAATTCCACAGGATGGGGCCCTGGTCGGCCAGGCGCAGCACCCATGGCGACACCGCCACCCACACCCCCACCAGCAGGTTGACGACGACGGCCCAGAAATAGGTCTTGTACAGGTCGAAGGCGGCCAGCACGGCGATCACCAGCCCGGACGCGAGGGCATTGATCATCTGCGGCGAACCTTCCGCATAGCCCAGGGCCCAGGGCGACACGATCAGCCACAGGCCCAGCAGCAGGATCACCTGGTCCTGCCAGCGTTTCAGTTTGAATTGCGTTGCCATATTGCCTCCCAAGAAGATGCCGGCGCCCCCCGACGCCCGCATACAGCCTTAGTGGCATGGCGGCGGGCGAAAGTTCCGCGCGCCACCTGGCGGGCTTAGGACAAATTCGGCGCCAGCCAGCGTTCGATATCTTCCTTCGGCACGCCACGGCGCTTGACCATGTCTTCCACCTGGTCTTCACCGATCTTGCCGACCACGAAGTATTTCGATTCCGGGTGGGCAAAGTAAAAGCCGGACACGGCCGCGCCAGGGAACATGGCGTAGGACTCCGTCAGCTGCATGCCGATTTCCCCGGCCTGCAGCACGTCGAACATCTCGCGCTTGACGGTGTGCTCGGGGCAGGCCGGGTAGCCCGGCGCCGGACGGATGCCGACGTATTTCTCGGCGATCATGTCGTCGTTGCTGAGCTGCTCGCCGGCGGCATAGCCCCACAGGTCGGTGCGCACGCGCTCGTGCAGGTATTCGGCAAACGCCTCGGCCAGGCGGTCGGCCAGGGATTTGAGCATGATGGACGAATAATCGTCATGCGCGTCTTCAAAGCGCTTTTCGTATTTCTCGATGCCGATGCCGGACGTCACGGCAAACATGCCGATGTAATCCTTCACGCCCGAGGCCTTTGGCGCAATGAAGTCGGCCAGGCACTGGTTTGGCCGCTGCACGCCGTCGACCACCGGTTTCACGCCCTGCTGGCGCATGCCGTAGTAGGTGAAGGCGACGGTGCTGCGCGTATCGTCCGTATAGACTTCGATATCGTCGTCGTTGACGCTGTTGGCCGGCAGCAGCGCCACCACGCCATTGGCCGTCAGCCAGCGCCCGTCGATCAGCTTCTTCAGCAGCGCCTGGCCTTCCGCATACACCTTGGTGGCCGCGTCGCCCACCACTTCATCGGTCAGAATGGCGGGGAAGGGGCCGGCCAGGTCCCAGGTCTGGAAGAACGGACCCCAGTCGATATACTGGGCCAGCGTGGCCAGGTCGACGTTCTTGAAGACGCGCCGGCCGATGAACTTCGGTTTCACGGGCGTGCTGGCGCCGTCAAACGGCAGCGCCATCCTGTTGGCGCGCGCCTTGGCTAACGACAAAATCGGCAGCGCCTTCTTGTTGGCATGCTGCTCGCGGATGCGCGCGTAATCGAGTTCGATGTCTTCCACGTATTTGTCGCGCTGCTCGGGCGTCAAGAGCGACTGCGCCACCGACACCGAACGCGAGGCGTCCGGCACGTAGATGACGGGCCCTTCGTAGTTGTGGGCAATCTTGACGGCCGTGTGGGCGCGGCTGGTGGTGGCGCCGCCGATCAAGAGCGGAATTTTGAGCATGCGGAAGTGTTCGTCGCGCTGCATTTCCTTGGCCACATAGGCCATTTCCTCCAGCGACGGCGTGATCAGGCCCGACAGGCCGATGATGTCGGCGTTTTCCACCTTGGCGCGCGCCAGGATTTCCGAGCACGGCACCATCACGCCCATGTTCACCACTTCAAAGTTATTACATTGCAGCACTACGGTGACGATATTCTTGCCGATATCGTGCACATCGCCTTTCACGGTGGCCATGATGATCTTGCCTTTCGGCTTGGCGACGATGCCGGTGCGCTTTTCTTCCAGCAGTTTTTCTTCCTCGATAAACGGAATCAGGTGGGCCACGGCCTGCTTCATCACGCGCGCCGATTTCACCACCTGCGGCAGGAACATTTTTCCCTGGCCAAACAGGTCGCCGACCACGTCCATGCCGGCCATCAACGGTCCCTCGATCACATGGATCGGGCGTCCGCCGTTGTGCAGCAGTTCCTGGCGCGCCTCTTCCGTGTCCTCCACGATGAATTGCGTGATGCCGTGCACCAGCGCGTGCGACAGGCGCGCCTGCACCGTGCCTTCGCGCCAGGCCAGGTTCTGCACGTCGGCCTTGCCGCCGCCCGCCTTCAGGGTGCCGGCAAATTCGATCATGCGTTCGGTCGAGTCTTCGCGGCGGTTCAGCACCACGTCTTCCACCCGCTCGCGCAGCTCCGGGTCCAGGTTGTCGTACACGCCGACCATGCCGGCGTTGACGATGCCCATGGTCATGCCGGCCTTGATGGCGTGGTACAGGAACACGGTATGGATTGCTTCGCGGGCAGGATCGTTGCCGCGGAAACTGAACGACACGTTCGACACGCCGCCGGAAATCTTGGCATGTGGCAGGTTGTCCTTGATCCAGCGCGTGGCGTTGATGAAGTCGACCGCGTAGTTGTTGTGCTCTTCGATGCCGGTCGCCACGGCAAAGATGTTCGGATCGAAAATGATGTCTTCCGGCGGGAAGTCCAGCGCGTCGACCAGCAGGTGATAGGCGCGCGCGCAGATCTCGATCTTGCGCTCGAAGGTGTCGGCTTGTCCCTTTTCATCGAAGGCCATGACGATCACCGCCGCGCCGTAGCGGCGGCACAGGGTGGCCTGGCGCAGGAACTCCGCTTCGCCTTCCTTCATCGAGATGGAATTGACGATGGCCTTGCCCTGCACGCATTTCAGGCCCGCTTCGATCACCGACCATTTCGACGAGTCGACCATGATGGGCACGCGTGAAATGTCAGGTTCGGAGGCGATCAGGTTCAGGAAGCGCGTCATGGCGGCCAGCGAGTCGAGCATCGCCTCGTCCATGTTGATGTCGATCACCTGGGCGCCGTTTTCCACCTGCTGGCGCGCCACCGACAAGGCTTCATCGTATTGCTCGTTGAGAATCATGCGCGCAAACGCCTTCGAACCCGTGACGTTGGTACGCTCGCCCACGTTGACGAACAGCGAGTCGTCATTGACCACGAACGGCTCCAGGCCGGCCAGGCGCAGGTCGTGGCTCTTGGCGGGCAGGGTGCGCGGCGTATTGTTACCCAGCAGTTCGCCGATGGCCTTGATATGTTCGGGCGTGGTGCCGCAGCAGCCGCCGGCCATGTTCAGGAAGCCCGCGTCGGCAAATTCGCGCAGCAGGGCGGAGGTGTCTTCCGGCAACTCGTCAAAGCCGGTGTCGCTCATCGGGTTGGGCAGGCCGGCGTTCGGGTAGATGCACACGAAGGTGTCGGCGATCTTCGACAGCTCTTCCGCGTACGGGCGCATCAGCGCCGCGCCCAGTGCGCAGTTCAGGCCGATCGTCAGCGGTTTTGCGTGGCGCACGGAATTCCAGAAGGCGGGCACGGTCTGGCCTGACAGGATGCGGCCCGACGCGTCGGTGACGGTGCCCGAAATCATCAACGGCAAACGCACCACCTCCGGGTTCTGCTCGTAGAACAGGTCGATCGCGAACAGCGCCGCCTTGCAGTTGAGGGTGTCGAAAATGGTTTCCACCAGCAGCACGTCGGCGCCGCCTTCGACCAGGCCCCGGGTTTGCTGCAGATAGGACGCCACCAGCTGGTCGAACGTGACATTGCGCGCGGCCGGATCGTTCACGTCCGGCGAAATCGACGCGGTTTTTGGCGTCGGTCCCAGGGCGCCGGCCACGAAGCGCGGCTTGTCCGGCGTGGAATACTTGTCACAGGCGGCGCGCGCCAGTTTTGCCGCCTGCACATTCATCTCATAGGCCAGGTGCGCCATGTGATAGTCGTCCTGGGCGATGGTGGTGGCGCCAAAGGTATTCGTTTCGATCAGGTCGGCGCCGGCCGCCAGGTAGCGCTCGTGGATTTCCTGGATGATATGCGGCTGCGTCAGTGTCAATAATTCATTATTGCCTTTGACGAACAACTCGCGCGCACCCGAGTCGGCCGGCGCGGCGAAGTCGATGAAGCGGCCAGTTGGCCCCCCGCGATACGCCACTTCGTCGAGCTTGTACTGCTGGATGATCGTGCCCATCGCACCATCGAGGATCATGATCCGGCGCGCCATGATGGCGCGCAACGAGGCTTCGGTCGGGGACAGGGCGGGGATCACGGTATCGGTCATTTCATGCTTTCAATAGGCAACGGGCGGCGGCGCGGTGGGCAGGCGTTGCGCATCAGCAGGATCAGCCGACGGAGTGCGCCGGCCGGATAGGCTGGCGGAAGGGGGCAATCGCCTGAGTTCACCGGGTCTAAAATTATACGGCATCGCGCAGTTTTGGTTTTGGGCAAAAGCCCTTGGCGGCTGCGGATAGGCCGTCCACGCAACACATTGGCATGCCAAAAAGCGTGGCGATCGTGCCATCACACTTTCTCTCACATTCTCTCCCGCATTACATTTGTAAAAATCTCGGCCAAATTGTTAATTATTTAAAAGATATCATCTTGATAGTCACTGTTTATGTGGAAAAATCCCCACATTTTTGTAAATCCGTGAAAATTTTTTTTTATGAACCAACTGCCAATGTTCTATTTGAAAACAAAGCTTGATCTATAGCAATACAGAGCGAGAGCGGTAATGCCTAAAATAAAGGTTGTCTGTGAGTTATGTTAATTACTGCCGAGAGTATTTAAACCAAAGTCATTAATAGTTGTCTTTCGGAATTTTATTCAATCATAATGTCGGTTCCTTAGATCAACATTCTCTCCAAAAGTCACCGATATGTCACATACCTCTTTCACTTCTCCTGCTGTCGCGCTGCGCGGAAACGGATGCCAGCCATGAAAAACCATTTGCTTATTGCATTGATTGCCATGCTGGGTCTGTCCGCTTGCGGCGGCGGTGGAGGTGGCGGCGGTACCGGCACCGTGGTGGCGACCACCACCACCAACCCCGCGCCGGCGGTGGTGTCGGCCGTGACGGCCGTCTCGGCCAACAGCGCGGCCATCGGCACCAGCGTGACGGTCACCGGTAGCAACCTCGACCGCGTCTCGGCCTTCCAGGTCGGCGGCGTGACCCTGGTTGCGAGCAATGTCAGCGCCGGCAGCGCCACCCTGGCGATGCCGGCCACGCCGGTCACCGGCGCCCTGACCCTGGTGACCGCCAGCGGCACGGTCGCCACCAGCCAGGCCATCACGGTCTACCTGCCGTTGACGGCCGGCGAACTGACACCGGCCAGCGGCATCGTCGGCGGCAGCGTGACCATCACCGGCAGCGGCATGGCCAATGTCACGGCAGTGGTGTTTGCCAACGGCACCGCCGCCACCGTGCAAAGCCATACCGACAGCAGCGTGACCTTCGTGGTGCCGGTCGGCGCCGTGACGGGCCAGTTGACCGTGCGCGGTACCTTCAACGAAGCGCTGACCAGCGCCGCCTTCACGGTCTTGCCGACCGTTGGCGTGACGTCGATCAGCACCGCCATCAGCGGCGCCAATGTGATTGTGACCGTGGCCGGCAGCAACCTGGACCAGGTCAATGGCGCCACCATCGGTGCGACCACCGCCACGATCGTCAGCGCCAGCGCCACCGAACTGCGCGTGTCGGCGCCAAGCTCGGCCACCGGCAACCTGATGCTGTCGGCGCCGTCGCGCGCCGCCGTCAATGCCGGCACCGTGGCGGCGTTCACCCTGGGCGCCATCGATTTTTCGCAAGTGCTGAACCTGAGCGCCAGCGATGCGGCGCTGCGTTTGACGCGTGGCAAGCCTGCCGCCGTGCGCGTGTCGGTGCTGGGTACCCTGGCCGGCCGCAGCAGCCCGGCGGTGACCCTGGCGGCCACCTCGTCCACCGGCGCCAACCTGGGCAGCCTGGTCCTGAATGGTCCGGCCACCTTGCCAACGGCCAAGAACACCTACAGCTTCGACGGCAACTTCAGCGCCGCCTTGCCGGCCAGCTGGATCCAGCCCGGCCTGCAGGTGCGCGTGACGGCCGTCGGCAACGATGGCACGCAAGTGAGCCAGCAAGCCACGCCGGCCGTGTCGTCGGCCGCCAAGATGCACCTGGTGCTGGTGCCCCTGACCACCAACGACGGCACTTCCGTCCTGCCTGATCCTGAAGTGATCCGTGCCGCCATCGTGCGCGTGTATCCCTACGCCGCCGAAGACATCACCATCACCAAGCGCGTGGCGCTCAATGTCGGCGGCAGCAGCGCGGTCGACACCTGGTGGAGCGAGACCCTGCCGAAGATCGAAGCGGCGCGCAGCCAGGAAGACAGCAGCGCCTTCTACTATGGTTTCGCCACGCAGATGTCGGCCAGCCGCACCGCCGGCCTGGCGTATATCAGCGACCGCACCACGGGTGTTTCCAGCCCGTCGGCACTGGGCCTGGACGCCAGCGCCACCCGCACCGCCTCGGTCGATGCCTTCGGCAATGCCTGGCCCGAGTGGCTGACGACGATGATCCATGAAATCGGCCACAACCATGCGCTGCAGCACGTCGCCTGCGGTTCGCCGACCAATACCGCCGCCGACTATCCGTATGCGAACGGCGACTTGGGCAGCCAGCCACTGTATAACAGCAACTACGGCGCCACTATCGGCCAGTTGAGCCAGGCGACCTACACCAGCAACGGCAGCACCAAGCAGATGAAGGACGTGATGAGCTATTGCAGCGGCGCCTGGTTCTCGGACTACAGCTATGCCCGCATCCAGCAGTTCCTGGAAAGCTACGCCGCCCGCATCGCCCGCACCGGCCGCAGCACCTCGGTGGGCGCCAATGTGCTGGCCGCCGACAATGGTTATCTCACCGTTTCGGGCCGCATCACCGCAAATGGCGTGCAATTGCACCCGGCCGTGGCCTCGGCCACCGCGCGTATCGCTACCGCCGACAGCAGCGCCAAATACAGCCTGCGGATTTTAACGGCGTCCGGACAAACTATTAACGTGCCATTTGATACGCAGCAGCTGGCCGACAGCAGAGTCGACGTGAGCCACTTCCGTGTCAGCTTTGCCAACCCCGGCGACATCAGCGATATCGACGTGCTGGCCAACGGCAAGGTCGTCAGCAAGCTGGACCGTTCGGCACGCCGTGCCGCCGTGGCCAGCGCCGCCTCGCTGGAGGTCAAGCAAACGGCCGCCGCCCTGGCCCTGACGTGGAATGCCGACGTCGAGCCATATGCCGCCGTGCTGTTCGTCGCTGCCGATGGCCGCAAGACCGTGGTCGCCAGCGCCCTGACGGGCGGTACCGCTTCGGTCGATATCAGCGCCTTGCCGGCCGGTGGCCGCTTCGAGGTGAGCCTGTCGTCGTCGGTACGTGGCCGCATGGTGAAGGTGGCGCGCCAGTAAGCGCCCTGGTTTGCCAAGCGCTCAGCCGCCCGGCGTCGGGCGGCTGAGCGTTGACGGATATTGCCGCAGGCGCGTGGCCGTTTCCCTTATTGCTGCACGCTGAAAATCTGCCCGATCAGAAATGCCTGCAGATCATTTTTCAGTACCTGCACGATACCGCCGTTGGGGGTGGCCCACATGACAACAGTCTGTGCGAGGTTGTCGTACAGGTAGTAATGCCCATCGCCTGCGTCGAGCAGGGGAACGGCATTGCGCGGGTAGGTCGGATCGCGACTCAGGTCGGCATGGCTGTTTCTGACATTCAGGTAATAGTCGTCCGGCACGCCAAGCCCGTAGATTTCGATGCCGCCGAATACAATCACGCCGAAGGTTGTTAAAAATAATATGTATTCGGGCGACAGCTTCCATCCCAGTGCGGCTTCGAGGGCCCGCACGCCATCCATGGTTGCCGGGCGGTTTTTTGCCCGGTGGCGCTCGACCAGTTCTTTCAGTTCATTCATCATGCCGTACCCTCTCCACGCTGGTTTTCAATTTGTTGTGCCCGCGCTTTCCAATGCTCGATGCGCTCCTTGCAGAAGTCTGCCCGGTTGATTTCAGTTTCCTTGAGCTTGTCGTGCAGGATATTGTCATTGCCATTGCTGCGGTGTTCGGCGCCGGTCAGTTCGGCTAGCGGAGAATCGGGCTTTTGCCCGATATGATGCAGTTCAATCGGTTTTCCCTGGCTATCGAGCGGCGCCAGGCCCTCCTTCATTCGTTCCAAATTCGTTTCCCCCCACACGTCAGTTTTGTCCAGGTCGATATCGGTACGGATCAGAGCGTCCTTGTCATTGACGACGGTGGCCTCGAGTTCAGCTTTTTCATAGATCCCGCCTTCCGCTTCGCTGCCGATGGCATCGAGTACGGTGTCCGGGTAGTCGCCCTGTTTCAGACGCTCGCGCGTTTCACTACTGAGCGGCGGCAGCTGTTCGCGGCTTTCCTGGGTCAGTCTGAGCGGCTTGTCCAGTTCCGCAAGGTTCATGGTCCTGCCTGGCATGTCCTGCGCTTGCAGTGCCAACTGGCAGGACGCCTCAGGCTGATACATGGAAAACATTTCAATTTTCATACCGTCTCCTTATTCTCCAGACTGGCACGCCAGGCCGAGTAAATATGCACATGGCTTTCGTGCTGCAGGCTATGCTCTTTCATCAGGCAATGTTGTGCTGCCAGCCGCAGTGGGTCGTTCAGGCCATCGACCTGGTCATTGAGCAGCGTGTCGAGCAACCGGGACAGTTCAGGATAGCTGGCGGCCTGCTGTATCATTTGCCGGACCTGCGTGCGACAGCCAAGGATGTCGGTGACCAGCCGCGACAGCTGCTCGAAGCCGGCCTGTCGGCACAGCAGTGGTAACTCGTGCTGCTGGCGAGCCCGGACCGCCCCGAGCAAGGCGATTTTGCTTGATGCCAGCAAGGGCAGCGTATGCAGGGCGGCTTCCACTATCGCCAGGTCCGGTTCGACGGTCCCTGCGACCCGTTCGGCAAGCAGCAATTGCAGAACATGCCGGAGGAGTGTTTTTCTATCAGCCTGATGCTGGCTTTCAGGCTGGTAGACATACGGCCGCTCGACGCCATCGAATTTGCGCACCTTGCACAATACCGGCTCAAGCCAGTCATTCTGGTAAACGATGGCCACGCCTTTCGGCAGGCGGGCAATTTCATCGAGCTGATCGTCATGCAGGGCCACCGACTTACCAATCAGGCGACGGTCCGATTCTTCCGGCAGGCGCATGATGATCTTTGTATTGGTATTGCGGATGGCCGCGATGTCGACCGCCTGCGGCGATTGGTCGACAATGAAGAAGCTTTCGCCGAACGTGCGCATTTCGGCGATCGCATTGGCTAGCATTTCCACCGATTTTCCGGCCAGGCTGGCGCCTTCGGCACCGCCGTCGTTCCCGGTGCGTTTCAGCAGATGGTGGGCCTCTTCCAGCACCGTCACATGGCGCAAGGGCCGGTTCATGCCGCCCTGGGCCA
The DNA here is from genome assembly GCF_049896105.1 of Janthinobacterium sp. PSPC3-1. Classification (NCBI taxonomy): domain Bacteria; kingdom Pseudomonadati; phylum Pseudomonadota; class Betaproteobacteria; order Burkholderiales; family Oxalobacteraceae; genus Janthinobacterium; species Janthinobacterium sp. PSPC3-1. The sequence goes on along the minus strand of NZ_JAFCTQ010000033.1, from coordinate 6,578 downwards.
TCCGGTATTCGCTCAGGCGCATCACCAGCACGCCCATGATCAGTGACTTGGTTTCCGCAGAGCCAATACGGCTCAGATCCACGATCACCGGACTGTCGAACAGGACATCGCTGGCGATCTCGTTGGCGCTGAAGATCTGGCCGTTCAGGCCATTGGTCAGCGACCGGATGCGGGTGGAGAGCGCACCAATATAGTTGCCCTTGAGTTCAGCCGAGTAGGCAGAACCGGCGATGACTTGTTCCAGGGTGACGAGCAGGTCGGCAAACGACGGGAACAATGCGGCGTCAAAGCGGTTGCTCGACCTGTCGAGATCCCAACCGCATTGCTCGTAGGCTTGCAGGATCGCTTCCTTGAGCACCGCCGGCATGGCGGCATACATCGGCCAGCATACATTGAAGATTTCGATCAGCCGGTCGACGTGTTCAAGTACATGGGTGGCTGCGGGAAACTGGAAGGGATTGATACGCAACAGCGCACCGTAGGCCGGATGGGTGCCGAACACCTGCACGCCGGGAACTTGGCCAAACACATGCTTGTATTCGCCCTTGGCCGGTTCGATGACCAGGAATGGAATGCCGGCCGCGCTGATCTGGCTCAGCATGCCATACACTGTGTTGCTCTTGCCTGCGCCAGTTGATCCACTGACAAAGACGTGGCTGCACAACTGATCGAGACCGAGATCGATGGTCTGAGGCATGTTTTCCCACAGGTGACGGATCTGGCCCAGGACGATGCTGCGGCGGCCCGTTTCCAGACCATTTCCGCCGTCCAGGCGCTGCACCTTGCGGCCGAATGCACGGGTTTCCACCACGGCCACCGTCGACGTCGATCGGCGGGGCAAACTGAGCTGGATGGCCAGTTCCTTGCCCGATACCAGCGTTGCCGGTGTCAGGCAGGCAATCGGTAACTGCTTTGCCAGGGCATGCTGGAGCGGGGGATGGCTGAGCGTTCCCAGCCAGTCGAGTACCGCCGACTTTTTTGCCGAATTCCAGGTCGTCAGCGCAAAATCTTCATGGCTGGAATTGTGGCCACGGATGAGTCCCAAAAAAATGCTGGCCAGCGCTTCGGACGATGCCGTGCTGTCGCCGAGGAAGTAAGCGGCGGCGTTCCAGCCGCCATAGGTCTTTGCTTCGTTGATGCGCGCCAGGTGGTGGTCTATCTTGGCGAGCAATTGTTCGATGCTCTTGTCCGTGGTCTCGATCGTCACCTGGCGGTTGGCGCCAGTGGTACGGTTCGAGGAGCGGCTGTCGGTGCTGCCGCTGGTCGTGGTGCTGGAGGTGGTTTTGCCTGTCGACGTGCCTTCGGACATGGTGTCGCTCTCGCTGTGGCCGGTCGACAGCGATTCGCTGGTGCCGGTGGTACGCTGCTTGTCGAATGCGGTGGCGATGGCGGAGCCAAGCTGGGCGCCGACCATGCTCCCTATAGGTCCGAATGCCGAGCCGCCCACGCCGCCCAGCAAGGGGCCGATAATGGCCGCCGCCTTGGCCGTTCCGGTCTTTGCACTGAACGACTCGGAGCTGCCCCTGGTCGTGGTGGACGAAGTGCCGGCGGTATGGGCCTGGCTGCGCGTTTCCGTCATGGCCAGGCTTTCCCCCAGCGAGGCGCTGATGCTCTGGCTGATGCTCAGGCCGACGCTGTCGCTTTCCTGCTCGCCGAATGACAGCGACAGCTTGTGCAGCGGAGACAGCTGTGTTGCCACCTGTTCATAGCCGATGCGGATCTGTTCCAGGTTCTGCGACGAGACCGGTTCGGCCAGGATCAGCGCCTGGTACACGCGCCGCTCTGCCGCATCGATGAAGCGCTCCAGGCCCTGCATGAAATGGTCGCTGTTATCCGTCGACAGGGCCGGTACGCCGGTGACGGCGGTGATGCTGGCCGCCGGATTGGCTTTTTCCGCCAGCAAGCCGTCGAGCAGATGGTCGGTTTCGCGCGCGGCCAGCGGCAGCAGGGAGCTGCCGGAAAAGTGTCCCTTGAAGGTTTCGAGCAGCAGTTCGCCGGAGTTCTGGCCCAGCGCCTTGCCAGGTTCGCCGCGGGTGCCGATATACAGATCGGTTTCGCTGCCGTTCGAGCGCAAGAACAGGAAGATCGAGTAGCCGGCCGCGCCCAGCGTGGTGTAGGCGGCGGTCGTGCTTTCAAGAACCGATTGCTTGTTGCCCTGGACAATGCGCTCAATGCGAAACAGCCGCAGGTCGCTGGCGCGCCGGAAGGGCAGGGCGTCACTGGCGAAAGCTTGTACCGGATAGTCTTGCAACTCTGCAAGGTAGCTGCGATTGATGAGGGTGCGCCCGGCCTGCAGATTCAGGGCGGCGTTTTCACGAATCTGTTCGGCGGCGCGGAGTGTCAGATTGTTCGACGTCATGTTCACTTTCTCAATGCGAGTATCAGGATGACCACGGCAGCGAGCGCGCCACCGATCAGCAGTGCGGTAAGCATCACGGGCGACAGACCATGCCGGTGACGGACTGGCTGCGGACGGGGTGGCTGCGGGCTCGGGCGTGGCTGCTCATCGTGCAGGCGCGGTCCCCTGGCAGGCGCAGGACTGCTGCTCTTGACCGGCCTGCTATCCGGCGCCATGCTGATGGGACTTTGTCGGCGCAGATATTCACGTACGTCGATCAGATGCAGAAAGCGTTCCTCGGAAAAATTGGTGTCGAGATAGACCGCTTGCAGGCCGTAATAGTCTGCGCTCCATTGTTCGCGGTTCTGCACGATGGCCCGGGCAAAAGCCTTTTCGCTGTACGGTTCGCACAAATCGGTGACACGCGTCCTGGTCCAGGCCAGCGCGGCGCGCAAGGTGTCGGCGTCGAGGCGCTTGTCCTCGAGTTCCACGATCAGCGCGGTGCGCAAGGTGGTCAAATCGCCTTCTTCCACGAATTTCCTGAGGTTGACGGAAGGGGTGTAGCCAGTATGGCTGTCGCTGCGGGCAGCGGCCGGCGCTGGCTGCGCATTTGCCACGAACCCCTTGCGGCCCTCTTGTCGAAAGTGTTCGCGTACCTGCAGCAGATGCTCCAGCCGCTCAAAGGAAAAATTTCTCTCTGCCACCTTCTTTTGCTGGCTGAAATATTGATCGTTCCAATGCAGGGGCTCCGGCCTGATCGCGTCACGATTTTCATCGGCGATATACGGCATGAACAGGTCCGGTTGCGCGGTCCTGAGCTCGCCGGCCATGTTGCGCAGCAGCGCGGTAGCGGTTTGCGGATTGTTGATGGCTTCCAGGAAGCTCTTGCGGGCAGTGGCGAGTTTGTTGGTATCGATGGTCATGGTCAGTTCACACGGCGAGGGCTTGATCGAGTTTGGCCTTGAATGCAGTGATCCACTCCTGCAATTGCCGGGCTTCTGCCAATGCTGCTTCACGTGCTTTCTTGTCGGTCAGTTTGTGGTCGATTGAATTGAGCAGGGCGTCGAATTTTGTATCGAACTCCAGGGTCATGAAAGTCAGGAACTGGTCGATCAGCTTGTCCTTGCCCACTTCGATGCGCATGCGCGCGCTCTTGACCAGTTTCGAGAATTCCCCGCGTACACGCGTCTGGCGCTCTTTCCACAGGTCTGCCAGGTCAATATATTCTTCATTGCCGTAAATATTGCTTGTCCCCGTATCGCCCCAGGTCCACGGCTTGTACCATTTGCTGGTGCTGACCTCGCGCGTGCCGACCACGACCCTGCGCGTCTTGATTTCATTGTCTTCCACGCCAAGATTGAGGGAAATGCCCGCAACCGACTTGCGTATTCCTTCCAGCACCGGCAGATCCAGCTTCCGGCATTCATCAAACAGGTCCGTCACATAACGCTGGTACTGGGCGGCCAGGTCCAGCTTGATCGCCTGCTGGCTGTCTTCAAATTCCGACTCGTACTGGTTGACCAGCGTATTGAAATGGAAGCGCAGATTTTCTTCCGTTTCGTTCATTTTTTGTTCGGCCAGTTCCGGCGTTGTCACACCGACCAACTGTTCGGTGACCTCCTTGATGAACTTGTCGTTGTCGGCCTGCAACCTGGCCAGGGCCAATTCGGTGCCTGGTGGCAGTACCGAGCCTTCCCGCGCAATCTGGTCCTTGTAGGCCGCGGCATTGAAGCCTTTGGCGCGGCGTGCCTGCAAGTCCTGCAACTCGTCTTCGATGAACGCCAGTTCCTTTTCGTCGTGCTCCAGCTGCGACATCAGCTGGCTTTCATTCAGGCCGACGTCAATCGCCTTGGACAGCGCGTCGTAGACGCGCTTCACGCGATGCGGCAGGTTGTATTTGTCGATATATTCGTCGATCATGGCTTCGACCGCTGGCAGGCCGCTGCTGAGCATCAGCGGCGAGTGCTGTCTCGCCTCCAGCGCGCGCGTCACGCGCGACGTGATCGGCATGTACTGCAGCAGGTTCATGCTCGGCACTTCGCTGAACAGGTCCGCCATGGTGTTGTAGTCGCCGCGTTCCTTGCGGGAGTGACGGTCGCCAGGCTTGCGGATCAGGCGGGTCAGGTTGGCCGAAACCGGGTACACGAGCGGATTCTGTATGCCATTGTCGCCCAGGTATTTGCGCACGCGTGTCAGCACCGACGGCAGGTCTTCGCCCTTCTCCGGATCGAAGACATCCATCTTGTTGATGACGAAGATGAAGCGGTCCCTGCTTTGCTTGCCGCCTCTGCGCATGGCGTCCGCCACCAGTCGGAGCAGATTCTTGTCATCGTTCGTGCCCAGCTGGGTGGCGTTCAGCACATACAAGATCAGCGGATTGCGGCGCGAGTCCTGCACAAAGCTCATCGTCACGCGCTCGTGATCCTGATCCTGGCTGTTGTTCGGGCCTGGCGTGTCGGTCAGTACCAGCCGCACGTTGTCACGTTGCTTGACGGCCTGGATATCGCCCTGGATGGCAATTCTCATGGTATCGTCGCGCCTGTTCCAGTCAGTGATGGTGTCAAGCGTCACGTTCTCATGGAAAACGTCTTCCCGGCCCTGCTTGTCATAGCGACTGCCGCGAAATGCGGCCAGTCCTTTGTCGTCAGCGATGGAAGTGATCGTTGCGGTCGTCGCTTCGTTGGCTGCCGGCAGCAAATCGTGGCCGAGCATGGCATTGATCAGCGTCGACTTGCCAGAAGACATGGTGGCCACGACATACACGTCGAAATCCGCGTTGAATGCTTCTTCGAAACATTTTTTCATTTCCTCATCCTCTTCGATGTAGGCATCGAATTTTGGATGGGCGCGCGCTTCGGTCATCAGGCTGCGCATCGACTCAAGACGGTTTTCGGTCGCCTCCGTCGCCTGCCATGTGACGTCGATCTGCATGCCACGCGCGCTTGCCACGCTGGCTGCCTCGACGACGTCCGCATAGTCCGATTCCACGCCATGGAATACGACATGGAAATTGCTGTCGCCATTGAACAGCATGCTCAATTCATCGAACAGCTTTTCGATCCAGAGCTGCAGGCGCGATTCCTTGTAGCTGCTCAGCTTGCAACCGTCGGCTGGCGGCTCGCCGTTGATGACGAAGCGGGTGTCGACGATAAAGGGATTGTGGATGATTTCAATATGATGCATGGCTCACGCGGCGATGTTAGGTTGATTTAAGAGAAACTCGACGGTTCTGATCCCGCTGCGCAGCACCACTTGCTGCAGTGCCACAAGATCCCCGGCGGGAGGCTGGCGGGCAGATCGGTTGCCGGCCTTGCCCGCTTTGGCCTGGCGTCTGCGCACGCCCGACTTGAGCGCATCGGGCAGGGCGGCGGCATGCAACAGGCACTCCTGCTCCACGGCCAGGTCGTCGAGAGCGTGTTTTAGCCTGCTGTGTTCGGTCCGCGTCAAGGTCTGGGCATTCAGGGCTTTTCTGGCATACAGCGCAAGGCTGGACATGGTAGGCACAATGATCGGCTGCTGAAAGCCGCATTGCTCCAGATAATGCCTGGCTTTTTCCACATGGCTGCTGACCAGCTCGCCACGCTCGCGATCCAGCAGGTCGATCTTGTTCAGGATAAATACCAGCCGATGGCCCGAATGCCGGTCCAACTGTTCACGCAACTGCGCCAGCAACTGTTGGTCATCCAGCGTACCCATCTGGCCGGCGTCGAGCACGTAGCACAGCAGCTTGAAAGGAATGGTGTGCAGCGCATCGAGCGTCACCTCGGCGTGGCGCCGATCCTGGCTGTTGTTCGGCCCCGGCGTATCGTGCAGTACCAGCCTGGCAGCGCGGCGGGAATAGCCTGTACCGATCTTGCCGGACAGACGGATATGCTTTACCTGTTCGTCCGCGTTCCAGCTCCTGACCTGCTCAAGCGACGCGTTCTTCTGCATGCCGATACGAATTCCGTCATGGGAGTAGCTCGTGCCACGAAAATATTTTGCCCGGCTGCAGTGTTCGATGCTGGTCACGCAGGCCGTCGTCGCCTCATTTCCAGACGGCAGTAGCTCATGTCCGACCAGGGCATTGATAAAGGACGATTTGCCGGCACTCATGGTCGCCATCACCAGGACATCGAAAGTCTCCTGTTGTTGTGCGGCAGGCGTCGTCTTCGCCCGGACGCTCTTTTTTTCTAGGGCGGCACATTCTGCTTACCTCTCCCGCGGGCACTATTGAAGCGCGTTGCTGTCCAAGGTCGCA
>NZ_JAFCTQ010000032.1:0-67083 GCF_049896105.1 Janthinobacterium sp. PSPC3-1 | reverse complement strand
ACCAAGAATTTTGACAGCGGTCGATGTTGTTCGCAACACCACCAACCGCATGAGAGGAATAATACAAGGTCGGATTACGCGCTACGCGCTAATCCGACCTACGCGACCTGTCTGCGCCCTTTTAAGACGGTATCACCCGCTCCGCCTTCAAGCGGTCAAACAACGTGAAAAACGCCTCCGGCGTATCCTGGTAATCGAGGAAACCCGCCTTGCGGCTCTTGCTCATGTCGGTCATCACTTCCATCGGCCGGCCCAGGTCGGCGTCGGTATGCCACCATGAAGCCAGGCGCCCCACATCCGCCTCCACCAGGCCATGCTGCTGCGCGATGGCGCGCCATTGTTCGGCTGCGCCGTCCATGCGGCCGGCCAGTGGCGAGATGGTATCGGGCAGCTCGGCCGCTTCCACGCCAAAGTACGCCGCCAGGCGCGGCCACAGCCACTTCCAGCGGAACACGTCGCCATTGACGATATTGAAGTCCTGGTTGGCTGCCGCCGGACTCTGCGCCGCCCACGCCAGCTGGCGCGCGATCTGGCCCGCGTCGGTCATGTCGGACAGGCCGTTCCACTGCGCCGACGAACCCGGAAACACGAACGGCTGGCCGCTGGCCTTGCACAGAGTCGCATACACGGCCAGCGTCAACCCCATGTTCATGGCGTTGCCCAGCGCGTAGCCGATAATGGTGTGCGGGCGATGCACGCTCCAGTTAAAACCATATTTTTCGGCCGCCTCGAACAGGCGGTCTTCCTGCTCGTAGTAGAAATTCTCGACATCCTGGCGGCCCTGCTCTTCGCGGAACGGCGTGACGGGCACACTGCCTTTGCCATACGCGTCGAACGGTCCCAGGTAGTGCTTCAGGCCCGTCACCAGCGCGGCGTGACGCAGGTGCCCATGCGGCCCCAAGGCGGCCAGTACATTGGCGACCATGGCGCCGTTGACGCGGATATTTTCCTTTTCATTTTCCTGGCGCGCCCAGGCCGTGAAGAACACATGACTGGCGTCGATACCGGCCAGGCCACTTGCCACGGCCGCCGCATCGGTGGCGTCCAGCTGCAGGGAAACGCAACCGCTTGGTACGGGTGTGCGGCCGCGCGAGACGCCGGTCACTTTCCAGCCTTGCGCCAGCAGGTGTGTCGCCAGGTTGCTGCCGATAACGCCGCTGGCGCCGATAATCAATGCATGCTTGTTCATAACGCTCTCCAGAATAAAAATCCATCATATATCGGACAGAATTTCTTATCCGCGATAGTATTTCAGCTTATTCATGAAAAATATTCTGCAATCATGTCCGACCATCTGAAAGGCATCGCTCCTTTTCTTGCCACCGCCGACGCCGGCAGTTTTACCAAAGCCGCCGAGCGGCTGCACCTGACCAGCTCGGCCGTCAGCAAGAGTGTGGCGCGGCTGGAGGAACGGCTGGGCGTGATCCTGTTCGAGCGCAGCACGCGGCGTTTGAAGCTGAGCAGCGCGGGCCACGCCTATTACGCCACCTGCAAGCGCGTGCTGCAGGAACTGGCCGACGCGGAAAACGTGCTGGCCGAGCAGGAAGGCGAACTGGCGGGCACGGTGCGCATCGGCGTGCCGGCGTCCTACGGGCGCATGCGCGTGATGCCGGCGCTGATCGACCTGTGCGAAAAATATCCGCGGCTGCAGCCGTCGATCGCCTTCAGCGACCGCTTTGTCGACCTGTTCGAAGAGCGCATCGATATCGCCGTGCGCATCGGCGCACCAGGCCAGTGGCCGGCCGCGCTGGGCCAGATGCAGCTGGGCGAGGAACGGCTGATCTTTTGCGCGGCGCCCGCCTACCTGGCGCGGCGTGGCACGCCGAAAGATATACAGGAACTGGAACAGCATGACTGCATCGCCTACGGCCGTGGTGACGGCACGGCGGCGCCGTGGCTGTTTGTGGAAGAAACTGGCGTGGAGCGGCGCGTGGTAACGCCGCGTTTGATCGTGGGCGACGCCGAAGCGCAGACGGCCGCCGTACTGGCAGGCCTGGGCATCGCGCAGCAGGCGACGTGGCTGGTGCAGGAGCATTTGGCCAGCGGCGCCATCGTCGAAGTACTGCCTGATTACGCCACGCCAGGCTTGCCGCTCTACCTGGCGTGGCCGCTGGCGCGCCAGCTGACCATCAAGACCGGCACGCTGCTGCAGGAACTGAAGCAGCGTTTGCACATCAGCTGAAGATCAATACAGCACGTTCTTCGCTTCCGGCAGGTCGACATTGGCCTTGGTGACGATCACCACGCCGGTGTTGACGAACGGGTCGACCTTCTTGCCTTCGATCAGGCTGACGATGGTTTTCACGCCCAGCGCGCCCATCGAGTAGGAGCCCTGCACGGCGGTCGCATACAGGGTGCCGTCCTTGACGAAGTTTTTCAGGTCTTCATTGCCGTCAAAGCCCACGCCGATCACCTTGCCGGCCTTGCCCGCCTGCGCAAGCGCGCGGCCCATGCCGACGGCCGTCGGTTCGTTGGCGCCGAAGATGCCTTTCAGGTCAGGATTCGAGGCCAGCACGTCGGTGGTCTGGTTCAGCGCGGTGGCCATCTGCGATTGCGAATAATAGGTGCCGACGATCTGCAGCTGCGAGTTCTTTTCGATATAGCGCTTGAAGCCGCCCACGCGGCCCGTCTCGGAACCGGCGCCGGCCACATACGACATCACGGCGATCTTGCCGGTCTTGCCCACTTGCGAAATCAGCGCCTTGGCGCTGGCCTCGCCGGCCGCTTCATTGTCGGTCGACAGGAACGATTGGTAGTAACGCTTGCCGCTGTCGGCCACCAGGGAATCGATCAGCACCACGGGAATCTTCGCTTCCCACGCTTTTTTCAGGGCCGGCACCAGCGCGTCCGGGTCCGATGCGGCCAGCACGATGCCGGCCACTTTGCGGGTGACGGCGTTTTCCACCATGCTGACCTGGTCGGCAATGGCGGACTCCGAGGCCGGACCCTGGAAGGTCAGGCTGTAGCCCTTGGCGTCGGCCGCGCTGGCGGTTGCGCCCTTTTTGACGTTCTGCCAGTAGTTCGAGTTCGTCGTCTTGACGATCACGGCGATCTCTTTCGGCGCGGCGAATGCGGCGCTGGTGCTCAGGGCAAATGCTGCGGTCACCAGACCGAGCGACATGGCTTTGATGGTTTTCATTGTCGTCCTCGTTTAATTATAGATTTAATGGATATGACTTCAGGTCTCACTAACTCACTAACTCACTAACAGTGCTGCTTCAGGCGCGGTTGCGCTTCTGATCGATCCAGACGGTCAGCAGAATGACCAGTCCGATAATGATTTGCTGGATAAAACTCGATACGCCATTCATGTTCAGGCCATTGCGCAAAATGCCGATCACGAAGGAGCCGATGACGGTGCCGGAAATGGTGCCGATGCCGCCGATCAGCGAAGCGCCGCCGATCACGGCGCTGGCGATCGCATCGAGTTCATACATCACGCCTTCGTTCGGCTGCGCCGTCACCAGCCGCGACATCAGCACGCAACCGGTCAGGCCCGACAGGGCGCCGGACAGGGTGTACACCAGCAGCGTGACGCGGCCCACCTTGACGCCCGACAGGCGCGCCGCTTCGGCGTTGGAACCAACCGCATAGATATGGCGGCCAAAGGTGGTGCGGCTGAGCATGATGGACACGGCCACTGCGATCACCACCATCAGCACCACCGGATACGGAATGCCGGGGAAGACGACTTCGGGAAAGGTGCCGCCCGTGTCGCGCTCGATGCGCCACAATACGCCGTTACCCAGTTCGCCGAACGACTCGCCCAGGCCGGAGATTGCCCGTGCACCGGTCACCTGCAAGGCCAGGCCACGGGCGATCAGCATCATGCCCAGGGTGGCAATGAATGGCGGCAGTTTCAGTTGCGTGATGCAGAAGCCGTTGACGGCGCCGCACATGGCGCCCACCACGATGCCGCCCAACATGGCGACCGGCACCGGAATGCCGCTTTTCACCAGCAGCGCCGCGGCCACGCCGGCCAGCGCCAGCACCGAGCCGGAACTGAGGTCAATGCCGCCGGTGATGATGACGCAGGTGGCGGCAATGCCGAGATACGCAATCGAGGTCACCTGCAGCGCCACGCTCATGCCATTGCTGACCGAGAAAAAGGCATCGCTGGTCAGCGAAAACACCAGCAGCAGCAAGGACAGGCTGCCCAGCGCGGCAAATTTTTGGATCAGTTCTTTATTCATTTTTTTTTGTCCAGCTTTCTGATTAATGGAGTGCTGCCTGTCCCGCAGTGGGGCTTGCCACGCGGCCCGATGCGAGATGCATGATCTCTTCCTGCGACGACTCGCGCGTGTTGACGATGCCGCTGATGCGCCCTTCGTGGAACACGGCAACCCTGTCCGTCATGCCCATGATCTCGGGCAGCTCGGAGGTGATCAGCACCACGCCGATGCCCTCCGAGGCCAGCTTGTCGAGCAGCTGGTAGATGGCGAACTTGGCGCCCACGTCGATGCCACGCGTCGGTTCATCGAAGAAGATGATTTTCGATTCGCGGTACAACCATTTGCTGATGACGATCTTCTGCTGGTTGCCGCCCGACAGATTGCGCGCGATCTGCTTCGAGGTCGGCGTCTTGATGCCCAGCGCGGCGATATACTTTTTGGCGACCGCTTCCTCCTTGGCAAAGTCGATAAAGCCGAAGCGGTTCGACAGCGCCGACACATTGGTCAAGGTCAGGTTGGCCGCCACCGACATGCGGATCGCCAGGCCATGGCTCTTGCGGTCTTCGGACAGGTAGGCGATGCCGTGATCGATGGCGTCGATCGGCGAGTCGATCACGACTTCCGTGTCGCCCAGGTGGATCGCGCCGCTGGTGAGCGGATCGGCGCCGAAGATGGCGCGCGCCACTTCCGTGCGCCCTGCCCCCATCAGCCCCGAAAAGCCGAGAATTTCGCCGCGCCGCAAGTCAAAACTGAGCGGGCCGAACACGTCCTTGCGGTGCAAATCCGTCGCGCGCAGCAGCACGTCGCTGGTCGGTGTCGACACGCGCTCGGGGAATTTTTCATCAAGGGTGCGGCCGACCATTTTTGCCACAATGGCGTCGAGCGAGATCGCATGAAAGTCATCGGTGCTGACGAATTTTCCGTCGCGCAGCACCGTCACGCGGTCGATAATGTGCTGCATTTCTTCCAGCCGGTGCGAGATATACACCACGCTCACGCCATTGCGTTTCAGTTCATTGATGATCTCGAACAGCTGGCCCGTTTCGCTTTCCGTCAGCGAGGACGTGGGCTCGTCCATGATCAGCACTTCCGTGTTCAGCGACAGCGCCTTGGCGATTTCCACCATCTGCTGCTGCGCACAGGACAGGTTTTTCACCAGCTGGCGCGGATCGATGCGCAGCTTGAGGCGGTCCAGCAGCGCCTGCGCATCAAGGCGCATCTTCTTGCGGTCGATGAAAAAGCCGCGCACCGGTTCCCGCGCCAGGAAGATATTCTCGGCCACGCTCAGGTGCGGGATCAAATTGAGTTCCTGGTGGATGATGGCGATGCCGGCCGCTTCCGCGTCGACGCTGCTGCCAAAACTGCACACCTTGCCCTTGTAGACCAGTTCCCCCTCGTCGGCCTGGTACACGCCGCTCATCACTTTCATGAGGGTGGACTTGCCGGCGCCGTTTTCGCCGCACAGCGCATGCGCTTCGCCCTTGCGCAAACTGAAGCTGACGTTATCGAGCGCCAGCACGCCGGGAAAGCGTTTGCTGACGCAATTGAGCGCCAGTATCTCTTCGGATTGATTCATGGTGTGTCTCCTCCACTCCACTGCTATAAGCCGGCGCGCCGATGTCTAGGCATTCTTGGTGGCGCGCCAGTCAGGTACTGCGGTATCAGCCGTCGATCAGTTCCGGATTCCACGCATGCACGGTCTGCTGCTGTTCACCGAGGCCGGTAATCCCCAGGCGCATGGTGTCGCCCGGTTTCAGATACACGGCAGCCGGTTTCTGGCCCATGCCCACGCCCGGCGGCGTGCCGGTGCTGATGATGTCGCCCGGGTACAGGGTCATGAAGCGGCTGATATAACTGACCAGGTTGGCCACGCCGAACACCATGGTTTTCGTATTGCCGTCCTGGACGCGCTTGCCATTGACTTCCAGCCACAGGCCCAGGTTCTGCGGGTCCGCCACTTCGTCGGCGGTCACCAGCCAGGGGCCGATCGGGCCGAAGGTATCGCAGCCCTTGCCCTTGTCCCATTGGCCGCCGCGCTCCAGCTGGTATTCGCGTTCGGACAAATCGTTCACCACGCAATAGCCGGCCACGTGCGACAGCGCGTCCGCTTCCGACACATAGCGCGCGGTGGTGCCGATCACCACGCCCAGTTCCACTTCCCAGTCGCTCTTTTTTGAGTCCTGCGGCATCACCACCGCGTCGTTGGCGCCGATCACGGCGCTGGTGGCCTTCATGAACAGCACCGGTTCGGCTGGCACGGCCATGCCCGATTCGGCCGCATGGTCGGCGTAGTTCAGGCCCACGCACAGGAACTTGCCCACGCCCTGCCATGGCGGCGCGATACGGCCCGGATTTTCAACCACCGGCAGGCTGGCGATATCGACGGCGGCCAGGGTAGCCAGATTATCTTTGCTCAGGGTGGCGCCGGTAATATCGGACAGCACGCCGGACAGGTCGCGCACGGCGCCATTCGCATCGATCAGTGCCGGTTTTTCAGCGCCCTTGGCGCCATAACGCATCAGTTTCATGTGTGTCTCTCGTTGTTGTAGTGATTAATTGGACCAACCGCCGTCGATGACGTGGACCATGCCGGTGGTGAAGGCGGATTCGTCGGAAGCCAGGTAGACGGCCAGCGCGGCGATTTCATCGGCCTTGCCCACGCGCCCCATCGGCTGGCGCGCGACAAAGGCGGCCTGCACGTCGGCGACGCTGACGCCTGTTGCTGCGGCCTGCGCGGCGATGCGGTCCTTCAGCGATGGCGACTCGATGGTGCCGGGGCAGATCGCGTTGCAGCGGATGCCGCGCGTGACAAAGTCCGCCGCCACCGATTTGGTCATGCCCACCACGGCTGCCTTCGAGGTGCCATAGATAAAACGGTTCGGCGCGCCTTTCACGCTGGACGCCACCGACGACATATTGACGATGGAGCCGGCGCCCTTGGCCAGCATGCCGGGCAGCACGGCGCGCATCAGCCGGTACATGGAACGGGCGTTGATCTCGAACGAGCGGTCCCAGGCCGCGTCGTCGCAGTCGAGGATGGTGCCGCCGTCGACGAAGCCGGCGCAGTTGAACAGGATATCGACGGGGCCGACCTCGTTCACCAGCGCGGTGATGGCGGCGCCGTCGGTGACGTCCAGCAGGCGCACGGTGCAGCCGGTCGCTTCTTTCAAGGCGTCGAGCTGGGCCTGGTTGATATCGGTGGCGATCACGGTCGCGCCTTCGCGCACGAAGGCTTCGGCCGTGGCGCGGCCTATGCCCTGGCCGGCGGCGGTGAGTAGTGCGGTTTTGCCTTGTAGTCTGGCGGTCATTTCTGTCTCCTATTTTTTTTAGGCTTATGCCATATGAAATACGTGTTCCATCATCGACCAGTGCTCGCCCTCGGCGCGCGAGGCCAGCGGCAGCTGGCACGGGGCGCAAAAGGTCCACCAGCGCTGCGTTTCCGGGTCCTTTGCGATCTCCGCCATGTCAGCCCCGAAGTCCTTGCCGTGGTATTCCCAGTAACCGAACAACAGGTTTTCCGGCTCGCGCAGAAAGATCGAATAATTGCTCACGTTCGCCGCAGCGAGGCGTTCCAGCACCTGCGGCCAGACGGCCGCGTGCAAGGTCTTGTACTCAGCGATGCGGTCCGGCGCGATGCCGATGACCATGCCCATTCTTTGCATGACGGTTCCTAAGCGAGACTGTAAAAGCGGCGTGCATTGAGACCGAAAATATCGTTGCGGTCCTGCTGCCCCAGGTGCGCCAGCAAGGTTACGCTGGCGTCCAGCCAGGCGCCATAGCCGCCGGCCAGGTCCACCACGGGCCAGTCGCTGCCCCAGATCACGCGCTGCGCGCCAAAGACACTGAGCACATGATCGGCATACGGACGCAGGTCCTCGACCGTCCAATCGGCTTTGGCTTCCGTCACCAGTCCCGACAGCTTGCAATGCACGTTCGGCAGCGCGGCCAGCTGCGCCATATGTTCGCGCCATTGGCCAAAGGCGGCGTCGGCTATCGGCGGCTTGGCCGCATGGTCGATCACGATGGCCAGCCCCGGCCAAGCACGCGCGCATTGCAGCAGCGCGGGCAGATGGGGCGGCAGCACCAGCGCGTCAAGACGCAAGCCGTGTTCGACCATGGCCGATAAGGCCGGCGCCAGCGCGGGGTTGGTGATCCACCGGTCGTCGTCCAGATCCTGCAGCATCGGCCGCAGGCCTTTCAGCTTCTTGTGCAACGCCAGGCGGGCAATCGCCACCGGCGCATCAAGCGCCAGCAGATCGGTCCAGCCCACCACGGCACGGATAAAATCGGCGCGGTCGGCCAACGCCAGCAGCCACTGCGTATCGTCTTCCGATGGCAGGGACTGCACCAGCACCGTGCCCTGCACGCCATGTTCGGCCAGCAGCGGTGCCAGGTCGGCGGGCGCAAAATCGCGATAAATCGCTGCCAGCGATGGGGGCGGCCAGCCACCGGCGCGCGCGGCCAGCTGCCAGAAATGCTGATGGGCGTCGATGCGCATCATGCGGCTCCCTTTGGCACCGGTGCGCGCGCATCGATCAGGCCCGCGCCCTGCAATGCCGTCCACAGGGCGGCGGGCAGAGGCGTGGCGAACCAGTCCAGGTTCTGCCGCAGCTGCGCCAGGTCCTGGCCGCCGGGTATGCAGGACGCCACGGCCGGATGGGCCAGCGGGAACTGCAGTGCGGCCGCCGGCAAAGGCACATTGAATTCGCGGCAGATGGCGTCCAGCTGCGCCACGCGCTGCAGGATCTCGGACGGCGCATCGGCGTAATTGAACTTGCCATTGCCTGCCAGGACGCCCGAATTGAACGGGCCGCCTATCACGATGGCGTTGCCGCGTTCCACGCACAGGTCCAGCAGCGGCGACAGCGAGGCCTGCTCCAATAAGGTATAGCGGCCGGCCAGCAGGGTGCAGTCGAGGTCGAATTCACCCATCGCGCGCAGCACGATCTCGCATTCGTTGACGCCGAGGCCCACGGCTTTTATCTGGCCGCTGGCGCGCAGCTGGTCGAGCGCGCGAAAGCCGCCGCCGCTGGTCAGCTGGCGCCAGTAATGGTCATCGCGTTCGCCATGCGTGACACTGCCGATATCGTGCACGAACAGAATGTCGATGCGTGCCAGCCCCAGGCGCTGCAGGCTGTCCTCGTGCGAGCGCAGCACGCCGTCATAGGTGTAGTCGTACTGCGGGCGGAACGGCAGCGGCGAGGCAAAGCCGTCGTCGCCGGGACGCACGGAAGCGTCGGGCCGCAGCAGCCGGCCCACCTTGGTGCTGACCACGAATTCGTCGCGAGGCCGCTCGCGCAGCGCCGCTCCCAGGCGGTGTTCGGACTGGGTATAGCCATAGTAGGGCGCCGTGTCGAAAAAGCGCACGCCGGCATCCCAGGCGCCATCGAGGGTACTGCGAGCCTGCGCGTCGCTGATGGGCTGATACAGGCCACCGAGCGGTGCGCAGCCCATGCCGATACAGGGAAGTGATAAACCGCCACGTGGCAGCATCAAGCGTCGTGTAACGTCCATCAACATGTCCTCAGGCAGCGCGCAGCGGGAAACAGCCTGGCCCCACCGCGTCGAATTGTTTATAGGTCAGCACGAATTCCTGGTGGCCCAGGTCTTCCGAGCGGCTCGGTGCGCCGTTGGCCACGTCCAGCACGGCGGCGACGATTTCGGCGCCCACTTCTTCCAGGCTCGCTTCGCCCGTCAGTATCTTGCCCGCATTGACATCCATGTCGTCGGACAGGCGCTCGAAGGTTTGCGGATTGGCGCACACCTTGATCACGGGCGAAATCGCCGAGCCGACCACCGAGCCGCGGCCGGTAGTAAACAGGGTGATATGGGCGCCGCAGGAAATCAGTTCGACGATCTCCGCGTTGTCGGACACGTTCGGGAAGCCGAAGCGCGGCTCGCCGTCCGGCACCACGTCGAGCAGGTACAGGCCGCCGCCGGCCGGCTGGTCGCCCGGTTTCAATATGCCGACGATGGGCGAGGAACCGCTCTTGGCGTAGGCGCCCAGCGACTTTTCCTCTTGCGTGGTCAGGCCGCCATCTGCATTGCCCGGCGAGAAGCTGCCGTGGCCCATGATGGTGTAGTAGCGCGCGGCCTTGGCCACGGTTTCGACGATGGCATTGCCCAGGGCCGGGCTGACGGCGCGCCGCTGCATATGGTATTCGCAGCCCACCAGTTCGCCCGTCTCTTCAAAGATGCAGGGGCTGCCCGCCGCGATCAGCGTATCGAAGGCCACGCCGACGGCCGGGTTGGCGCTGATGCCGCTGGTGCTGTCGGAGCCGCCGCAGATGGTGGCCACCACCAGTTCATTGATGGCCATCGGCACGCGCTCTTGATGCGCCAAATTTTCAAGCGCCCAGCTGATCCACTCGACCCCGCTGGCGACGCTGGGGCGGGTGCCGCTGTTTTCCTGGATGGTAATCGTGTGCACGGGACGGTCGCTGTCGGCCACCGCGCTCGACAAACCATATTTGTTGAAGCCTTCGCAGCCGAGCGACACCAGCAGCACGGCGCCCACGTTCGGGTGCGTCAGCAGGCGGCGCATCACCTGGTCCGCGTATTCGTTCGGGAAGCAGCCCGTGAAGCCGATCAGGTGCACCGGCTGGCCGGGAAAGGCGTTGACCATCAGGCGCGCCACGTGGTGGGCGCATTCGACCATATAGGCCACCACCACGATATTGCGGATGCCCTTGCGGCCGTCGGCGCGCAGGTAACCTGACAAGGCGGGAGTTGTCGTTGGAGCGTTCATTGTTTGGCGTCCTTGTCCAGGAAATGGTGGCCGTCCTGGCCCAGGGTAAACGTGGGGATGTAATCGCTTTCCAGGTTGTGCGTATGGATATGCTCACCGATGGCGACGGGGGCCGTGATGCTGCCGATCAGCGCGCCATAGCGCAGCACCTTGTCGCCCACGGCCAGCGCGCGGCGCGCCACCTTGTGGCCGATCAGGATGTTTTGCGTCAAGGTGACCGGCACGCCGTCGATGGTGACGATATCGCCCTGGGCCAGCGCGGTGCGCGCGATCATGCAGTTGTCCTCGGGCGACATCAGCAGCAGGCTGGAGACTGGAGTAGCGTGGCTCATTGCGCGCCCTCCCCGGCATTGATGCTTACGACTGCGTCAGTTTTTCGCGCGTGCCGATCGACGACAGCATGGTGCTGCGCGAGGAATTGAGGTGCGACTTCATGCACTCGAGCGCCTTCGGTATGTCGTGCTCGGCCAGGGCCCGCAAAATCGCCAGGTGTTCCTGCACCGCGTACTGGTTGCGGCCCTTTTCCTCGCCCTTGTCCCACTGGTAGTGATAGTGAAACACGAACGAGACGATATCGTAGAAGCCCTGCGCGAAGCGGTTGTTCAACAGGCCGATCAAAAAGGTGTGGAACTCGCGGTCCAGCGCCGGAAAGGCATTGTGGCGCGTGTCGATCTTGGCCGCCAGCTTCTCGTGCTGTTTGATCAGCCGCGCCAGTTCCGCATACGCCGGATCGCCGTGCGGCAAGTGGGCAAAATGCTCCACGGCCGCCATCTCGAACATGCGCCGCATGTCCGCCAGCTCGGTGGCGAAGGATCTGTCGAAGGCGCACAGGCGCCAGCCGCCGCGCGGCTTCTTTTCGATCAGGCCGAAGCGCGAAAAACCGATCAGGAATTCGCGCACGCTGACGGTACTGGCGCCCGCCTCGCGCGCCAGCTCCGCTTCCGAAAACTCGGCGCCCGGCGGCATGTCGCGCTGGTAGACGCGCTCCATCAGCACCTGCTGGATGCGCTCCGCGCCCGATTGCAGCTCGGCGATATCGAAGTAATCGCCCGGTATCGGCTTCCTCAGCAGCCGCCGTTCGGCCGGACTGCTGATCAGCCGCCGCGTCGACAGATACGCAATCGCGCTGCGGATCGCCGTGCGGCTGCCCTGGCAGATGGTGGTCAGAAACTGCTCCGTCGGCAGCATCTCGCCCACTGCGACATTCTCGGCGAGAAATTGCAACAGCAGATTGGTACTGCGCTTGAAGACGGTGGCCGGTTTTGACATGGATGGGGGTGCTCGCTATGTCGGCGACAGGGAAAGTGGGAGAGTGGGCCATTTTAGTCGATATCGGGTTGGGTCGGCAGGCGGACGGGATCATCATTGTTGGACTCCCGTCGCCAGCAAGGCGCGCAGCTGCGGCTGGGCCAGCGTCGGGCACAGCTGCTGCGCCAGCGTCACCACGGGCGCCATGCGGCGGCGGATTTTCTCGCCATGGTTCTGCGCGATATCGGCCAGGCGGTGCGCCAGGAAGGGGTTATTGAAGCGTTCTTTCACCTGTTCCAGGTAAGCAGCGGCGGCCTCGCCTTCGCGCGCGCCCATGGCGGCAAACACGGGCAGCACTTCGTCCTGCCACAGCGCGTCGAGCGCGGCCAGCATGGCGCCATCCTGCATCGCTTCCCGTACCGTCATCGACGCCGGACTGCCCCTATCCAGCCACAGCTGCGCCAGGTAGGTATGGCCCAGGTTCAGCAGGAATAACTTGCGCTGCTCGTACTCGCGCAGGCTGGCGGTGACCACCAGTTGCGGGTGGCTGCACGGCAGCACCATGCCCGGTTGCGCTTCGATGGCCCACAGCGCATACGGTTCGGCCACGGCGCCGATCGGCTCTATCGGTTCCGAGACGATGCGGTCGACCAGGGAATTGATCCACACGCAGCCCGTCTCCAGGTAGGCGATAAAGGCGGCGGCCAGCTGCCACTGGCGCGCCAGACTGACGAGCAGTTCGCGCAGCACGGTGCCATTGTCGACCACCAGTTCGCACGGGTAAATCGTGATGGGCGCCGCGCCGGCCAGATAGCGGCCATGCAGCAGCACCAGCAACTTGGCGGGAAAGCTGTGCGGCGCCACCTCGCCATCGAGCAGGCCGGCATGGTCGGATTCGGATAATTGGTAGCCCGTGTCGCCCGTATTGGACAGGATCACGCGCGCGGCCACGGCCGCCGCACGCACTTGCGGCCAGTCGCTGCCAGTCTGCCAGGCTTGCGTGACGGCGTGCACGCGGCGCTCGTCGTCGACTTCGGCGCCGTCCTGCCAGCCGCGGATGCGCACCGGATAGCCGCCGGCCTGGCGAAACGCCGCCACCCGCGCCGCGCCCTGCGCGCTGTTCGTCGTTTGCACGATGGTGATATTGCCCAGTGCCTGGTTAGCTTGCGCCGCCTCGCTGACAAACAGGTCGGCATGCGCCTGCAGGAAGCGGCTGGTGCCGAACTGCAGGATGGGATTGTGTTGGAGAGTCGGGTTAGCTGTCATCTCAGACCTCGACGATGGCCTTGATGACGCCCGCCGACGGCTGCATCCAGTCTTCCAGCACGTTCGTGAATTCGTCGAGCGTGGTGCGGTGCGTATTGAGCAGCGCGGTCGGTACTTTGCCCGCCTTCATGGCCGCCACCACTTCCTCGAAATCATCGACGGTGGCGTTGCGGCTGCCCAGCAAGGTGGTTTCGCGCTTGTGGAATTCGGGGTCGGAAAACGACAGGCGGTCGCGCACGATGGACACCAGTACATACGATCCGCCGTGGGCGACGAATTCCAGCCCCCGTTCCATGGCGGCGATATTGCCGGTGGCGTCGAATACCACGTCAAAGAACTCGCCCTCGGTGGCGTTCGACATTTGCTCCTTGTCGCCGTCGCCCAGCTGCACCGTGCGCGTGATGCCCAGCGCGTCGCGGCAGAACTGCAGGCGGTCGGCGCGGCCATCGAGCACCGTCACCTCGGCCCCTTTCAAGGACGAAAACAGCATCACGGCCATGCCGATCGGGCCGGCGCCCACCACCAGCACGCGCTTGTTGGCGTCGACCGCGCCGCGCTTGACGGCGTGCGCGCCGATGGCGAGGAACTCGATCATGGCCGCGTCGTCGAGCGAAATGCCTTCGGTCTTGAAGACAAAGCGTTCCGGCAGCGCCAGGTATTCGGTCATGCCGCCGTCGCGGTGCACGCCCAGCACTTCGATGCGGGTGCAGCAGTTGGTCTTGCCCTGGCGGCAGGCCACGCAGGTGCCGCAGGACAGGTAGGGCATCACGTAGACCTGGTCGCCGGCGGCGAGGCGCGAACCAGCTGGCGCGCTTTCAATATGGCCGGACAATTCATGGCCCATCACGCGCGGATAGCTGAGGAAGGGCTGGGTGCCGCGGAAGATATGCATGTCGGTGCCGCAGATGCCGATGCGGCGTATGCGTACCAGTACTTCGTCGCCGGCGGGGACAGGCACGGGCCGCTGCTCCATGCGCAAGCTGCCCGGCGTATCGCAAACGATACTTTTCATCATGGTCGTCTCTCTCGCCATCCGGTCGTTGCCGGTGGCATATTATATTTAACGTACAAACCAACTGTGAAAAAAATCCGTCTGCGCGGATTGTCTTTCCAGTCCTGCCGATGGCGCTTCTTGCTGCGCCGCACAACGATTGTTCCGTAATGCCATGTGGCCCGAACGCGCCTGTCGTACTGCAGCCGTTGTTCGGTTTTATAAATATACCGTACAAAAAAATGAAGGTCAACGGATTCTTTTTTGCAGTTTTTTTTCGTCCTCTGCTACATTCCTGCTTGACCCTGACGTAGCGTCAGGCGCCATCGTGGATATACGCAACGAAGACCAGGAGAAGACGATGCTGTTGAAAATAGGCGAGCTGGCCAGGCTGACCGGCCTGACCGTGCGCACCCTGCACCACTACGACAGCATCGGCCTGCTCTCGCCTTCGGCGCGCACGCAGGCTGGCTACCGCCTGTACCAGCATGGCGACATGGACCGGCTGCACCGGATCATGGCGCTGCGCCGGTTCGGGCTGTCGCTGGCCGAGATCGCAAACTCACTGGCCAGGTCCGACCTGCCCCTCTCCGGCATCGTGGCCAGGCAGATCGCCATGCTGGACCAGCAACTGGCGCAGGCAAGCCGCCTGCGCACGCGCCTGCTGGTGCTGCAAGCGCAGCTGGAACAGGGACAGGAACCGGAACTGGCCGAATGGCTGACCACGATGGAGCAGATGAACATGATCGACAAATACTTTACGCAGGAAGAGGTGCGGCAAATGCCGATGCTGTCCGACACGGCAGTGGAACAGGAATGGCAGGTGCTGGTGTCGCGCGTGCGGGCGCTGATGGATGCGGGTGCGGCATCCACCTCGCTTGACGCGCAGTCGCTGGGCACCGAATGGATGGTCAAGCTGGTGCGTGACACCAGCGCCCACCCCGGCCTGTTTGCGCGCTTGAATACCATGCACGGGCAGGAGCCGGGCATGCAGGCCAGAACCGGCATCGATGCGGAACTGATGCGGTTCGTGACGGGGGCGTTTGGCGCCTCGCGCATCGCGCTGTACCGCCCTTTTCTCGACGACGCCGAATACGCGTATTTGCAGGCCAACTACGGCAAGCGGTCCGGCGAATGGCCGGAATTGATCGCCGCCGTGCGCGCGGCCATCGACAGCCATACGCCGGCCGACGATCCGGCGGTGCTGGCACTGGCGCGGCAATGGCGTGAGCTGTTCCAGTCGTATGCGGGCAAGGACCCCGCCACGCAGCTGAAATTTCGCCAGGCGCACCAGCAGGAACGGCGTCTGCTGCAAGGCAGCTTTGTCACGCCGCAGATGATAGCCTACCTGGCGCCGGCGATGGCCAGGGTGGCGCAAGAGTAAGGAACAAGTCGGTGCGGCCATTGTAGAATCCCCCATCTTCTTCGATGGAACAAGCGATGCGCCGACTGACATTTTTACTGGCCTGCCTGCCCGCACTGGCGCAGGCAGGCACACCTGCCGACAACGGCCAGCTGGCCGGCGTCTGGCAGGGCAAGCTGGGGAACACCGAAATCACCGCCTGCTTCAACCTGCCCAGCAAATTCGACAACCGGGGCAATTACTACTACGCGCGCCACAAGACGCCGATCGGCCTGCTGCAGACCAGGGGCGAGACGCCGTGGGTGGAGGTGACGGATGGCGACGACAAGACTGGCAGCTGGCAACTGGCGCCGGCAAAGGACGGCCAGCTGGCCGGCACCTGGCGCCATCCCAAAAACGGCAAGACCCTGCCGCTCCAGCTGCGGCTGGTACGCCCGCCGGCCGGCGAGGAGCAGCCCTGCGCCAGCAGCGCCTACAACGCCGCGCTGGAGGATTTTCCCAGGTTGGTCACCAGCCGCGCCATGCTGTTCAAGGACCGCAAGGACCGCACCTTCCGCAGCCTGCGCCTTGCCGACCAGGTGACGGTCGAACTGCTCACGCCAACCGCGCCTGCAATCGCCAGCGTCAATCGCCAGCTGCGCGCGCTCCTGCCGAAAAACAAGGCGGACCTGGCCGAGTACTTCGAGCAGCGCCGCAATTTTCTCGGCATGGATGGCCGCGTGATGGAAGACGAGGTGCATGCGGAACCGACCTTCTGGTCCGCGCGCCATGTGACGGTCAGCTTTTACCGCTGGGCCGCCGGCATGGGCCGCAATGGCATCAGCAACCAGTTCCGCACCTGGGATCTGCAGACGGGCAAGGAGGTCGATGTGTGGCAATGGTTCGGCGGCAAATCGGACGCCGGCAGCCACGACATGAGCGCCCTGCCGGCCAAGCTGAAAACCATGCTGTTCAAGGGCGCGGCGATCGACCAGGAGTGCAAGGGCGATTACCAGGGCCACGGCTACTACCACCTGAGCCTGACGGACACGGGCGTGCGCTTCTGGGAAGAAGCCTATGGCAGTGGCTGCGAGCAGGATTTCAAGGTGCCGTATGCGAAGGTGGCGCCGTTCCTCACGCCGCAGGGACGCGCCGCGCTCGGCGACTCCATGCCATAGAGCGCTGTGCCGTGGTTTTCAGTCCGGGCTTCAGTCCAGGCTTCAGTCCAGGTCCGCGTCGATGCGCACGATCAGCCCGGCGGCGCCGGTGCGTATCCTGAGCATGCCGGTCTCGTGGCCGAAGTCACCGGTGAAATCGACGCGGGCGATGGCGGCGGCATCGTCCAGCCGCTCCAGCGACAGCAGCCTGGTGCTGGTGTGATAGCCCACGAAAAACCGCTCGATATAGCGGCGTATGCCGTCGGCGCCGGCAAAGGCGTCTCCCACCGACACATCGTCGATGACCGCATCGGCTTCAAACAGGGCCAGCACGCCGTCGACGTCGAAGGCGTTCGCGCGCTGGATAAAGGCATCGACGAGCTGTTCCATGTTCCCCTCCTCAGATATCGACAATGGTGGTGTCGGCGATGGTCTCGGCAAAGCCGTTACCGAACAACATGGCAGGTGTCTGGAAGCCCGGGCGATGTTCGCCGGCCAGCACGCGCCGGCCCGCCTCGGCGGCGGCGGTCGCCGTGAACGTGTAACCATTGACCGTATCGAGTACCGAGCGCACGACGGCGCCGTCAGAACTGGTGACCTCGGCCACGGCCTGGTAGCGGTTGGCCAGCCGTTCCTGTTCATCGGGGCCGTCCGGCAGCGCCGACAGGTCGCCTTGTGGAAAGCCCTCGCCGGTCACGTGGACATATGCTTCGATGCCAGGCACGCCGGTGGCGCGCCAGATCGTGACGAGATCGGGCAGCGTCACCTGGAAGCAGTCAACGGGCCCCTTGCCAAAGTCCAGCTGCCGGATCGCTCCGGGCGCTTGCGCGACCAGCGCCCCATAGGCGCGCGCCAGGGTTTCAGCGGTGACGCTGGCCATGGCGCTGACGGCCGAACCGCGCGACAGGCCACCGGTGACATGCATGGCCACCCGGATGCTGGCCGGATGGCTGGTGCGCGCCACGGTGTGGCCGGCCAGGCAGCCGAGCATGGCGACGCTGCCGCCGCTGCCCGGCAACAGCATCACCCCTGCGGCCATGGCGTCGGCGCCGAGCGATTCGGCCAGGCGATAGCCGTCCAGTTCCGCGGCGACGTCGAGATAATGCACGCCATGGCGGATGCTGGCACGCATCAGGATACCGGCGGTGCTGGCAAACGGCCCCGCGCAGTTGAGGAGAACGGCGACGCCATGCAGCGAGCGCTCGATCGCGGCCTGGTCGTCGAGCGAAAAGACCCGGTATTCCACACCCAGGCTGGCGGCCAGCGATGCCAGCCCAGCCTCATTGCGCCCGGCGAGTATCAGCGGCGTACCCGCTGCCGCGGCGTGCTGCGCCGCCATGCGGCCGGTATAGCCCGTCGCGCCATAGATCATCAGTTTTTTCATATAGCTTCCGGTATGTTCAGTGAGGACGATGATAGGACTGGCGCCTGCGGCGCACCCACCCGATCCTGCCTGAAACCTGCCTGTTCCTGCTTTTGCATTGCAGGCCTGGTTCGCTGACGGTGCCGGAACTACGCGTAAAAACAGTCATCGAGCAGCATGTCTTCAAAGAAGGCCCCATACGACAGGGTCGGATGGCGCAGATGGATTTCCAGTATCCAGCGCATGGCTGACGGTGTCGTTTTCAGCTCCGCCAGCGCGCCGGCGTAAATGGTCGCGTGGGGAAAATCCGACACGCGGTGGCCGCCCAGGTCGAAGTTCAGTTCCCAGCCCAGCTTGCGTGCTTCTTCTTCCGCCCAGGCATACAAGGCCTGGCCGGTCAGGCGCTCTCGCTGCCAGATTGCGCGTACGGCATGGAACAGCGCTTCGGCGTCGCGCGCGCAGCGGGCGTGGTCAGCACCCTGACCCACCGTAAACGTGGCGCCGCCATCACCCTCCCAGGCTTGCACGCGCGGGGCGATATCGATAAAGAAGATGTCGTTTTCCTTGAGGATCACGCCAGGCTCGGACGCGCGCTTCATGGCCTTGGTGGTGTTCGCGCCAAAGCGCACGCGCGTGGGGTGCCAGCTCAGCGCCAGGCCCATGTCGGCCAGTACTTGTTTGGCCATGGCGACGGCGTCTTCCTCGACCATGCCGGGTTCGACGCGCGCGGCGATGGCGGCGATGGCCTCGCGGGTCTTGCGGCGCGCCAGCAGCATGCCGTCTTCCGTAAAGGCGGGGCCGACTCGTTCGGCGGCCAGGACGATGTCTTCCATTGTTGATCCTTGTCAGCGGCGCTGCCACGGTGGCGCGCCTGCAAGGAAAGTATAGGTTTGCACGCCCCTGCCATGGGGTGCCGGCTGGCGCGCTTTCCGGACAGCCTACCGCGCATTCCGGCCATCGCGCCGCGTCAGGCGCCGCGGCTGGAAAAATTCAGGCGGTACTGCGTGGCGGACACGCCCAGGCGGCGCCGGAACACCGTGCGCAGCTGGTCGGCGCTGCCCAGGCCGC
The DNA here is from genome assembly GCF_049896105.1 of Janthinobacterium sp. PSPC3-1. NCBI lineage: Bacteria > Pseudomonadati > Pseudomonadota > Betaproteobacteria > Burkholderiales > Oxalobacteraceae > Janthinobacterium > Janthinobacterium sp. PSPC3-1. The sequence goes on along the minus strand of NZ_JAFCTQ010000032.1, from coordinate 47,728 downwards.
AGCGCCAGGCGATGGTCTTCAACGGTTCATCGGAAGCCTCCAGCAGCGCGCGCGCCGCGTCCAGCCTGGCGCTTTCGATAAAGTGCGCCGGCGTCACGCCCAGCTCGCGCACGAAGACACGGGCGAAATTGCGCGCGCTCATGGCCACCTGCCGGGCCAGGGTGTCCACGCTGAGATCGTCCGCCAGGTGATCAAGCACATACTGGCGCGCCTGCGCCACCGGCGAGGCCGCGTCCGGCATCGGCGTGAGCCAGGGACTGAATTGCGACTGGCCGCCCTGGCGCTGGGTGTAGACCACCAGCCGGCGCGCCACCTGCAGCGCCAGCGCGGCGCCGCCATCGATGGCCAGCAAGGACAGCGACAGGTCGATGCCGGCCGTCACGCCGGCCGAACTGACCAATGTTCCATCATGCAGGTACAGGCTGTCCGCATCGACCCGCGCCAGCGGGAAACAGGACGCCAGCGCGGCCGCGTCGTTCCAGTGGGTGGCCACTTTTTTACCGTCGAGCAGGCCCGCATGGCCAAGCAGGAAAGCGCCATTGCAGATCGAGCCATGGCGCCGTGCCTTGGCCGCCGCCTGCGCCAGCCAGTCGCTCAGGGCCGCGTCCCGGGGCTGCGCGGGCAGGCCCGGTCCGCCGGCCACCAGCAACAGTTCATGGGCATCCAGGGCCTGCGCATAATGACGGTGCGCGGCCAGCGGCAAGCCGTTCGAGCAGCGCATCAGGCCATCCTGCGTGCCCAATACCTCGATGCTGTACTGCCGTTCGGGTGGCAAAAAACTGTTCGCTTCGGCAAACACGTCCATCGGCCCGGTCACGTCGAGCGCCTGCACGCCCGGAAAGATCAGGATGGCGACGGTCGGCATGCTAGCGCTTCGCCGACGCCAGTACGGCGTCGCCGACCATTTCGGCCGTCGCCGCCGCCAGGGTCCAGCCCAGGTGGCCGTGTCCCGTGTTGTAGAACACGCCCGGCGCCCGGCCCACGCCCACCTTCGGCAGCATGGCCGGCAGCATCGGGCGCAGGCCGGCCCAGGGCACCACCCTGCGCGTGCTCACCTGCGGGAAATGCCGCTCGACCCAGCGCAGCAAAGGCGCCACGCGGTCGGCGCGGATATCGCGGTTTTCGCCATTGAATTCGGCCGTGCCGGCCACGCGCAGCCGGTCTGCCCCCAGGCGGCTGCTCACCAGTTTGGTGGCGTCGTCGAGCAGGCTGACGCTGGGCGCCCCCGCGCGGCTGGCCGCATCGTCCAGGTGCACGGTGATGGAATAACCTTTGACGGGATACACATTCACATGGTCGCCCAGCATGGCGGCCATGGCGCGGCTGGCGGTGCCGGCGCAGATCACGGTCGCATCGAACACGCTGCTGTCGGCATCGGTGGTGACGCGCACCCGGCCGTTTTCACGCTTCAGGGAGGTGATGGACTGGCCGTACCGGCAGGCCACGCCACGGCGCGCGCAGGCGTCGGCGAGGCCCGAGGTGAACTTGTGGATGTCGCCGGTGGAATCGCTGTCGGTGTAGTAGCCGCCAAAGAATTCCCCGGCCAGCGCGGGTTCGATGGCGCGCATTTCTTCAAACGTGACGGCACGGCGCAGCAGGCCGCCTTTTGCCAGCAGCCGCGACACGCCGGCCGCGCGCTCGAAACCGGCGCGCTCGCGATAGACGTGCAGGATGCCGGCGCGGCGGTGATCGAAATCGATGGCCTCGTCGGCCGCCCATGCAAACAAATGTTCGCGCGCGTCGATCGCCATGCGCGCGGTGGCGATGGTATTGCGCTCGTAGTGCGGCATGGCGGCCAAAAATTCGGCAAACCACGACAGCTTGTGCCAGCCGGGACGCGGGTGCAGCAGCAGCGGCGCGTCGCGCCTGGCCATCCATTTCAGGGCGTTCAGGATCGTGTATTTGTGGTTCCACACTTCCGCGTGCGAGGCCGACAACTGGCCGCCATTGGCGAACGAGGTTTCCATGGCCGCATAGCGGTGCCGCTCGATCAGGGTCACGTCCACGCCCCGTTTGGCCAGCGCATAGGCGGTGGTCACGCCCGTGATGCCGCCGCCGATCACGGCCACTTTCGTCATGGCCGCACCTTGCGCACCTGCGTGTCGCTCGCTTGCAGCACCCTGCCATCTTTGCTGACGACCTGCATGGTTGGCAGCGCCGCGCCGCCGTGCTTTTCCAGCAGGCTCGAATGGGCTTCGCCGGGAGCGAACAGCTGTGCTTCGCTCCACTGGCGCAAGCCCACCACCACCGGGAACAGCGCCAAGCCCCTGGGCGTGAGCACATATTCCTGGTAGGCGGTGCCGTCCGACGCGGGCGCGATGGTAAAGATGCCCTCTTCCACCAGCCCCTGCAGGCGGTCGGCCAGGATATTGCGCGCCACGCCCAGGCTCTTTTGAAATTCGCCGAAGCGGCGCATGCCGTCGAAGGCGTCGCGCACGATCAGCAGCGCCCAGCGCTCGCCGACCACATCGAGCGCGCGCGCCACCGGGCAGGGATCGGACCGCAAACTCTTGCGCTTGGCCATCAGGGGTCTCCAGGAATGAGTAGTTGCATTTTAAAACTTGTCAGCATAAACTCCAACTGGTTTTAATTTAAAACCACTTAGTTGAAGGAATCACGATGCGCGATACATCTCCTCCCGCCGCTACCTTGGCACCTGCATTGGCGCCCTCCCTGGTCTGGCTGTTTGCCGCGGCGGCCGGCCTGTGCGTGGCCAATGTCTACTACGCCCAGCCGTTGCTGGCGACCTTGGCGCACGAGTTCGGCATGACGGATGCGGGCAGCGGCATGGTGATCACGGCCACGCAGACCGGCTGCGCGCTGGCGCTGCTGCTGGTGGTGCCGCTGGGCGACATGCTGAACCGGCGCAGGCTGACCCTGGTCCAGCTGGTGCTGCTGGGCGCCAGCCTGGCGGCGCTGGCCTGCGCCACCTCGACCGCCGCCCTGCTGGCCGGCATGCTGCTGGCGGGCTTGCTGGGCACGGCCATGACGCAGGGGCTGATCGCCTATGCGGCCAGCGTCGCGCCCAGGCATGAACGGGGCCGCGTGGTCGGCACGGCCCAGGGCGGCGTGGTGATCGGCCTGCTGCTGGCGCGCACCTTGTCGGGCGTGGTGACGGACCTGGCCGGCTGGCGCGCCGTGTATCTGCTGTCCGCCGTGCTGTCGCTGGCCTTGCTGTTGCTGCTGTGGCGCATGCTGCCGCCGCCTGCTCCCGTCATGAAACGGCTGAGCTATGGCGCCCTGCTGGCGTCGATGCTGGATCTGCTGAAAACCAATCGTGTGCTGCAAGTGCGCGGCGTGCTGGCGCTGCTGCTGTTTGCGGTGTTCAATATTTTCTGGAGCGCGCTGGTATTTCCCTTGAGCGCGCAAGGCTACAGCCATACGGCCATCGGCGCCTTCGGGCTGGTGGGCGTGGCGGGAGCGCTGGGCGCGGCGCGCGCGGGAGCGCTGGCCGACCGTGGCCGCGCGCAATGGACTACTGGCGCGGCGCTGTTGCTGCTGCTCGTGTCGTGGCTGCCGCTGGCGTTTGCCGGCAGCGCGTTGTGGCCTTTGATCGTCGGCATTATCGCGCTGGACCTGGCGGGCCAGGCGATTCACGTCACCAATCAGAGCCTGATCTTCAAGGACGACAGCGATGCGCACAGCCGGCTGGTGGCCTGCTATATGCTGTTTTATGCGGTGGGGAGTGGACTGGGTGCGATTGCCGCCACCAGCGTGTATGCGCTGGCGGGCTGGCATGGAGTGTGCGCGCTGGGCGCGGCGGTCAGCTTGCTTGCCCTGCTGTTCTGGCGGTGGACCTTGCCGGCTGAACAAGCCTGAAACAAAGACTTAATTCAGCAGCGCCGTGGTGGAACCATGACGGTAGGTTTTCAGCGCATCGGGCTGGATCTGGATCAGCGAGCCGCTGACCTTGATCAGATGCAGGTCGGTCAGCTGGTGCAGCACGCGCGACAGGGTGGCCGGCGCCAGGTTCAGGAACGACGCCAGCAGGCTCTTTTTCAGGTCCAGCTTGACTTCGTTCGAGCGCTGCTGGTCCGACGCCTGCAGCAGGTACTCGACCACGCGCTGGGTGGCGTTCTGCACCGAGCAGCGTTCGACATTGCGGATGAAACCCATCAGGTGATGCGACAGGCTGTTCATCATCTGGCGCGCGATGCGCGGCGACTGGTCCAGCAGGCGCAGCAGCGCGTGTGGCGGAATGCGCAGCAACAGGCAGTGTTCCAGCGCTTCGGCGCAGAAAGGATAGGGTTCGTCGAGGAAGATCATGGCTTCGCCGAAGCTCTGGCCAGGGCGGATCAGTTCGAGGACCTTGTCGGTGCCTTCCATCGAAAACACGCTCAGCTTGACCAGGCCGAAGACGACCACGTAAGCGCCTTCCGCCACTTCTCCCTTGCGGAACAGGACCTTGCCTTTTTCCACTTCGACACGCACCACATCCTGGCGCAATTGTTCCAGCTGCGAAGGGGAAATATGGCGAAACAGAGCTTGGCTCGACAACAAGCCGTCGACGTTGACCTTATGCATGACACTCTCTTCATTTGATTGGCGAATAACTAAGTGTAATGGGAGGGCAGCGTCAAGACCATACGTCAAAGGGAGTAGGGGCCAACTAGCCAAAAGCGGCATGCAGATCAATTTTTCCAAGGTTGGCCGGCGGTTTTACTTGCCCAGGTTGCGTTCCACCGCATATACGGCGATCTGCACGCGGCTGCTCAGCTTGAGCTTTTTCAGGATATTTTGCACGTGGATCTTGACGGTGCTTTCGGCCACGTCCAGCTGGCGCGCGATTTCCTTGTTGCTCATCCCTTGCGCCAGGCAGGCCATCGCTTCGCGTTCGCGCGGCGTGAGCTTGTCATAGTCGGCTTCGGGCGCGCTTTGCCCGCTGCGGAACTGCGACACCAGCTTGGCCGTCATGGCGTCGGCGATCACGGATTCGCCGGCGGCGGCGCGCAGTATCGCCTGGCCCAGCTGCTCGGCCTCGATGTTTTTCAGCAGGTAGCCGCGCGCGCCCGCGCGCAGGGCCGCGCCCAGGTCGGCCGCGTTTTCGGACACCGTCAGCATCAGCACCACCATCTCGGGCCACTCGAGCAGGATCTGCTGCAGCGCTTCCACGCCGGACAGGCCGGGCATGTTCAGGTCCATCAGCACCACGTCGGGCTGCAGCTGGCCCGCCAGCGCCACGCCATCGAGTCCGTTGGCGGCCTCGCCCACCACCTGGAATTGCGGATTGCGCTGCAACAGCAGCTTGACCCCGCTGCGCAGCAAGGTATGGTCGTCGACCAGCAGGATGGTGATGGGTGCGTTGATTGATTCGTTCACTGTAATGAGTTACCTGGTTATCTGTTAGGCGGTCTGGCGCCGTGCTTCCGGCAAGGCCAGCGAGATCGTCGTGCCTTCCCCTGGCGTGCTGTCGATGGCAAACCGGGCGCCGAGCCGCTCGGCCCGTTCCTGCATGATGCGCAGGCCGATCTGCACCTCGGTTTTCTGGTCGCGCAGGTTGGCCGCAAAGCCGTTGCCGTCGTCGCGCACCTGCAGCAAAAAATCGCGGCCGTTGTCGACCGTCACCTGCACCGCGCCCGCTTGCGCATGCTTGCGGATATTCGACAGCGCTTCCTGCACGATGAACAGCACCTGCAACTGCTGTTCCGGCGCCAGCGGCGCGCCATTGCCCGTCATGAGCAAGGCGCTGGCAATCCCGGTCTGCAGTTCGAACTTGTCGAGCACTTCGGCCAGCTTGCCTTCCAGATCGCTGCCATGCCAGCGCGTGCGGAAATTGACCAGCAATTCACGCACATCCTGGTAGCTCTGCTCGACCCCCATGCGCATCAGCGGCAGCACTTCGGCCGCTTCACCGAGCTCGCCGCGGCGCACCGAATCGTCGAGCATCTGCACTTGCAGGCTGATGAAATTGAGGCTTTGCGCGATGCTGTCGTGCAGGCCTTCGGCCAGCAGGCTGCGTTCGCGCGCGATGGCAAATTCTTTTTCGCGCGCGATCAGGCGCTGGTTGTCGATCGCGATGCCCAGGCTGTGACCCAGGGTTGCCAGCCAGCCATGCTGCTGCTCTCCCAGCACGGTGGTTTTCACAAAGTGCAGGGAAAAACTGCCGATCGGCTTCTCGCGCACCACGATGGGAAACACGGCGATCGCGCTGAAGCCTTCTTCGTGGCAGCGGAAGCGCTCCGGCGCGTCCAGATTGAGCAAATTCACCTTGCGAAAGTCGCGGATCTGGATCACGCCCTGCGCCACCGCCGCGCCGCACAGGCAGTCGTTGTTGCGCATGCAGTGCTCTTCCTCGATCATCGCGTCCGAGATGCCTTCATGGACGACGATATGCACCGTATCGTTGAGCGGATCGAGGATGCGCACGGTGCCGCCCACGGCGCTGGAAAAATCCATCACATGGCGCAGGAAGCCGCGGCACAGTTCATCGATGGCGTGCTGGCCCGCCAGCAAGGTGGAGATATCCTGCAAGGTCGCCAGCTGCCGCTCCTGCGCGGCGCTCAGGCCGGCCGGCAGCTGCGCCTGGCGGCGCTGGCGCCAGCGCGAGGCGGGCAATTGTTTGCGGGTGGGATGGCTACGCGGCACATGCATGACAGAATCGACTCTTCCAAAAAGTCCCGGCGTGGCGGCACGGCGGGACGCACAACATTACAGGCGGATCTCGGTGCCGAGCAGCTTGACGAACTGCGCCAGCCAGGCCGGATGCGCGGGCCAGGCCGGCGCCGTGACGAACTGGCCGTCCGTCACCGCATCGGTGACGGCGATGTCGGCATACTCGCCACCGGCCAGCTTGACTTCCGGCGCGCAGGCCGGATAGGCGGAAATGCGCTTGCCGCGGATCACATCGGCGGCGGCCAGCAACTGCGCGCCGTGGCAGACGGCGGCCACCGGCTTGCCGGCTTCGGCAAAATGGCGCACGCAGGCGATGACCTTGTCGTTCAGGCGCAGGTATTCGGGCGCGCGTCCGCCGGCGATCATCAGCGCGTCGTAGTCGGCTGGCGACACTTCGTCGAAGCTGGCGTTGAGCGCAAACAGGTGGCCCGGCTTTTCGGTGTAGGTCTGGTCGCCCTCGAAATCGTGGATGGCCGTCTTGATGGTGTCGCCGCTTTTCTTGCCGGGACAGACGGCGTGCACGGTGTGGCCCAGCATCAGCAGGGCCTGGAAAGGCACCATCGTTTCATAATCTTCTGCAAAGTCGCCGGTCAAAAACAGAATTTTTTTCGCTGCCATTTGCTTCTCCCATGAAAAAATCGTCAATAAACCATGCACCACAAACGTGCGCCTGCCCATATCTTACTGCGATCAAGGCCGCTTGCCTGTCTTTTCCCGACATTATCAAACAATTACATTGCACTGCACAACAGGCAGTCGCCGCCCTGCCCGCGCAAAGGGCGGCAAGTTATGGCACCATCGAGCTCCCTCAATCTTTCAGTGGAAACGCCATGATTTTTGAAATTGCCCATATCCAGGTCAAGACCGGCAGCCACGCCGCCTTCGAAGCGGCCGTCACCCAGGCCGTGCCGCTGTTCCAGGGCGCGCAGGGCTGCGAGTCGATGCGCCTGGAACGCTCGATCGAGAATACGGATGCCTATCGCCTGGTGGTGGGCTGGACCACCCTGGAAGACCATACCGTGCATTTCCGCGGCAGCGAGGCGTTCCAGTCCTGGCGCGCGCTGGTCGGCGAATTCTTTGCCGCGCCACCACAGGTCGAACATATGGAAACTGTCGTGACGGGCTTTTAAAGAAACTCAAACGGCAGGATGGTGAAACACCTGCCGCAGGTAGGCTAAAAACGTTTCGTCCTTGCACAGCGTCTTGCCCGGCGAGTCCGACAATTTCGCCACCGACTGGCCATTACAGCGCACCAGCTTCATGACGATATTGAGCGGTGTCAAACCCACATCGTTGGTGAGGTTGGTGCCGATGCCGAAGCCCGTCATGATGCGGTCGGCAAAGTGCTGGTACAGCGCGATGGCTTTTTCCAGGTCCAGGCCGTCGGAAAACACCAGGCGCTTGGTATTGGCGTCGATGCGCAGGGCGGCGTAATGGGCCAGCGCTTTTTCGCCCCATTCGACCGGGTCGCCCGAATCGTGGCGCAGGCCGTCGAACAGTTTGGCGAAATACAGGTCGAAGTCGGCCAGGAAAGCGTCCATGCCGACCACGTCGGTCAGGGCGATGCCCAGGTCGCCACGGTATTCCTGGACCCAGTCCTCGAGCGCGGCCTTTTGAAAGTCGCGCAGGCGCACGCCAAACGACTGGAACGACTGCATGTATTCATGCGCCATGGTGCCGATCGGCACGATGCCCAGCTGCTTGGCCAGGTAGACGTTCGAGGTGCCCTTGAAATACTCGGGCACTTCGCGCGCCAGGCGCTGCACCACTTCGTCGTGCCAGGCGCCGGAAAAGCGGCGGCGCACGCCGAAGTCGGAAAACTCGAACGGGTGCTTGCGGCGCGGCACTTTGCCGAATTCCTTCAGCGCCGCCACCTTGGCGCTCAGGCGCGCGCGCCCTTCGGTCAGTGCGTCATCGAGATTGAAGCGGCGGAAATACAGCTCGTTGACGATGTACAGCACGAAGATTTCAAAGCCCATCACATGCACTTGCGGACCGGCCGCATGCACGACCAGCTGGTCGCCTTCGGTGCTGACGTCGATGAATTTGCGCTGGAAGCGGAACACCGTCAGGAAGTCGACAAAGTCGCTTTTCATGAAGCGCAGGGTGCGCAGGTAGGCCAGCTCGTCGTCGGCAAACGACATCGAGCACAGGTGATCGAGCTGCTCTTCGACTTCCTGTTTCAGTTCGGCCAGCGGAAAGGCCGGGGTATTCCTGCAAACGAATTCGTATTCGGTATGGGTGTTCGGATGACCATGCAGCAAGGCTTGCCACATCGTGAATTTGTACAGATCGGTTTCCAGCAAACTGCGTACTATCGGGGTCATGTAGGGTTTCTCCACTTTACTGTAGCCAGAATAGTACGCCTTTGCCGCGATTTCGGTTGCGTGCGCTTGCGCGGCCGCTCAGGCCGCCTGGTTGGCCAACAGCTCGGGCAGGATTTCCGTGGACGTCGCCAGCCGCGCGCCGCGCGCCAGCATCGCAGCAATAAACGCTTCCTGCTGCGCTTCAAAGCCGGTAACCGGGCTCATGCAGTCGGTCAGCAGCACCAGCTTCGCCAGCGCTTCCCTGCCCTGCTGCGCCTGCAGATAATCGGCGATATGTTCGGTGCTGGCTTTCACGCAATGGCTGCCGGCCTCGCCGCAAATATAAATCCGGTCGGCCGACACCAGGCTGTCGAGAAAAGGAATGTTGAGCTGGGTGGCGGGGTCCTGCGGGTCGGGCACTTCGGCCATCACGGCCGAATAATGCTCGGTCCACGGGTTGGAGCCCTTGGACAGCTTGGCCACCACTTGCAGCTGCGCCGCTTCCCACGCGTTGTAGGCGGCGCGCACGGCGCCATGGATATTCTGGCCCCAGGAACCGATCTCGCAATGCACGGGCCACACCATCAGCTGGTAGCGCCCGGCGCTTTCCAGCGCGTCGAGATAGTGCTGGGCGCGCGGCAAGGCGCCGGCCGCGGCGGGCACAAAGGCCCCCTCGCGCAGCTGCTGCGCGCTGATCTGGGTAAACGGGGCAACCGCGCCGCCATCACCCGTGCGCCAGAAGGTCGGGTGGGCGATATCGTAGTGGTGGTGGGCGTCGAGCGTGACGCTGATCTGCGTGAGGCCGGCGCCGCCGTCGCGGATCAACTGCGCCACGCGCAGCATGTCCTGGTGCGCGCCCGTGACGGGCAGGCTGGGCGCAAAGCCGCTGGGCAGCGACTCGGCGGGCAAGTCGCAAAAATCGTTTTGCGGGTCGATAATGAGCAGGTGCAGCTGGCGTTTCATGGCGATCCTCGTGCGTGGCGGGAATGTCCATGATAATGGCAACTTCGCCACCACGCCAACGCACGCCCGCCGATGAAGCTGCCAGCCCGCAATCCCCTGAACGCCAACAAGCTGCTGCACAGCAAATGGACGGCCGCCGCGCCCCTCGACAAGGAAAAGCATTTTATCGTCATCAAGGTGGTCGAGCCGGAGTCGCCTGACGCACCAGTGACGCACGTGCAGCTGCAGGCCGTGCATACGCAGCGCGTGCAGATCCTGCCGTGGCGCGCGCTGCGGGACGCCAGCGTGTGGCGCCAAGGCTGGGTGTGATCAGGCGCCGGTGACATACCTGCGCTGGCGCGACTCGACCAGCGTCTGCGCCGCGTCCGCCGCCTGCTCCTGCGCTTCCGCTTCGGTGGCAAACAGGTGATCGGCCCTGACCCGCTGCTTGCTCGTCACATTGTAGCGGTGCATGGGATTGGGCGACTGCGTGAAGATGGCGACATATGCGCCCCAGGTACCGCAGCCACGCAAGCGTTCGGCGGTGTAATCAATTTCATAACAACCAACATATTTGATCGGCACGAGGTTTGCTCCATAAAAGAAAGATGGATTAATTCCGGTCGCGCTCACGCAGGAAATTTACGGAAAATCAAGGGTATATAAAATATATCACTTTTGCGGCGCAGCAAAGGGGTTGCACGGCACGAATGTGCATTTACTTGATCTCATGACGTGAAATGCAAAACAGCCGCCAGAACAGGCGGCACAAAAGAAAAACGGCGCCGTGATCACGGCGCCGCAAGGGGGAGACAAGGGAAATGCGGAATCAGGCGGCCAGCGCTTCGATCGTGCCGCGGCCTTTGGCCAGGGTGGCGGCCACCGCTTCTTCGCCCAGCGCCACGCCTTCGGCTTGCACGAAGGTGATGTCGGTAATGCCGATAAAGCCCAGCGCCGTGCGCAAATAGGTGCTCAGGTAGTCATACGCGGCGCCCGCGCCTTCGCTGTACACGCCGCCGCTGGCAGTGAAGATATAGGCTTTCTTGCCGGTGGCCAGGCCGACCGGGCCGGTGGCCGTGTACTGGAAGGTGCGGCCAGCGCGCGCCACGTGGTCGATCCACGCCTTGACGGTCGATGGCACGGAAAAATTGTACATCGGCGCGGCCAGCACCAGGATATCGGCGGCCAGCAGCTCGTCGACCAGGGTGTCGGAGATTTGCACGGTGGCCGCCGCTTGCGCGCTGCGCTGCTCGGCCGGCGTGAAGAAGGCGCCCATCATCTCTTCGGTCAGGTGCGGCACCGGCTGCGCAGCCAGGTCGCGCGTGACGATGGTGTTGCCTTGCGCGGCCAGCTTGGCGACCAGTTCGCCCGACAACTGGCGCGACAAGGAACCGTTGTTGCGCACACTGCTATTGATGTGGAGTACGTTTGCCATGATGAATTCCTTTAAAACGGTGACGGGATGCGCTGCTGCGCTTGCACTTATCTTAGTCCGCATCTACTATCGATGAAACCGTGTAAATTTCTATTCTTATTATCGATTTTATGGATGTGGATCAGTCATGAGAGAGCCGGGCCAACCATCGCTGGACCAGTTGCGGGTATTTGTCGCCGTGATCGACGCGGGCGGCTTCGCCCATGCGGCGCGCCAGCTGCACCGCACGCAATCGGTGATCAGCTACACCATCGCCAACCTGGAAGAGCAGCTCAATGTGGTATTGCTCGACCGCAGCAAGCGCAAACCGACCCTGACCGACGCCGGCAAGGCCCTGCTGGCCGATGCGCGCACGGTGGCGCTGAAGGTGGACGCCATGCGTGCGCGCGCCAAGGCGCTGGCCGGCGGGCTGGAAGCGGAAGTGTCGGTGGTGGTCGATGTGATGTTTCCCACCTGCGTGCTGGTGCGCATGCTGGAAGCATTCCAGGCGCAGTTTCCCACCGTCGCCCTGCGCCTGCGCATCGAGGGCATGGGCATGGTCACGCAGCTGGTGATGGACGGCAGCTGCCACCTGGGCGTGGGCGGCTGGATGTCGTCCAGCGCCGACGCCTTCGAGCGTCTGGCGGTGGGCTATGTGCGCCTGATCCCGGTGGCCGCGCCGGCGCATGCGCTGGCGCAGATGGCGGGACCGATCCTGCCGGCGGTGGCGCGCGAACACGTGCAGCTGGTGCTCAGCGACCATAGCAGCCTGACCGCGGGCCAGGATTTCGGCGTGCTGGGCCTGCGCAACTGGCGCCTGGGCGACCTCGGCTCCAAGCACGCTCTGCTGCGCGCGGGCCTGGGCTGGGGCAATATGCCCGAATCCATGGTGCGCGAGGACCTGGCCGCCGGCCGCCTGGTGCCGCTGCATTTGTCGGTCGACAGCGGCGAGGATTATCCGATCTACCTGATACAGCGCGCCGACACGCCGCCGGGACAGGCGGGCAAGTGGCTGATGGAGCGGTTTGCGGAGCAGTTGCCGCTGTTGCTGGAACGGGGGTTTTAAGACGGCGCAGCCAGCGGTATGATGCGGCACTCACCTCAACAAGGAATCACCATGGCCGGCATCGACGATTTCGTCAACAAGCAAAAACCCGGGGCGCGCTTTGTCATCACGGCGCCGATGCTGCGCATGACGCCGCGGCAGTTCGACAGCGTGGCGCAGGAATGGATGGAAGACGGCGGGCCCGGCTTCGATATCGCCGGCATCCCGCACCGCGTGGTGATCGACGGCCAGTTCTATATCGCGCGCGTCACCGTGCAGCGGCACGGCGAAACCGACGAATAGCTATTCGACGCCCAGCACATGCAGGCGCCGCCGCAGGCGCGCCACTTCTTCCGACAGGTCGACCACCAGCGCCGCCAGGTCGGCATTGGCGTCGAATACCGATTCGATTTCGCGCAGATGGCGCGCACGCGCCAGGTCGATGCTGGTAAAGCGCCAGCCGGTGGCCTGCACGGGCGGCGGGCCGCCATGCAGCAGCACCCCCGTCTGCACGCGCTGCACCACCCACTCGGGTTCCACGGCGCAGGCGCGCGCCAGTTCTTCCAGGCTCAGGGCCGAGTCTTCCAGCAGTACGCCGATCACATTGTTTGTCATGAGGTTCGCCATGCTTATGCTCCCAGCTTCTGGCGCGGATTGAAGGCCATCTCGCGCGCCATGGTTTCATACAGTGCGCGCGCCTTGTCGTCATGCGCGGGCGGCAGCACCACTTCCAGCAGCAGATACAAATCGCCCGCCTGGGCGGCGGGAATGCCGCGTCCTTTCAGGCGCAGCTTGCGCCCCGTTTGCGAACCGGGCGGCACCGTCACCGACACCGTGCCCGATGGCGTGGCCACGTCGATGGCGCCGCCGAGCGCCGCCTCCCAGGGCGCCACCGGCACGGTTTCAAAGACGTCGCGCCCTTCCACGCGGTAGCGCGCGTCCTGCTCGAAACGGATTTCGAGGTACAGGTCGCCGGCCGGCGCGCCGCCGCTGCCGGGATTGCCCTGGCCTTTCATGCGCAGCTGCTGGCCTTCCGTCACGCCTTTCGGGATCGTCACTTCCAGGGTTCGCTCGCGCGTGACGACGCGGCCCTGCGCATCGGCTTCGGGCACGCGCATGACGATGGTGCGCGTGGCGCCATGGTAGCTGTCGCGCAGCGCGATGGTGATGGCCGCATGGCTGTCGTCGCCCTGCATCTGGAAGTTGCTGTTGGCGCGGCGCCGCCCGCCCACGTGGGCGAACAGGTCGGCAAAGAAATCGTTGTCGTCGGTGCTTGAGGATTCGAAGCCGGCGCCCCAGTCGGGCGGTGGACGGAAGCCGCCGCCTTGGGCGCTGTGCTGGCGTCCCAGGTCGTCATAGGCGGCGCGTTTTTCCGCGTCACCGAGCACGCCATAGGCCTCGTTCAGGGCCTTGGTGCGCTGGTCCGCATCGGCTTCCTTGCTGACGTCGGGGTGGTATTTGCGCACCAGCTTGCGGTACGCCTTCTTGATGTCGGCCTCGCTGGCCGATTTCTCGACCCCGAGTTCCTTGTAGTAGTCCTTGTAATCCACCGTGCCTGCTCCCCATGGTTGACCGTCTGCTGGGAAGATTACACGAATTGTTCCGGGCATGCAGTACGCCTGCATGCCCGGAACAGTGGCAAGTCAAGAATAGTTAACGTGCGCGGCGGATCGAGGAAATACGACGGTCCAGGCCACCGTCGATGCGGTTGTAGCTGCCCGGCCCCATCACCACGCAGCGGCCGCGGAAGTTGGCATCGGCGCAGAATTCCCAGCGGCCGTAGTTGATGACGATGGACTGGGCGCGGTCATTGAAGCGGTAGCGGTTCAGGTCATTGACTTCGTTATCGAGGCGCACCGGCTGGCCGCGCATGCCGGCGTCGGGGAACAGCAGCACGGCGCCATTGTTGTCGGGACGGCCAGGACGGTTGCCGCCATGGCCACCATCGTGGCCACCGCCGCCGCGGCGCACTTCGCGCACCGACGAGATGGAATCGTTCATGCCCGGCAGGCTGGCGTAGCGGCCCGGCTGCAGCACGCGGCAGCTGTTGCGGAAATTGGAGTCCTTGCACACCTCCCAACTGCCCGAGCGCACGACGATGCTCGAGGCCTTGTCGTTGAAGTCCAGGCGCGACAGGTCGTTGACATCGTTGCGCACATTGACCGAGCGGCCGCGGAAATGATCATCCTGGAACAGGGTCATTTCGCCAGCCTGCACGGCGGCGTGGGCCAATACGGTGGTGGCGCACAGCAGCGCGTACTGGATCGTTTTCATTTTTATCGTATGTGACATGTCTGACTCCCTTGATTGCATGAGCACCAGTGTAGTCTGGCACAGCGGCGGCGAGTGTAACAAATGGCAAGCAAATGTCAGCGCACGGCTGGCACAAGAAAAAGCCGCCTGGCAGGCGGCTTCACGTGCAAGCGTCGCGCCTGCGATCAGCGCACGCGGCGCAGCGACGAAATCTTGTTATCGAGCGCGTTCAGGCGCGCGTATTGTCCCGGCCCGATCACTTCGCAGCGGCCGCGAAAATTCGAATCGCTGCACACTTCCCACTGTCCTTCGTTGACGACGATGGAGCCGGCGCGGTCGTTGAAGTTCTGGCGTACCAGGTCTTCGGTATTGCGGTCCAGCGCCAAAGGTTCGCCGCGCATGTCCGCATCGGGGAACAGCAGGATGGCGCCGCGCTGCTGGTACTGCTGCTGCGGATATTGCGGGTACTGGTTCTGCGGATATTGCTGATACTGGTTCTGCTGGTACTGCTGCTGTTCATACTGCTGCTGGCGCCGCGCTTCGCGCTCGTCGACCATGCGCGCCGACGACACTTTTCCATCGAGGCCGCGCCCCAGGTCGTCATGGCGGCCCGGCCCGAAGATGCGGCAGGTGCCCTGGTAGTTGGCGTCGCTGCACAGCTGCCAGTAACCGTTGCCGATCACGATGCTGGTGGTACGGTCGTTGAAGCCGATGGTGGCGAAGTTATCATTGTCGCGGTCCAGGCGTGCCGAACCGCCGTTCTGGCCGGCGCCGGAATACACTTCCAGCGACGCGCGCCGGCCGTCATTGCCATGACCCCAGTCGCGGTCCGGGCGGTGGCCGTCGCCACGGCCGTCGTAGCGTCCAACTTCGCGCACCGAGGAAATGGCGTCGTTCATGCCCGGCATCGAGCGGTATTCGCCCGGCGTCAAGGTCTTGCAGTTACCGCGAAAGCCGGAGTCGGTACACACGTCCCACGTACCCGAACGCACCATGATGCTCGACACCTTGTCATTGAAGCCCATGCGCGACAGATCGTCGGTGGTCTCGCGCACGGTCAAGGCGCGGCCACGGAAGTTATCGTCTTCGAACAGAGTCAGTTCGCCGGCATGCGCGCCGAGGTGGGTCAACAAGGCGGCTGCACACAGCAGGGCGTGGGTAAGCGGGCGGTTCATGGGGGTGTCTCCAGTGGTTGTCAATGCGACTATTCACCAGTGTAGCCGCCCGGCGAAAAAACGGTGTAACAAAGTATGAGAAAAACACAATAAATTGTTACCAAAGGAAATAGACATCGAGACAAGCCGCCCGGACAATCCGCCGAATTATCAGTAGAATCGCAGCTTCGACCCAGCCAGCATCCGCTTTTACCCCATGCCCCACACCACTTCGTTTACCGCCCCCGCCATCCGCCAGGAAGTTTCCTCCCTCTGGAAGCTGGCCTGGCCCATCCTGATCGGCCAGCTGGCCACGGTCGGCATGGGCGCGGCTGACGTGGCGATGACGGGCCATACCACGCCCGATGAGCTGGCGGCAGTGTCGCTGGGCGCGGCCATCTGGTCGATCGTGCTGGTCACCGTCAGCGGCATCATGATGGCGATCAATACGCTGGTGGCGCATGAAATCGGCGCCGCGCGTCACGACAGGGTGCCGCATATCGTGCGCCAGTCGCTGTGGAAGGCGCTGGCCGTCGGCCTGGTGGCGTGTTTGCTGACGAATATGGCGGCGCTGGTGTTCGACCACCTGATGCTCGAACCCCATGTGGCGGCCAGGGCCAAGCTGTTCGTGCACATCATCAGCTGCGCGCTGCCGGCGTTTGCCGCCTACCGCGCGCTGTACGGCTACAGCACCAGCATCAACCAGACCAAGCCGGTGATGGTGATCGCGCTGGCCGCGCTGGCGCTCAATATCTTCGTCAACTACCTGCTGATCTACGGCCACTGGGGCATGCCCAAGCTGGGCGGCATCGGCTGCGCGGTGGCCACCACCTGCTGCGTGTGGATGATGCTGCTGGCGATGCTGGCCTGGATCAAGTATGCGCCGGCCTACCGCGCCACTTATCCGTTCACGCACTGGGAGTGGCCGCAAGCGTCGGCCATCGGCCCCATGCTGCGCCTGGGCCTGCCGATCGGCGTGACCTATTTCGCCGAGGTCAGCGCCTTTGGCGTGATCAGCCTGCTGGTGGCGCGCTTTGGCGTGGTGCAGGTATCGGCGCACCAGATCGCCCTCAATTTCTCGTCCGTCGTGTTCATGGTACCGCTCACCTTCGGCATCGCGCTGGTCACGCGCGTCGGCCATGCGGTGGGCGAAGCCAATTTGCGGCGCGCGCGCTTCATTTCCTGGGTCGGCGTGGCGATGTCGCTGACGGCGGCCATCGTCTCGGCCGCCGGCATCACCATCTTCCGCCACCAGATCGCGCAAGCCTATACGTCGGACCCGCAGGTGCAGGCGCTGTGTGCGCAGCTGCTGCTGTTTGCCGCCCTGTTCCAGCTGTCCGACGCGACCCAGGTCGCCACCTCGTGCGCGATCCGCGGCTACAAGGTGACGCGCCAGCCGATGCTGATCCAGTTGCTGGCGTTCTGGGGCTTTTCGCTGCCCATCGGTTATGTGCTGGGCCTGGCGCCGCAGGGCTTCATCTGGTCACCAGACGCGCCGATGGCGGCCGCCGGTTTCTGGATCGGCCTGGTGACGGGCCTGACGGTGGCCGCCGTGCTGCTGACCTGGTATCTGAACCGGCTGTCGCTGGAAAGGCTGCGCGCAGCCATATAAAACACGGAGTTTTCCCGGGATATGCCGAAGGAAAGCCGGCAATCCGTGGCGTATTCCGTGGCCGACCCTATCGCATTGCTTGTCACGCTCTGGTATTGTTTGCCGTCAAGAATTCACTTGACCTCTTTCACATCACCGAGACATCCATGCGTTTTATTCTCTGTTTTCTGGCCGCCATGGCCAGCGTTCCCGCATCGGCCGAAAAGCTGACGCTCGAGCGCATCCACGCCGATCCGGCGCTGGCCGGCCCCGGCGTGCGCAACCTGAAGGTATCGCCCGACGGCGAGCGCGTCACGTTCCTGCGCGGTCGCGCCGACAACCAGTTCCAGCTCGACCTGTGGGAATTCAAGCTGAAAGACAAGAGCACGCACCGCCTGGTCGATTCCAAGGCGCTGGTGCCGAATGAAACCATTTCGCCGGCCGAACAGGCGCGCCGCGAACGCGAACGCACGGCCAGCCTGGCCGGCATCCTCAGTTACAGCTGGTCGCCGGACGGCAAACAGCTGCTGGTGCCGCTGGCCGGCAATCTGTACCTGGTCGACGCGGCCCATCCGGACAAGGCGCGCCTGGTCGCCAAGGGCAATGTGCTCGATCCGAAAATTTCGCCGAAAGGCCGTTACCTGTCCTTCGTGCGCGAGCAGAACCTGTATGTGATCGACCTGAAGACGGGCCAGGAACGCCAGCTGACCAGCGACGGCAAGGACACCATCCATAACGGCGAAGCCGAATTCGTGGCGCAGGAAGAAATGAAACAGCGCACCGGCTACTACTGGGCGCCGGACGACAGCGCCATCGCCTACAAGCGCTACGATGAAGCGCCGGTGCCGGTGGTGCGCCGCTTCGAGATCTTCGCCGACCGCACCGACGTGGTCGAGCAGCGCTACCCGGCCGCCGGCGACGCCAACGTGCTGGTGCAGCTGAAGATCGTCTCGCCGGAAACCGGCGTGCAGCGCCAGGTCGACCTGGGCGCCAACCCGGATATCTACCTGGTGCGCGCCGACTGGAGCGCGGACAGTAAAGCCTTGCTGTACCAGCGCCAGTCGCGCGACCAGAAAACCCTGGAACTGATCGCCGTCGATGCCGCCACCCTGGCGCAGCGCACGGTGCTGACCGAAACATCGAAAACCTGGGTCAGCATCCACGACGACCTGCGCTTCCTGGCCGACGGCAAATCGTTTTTATGGTCGTCCGAGCGCACCGGCCGCAACCATCTGTACCTGTACGACATGAGCGGCAAGCTGCTGCATCCTGTCACGTCCGGCGAGTGGGGCATCGACAGCCTGCTGGCCGTGAATGAAAAAACCGGCAAGGTATATGTGTCGTCGAACCGCGACGCCGTGATCGACAAGCAGACCTACGCGCTGGCACTGGACGGCAGCACCGCCGACAAGCCGCAGCGCGTGACGAAAGCCGACGGCTGGCACGACACCACGTTCGCCCGCAATGGCGCCGTGTTTGTCGACACGTATTCCGACCCGGCCACGCCGCCGCAGGTCAGCATCCGCCGCCCCGATGGCGCGATGGTGGGCTGGCTGGAAGAAAACGCCCTGAACGCCAGCCACCCGTATGGCAAGTTCAAGGCCGATCATTTGCCGACCGAATACGGCACCATCAAGTCCGACGACGGCCAGACGCTTTATTACTCGCTGGTCAAGCCGTCGAACTTCGATGCGGCGAAACGCTATCCGGTCTTCCTGTCGACCTATGGCGGCCCGCACTCGCAGCACGTGGCTCGCCGCTGGGGCAACAACTTCGACCAGTACATGGCGCAGCAGGGCTTCGTGGTGTTCCGTCTGGACAATCGTGGTTCGTCGCGCCGCGAACGCGCGTTTACCGACGCCATCTACCATAACCTGGGCAAGGCCGAAGTGGCCGACCAGCTGGCCGGCATCGCCTGGCTGGGCCAGCAGAGCTTTGTCGACGCCAAGCGCATCGGCGTGTTCGGCTGGAGCTATGGCGGTTTCATGAGCTTGCGCCTGCTGTCGGCCGCGTCCGACAAGATCGCCGCCGGCGTCTCGGTGGCGCCCGTGACCGACTGGTCGCTGTACGACACCCA
Organism: Janthinobacterium sp. PSPC3-1; assembly: GCF_049896105.1. Lineage (NCBI taxonomy): Bacteria > Pseudomonadati > Pseudomonadota > Betaproteobacteria > Burkholderiales > Oxalobacteraceae > Janthinobacterium > Janthinobacterium sp. PSPC3-1. The sequence continues at coordinate 28,334 of NZ_JAFCTQ010000032.1, read as the reverse complement.
CTACACGGAGCAATTCCTCGGCATGCCGAAGGAAAACGTGGAAGGCTACCAGGACAGCACCGTGTTTGCGCACATCGACGGCCTGAAGTCGCCGCTGCTGCTGGTGCATGGCATGGCCGACGATAACGTCCTGTTCTCGAACAGCACGCGCCTGATCGACGCGCTGGTCAACCGTGGCGTGCAGTTCGACCTGATGACGTATCCGGGCGCCAAGCACGGCATCTCGTCGCGTGCCGGCCAGCGTCATGTGTACGCGAAGATCGCCGCCTTCTTCAAGAAGAACCTGAAAGTGGACGACGCGAAATAATATTTCGCCGCACAAATGAAAACCGCCGCCTGTCTTGCGACAGGCGGCGGTTTTTTTATGCTGGATCGCCGCGCTGGGCGGCGAATAGCAAAACCTTACGGTTTGCGAGTAACAGTTTCAACGGCGTCTTTGACGTCGCCAACTTTCTTCTGCACTTGGCCTTCGACCTGGTTTGCCAGGCCCTTGGCTTGCTGTTCTTCGCTGCCGACGACTTTGCCAGCTGTTTCCTGGATTTTACCGCCAACTTCTTTCAGTTTACCTTCGACTTGATCTTTGTTCATGATAGCTCCTCGATGTAGTTGATTAGCCAGCCCAGGGGCCGGTACTGCGGCTCACACGCTGCTGTTTGGCTTGCTGCGTGTCGATGAGTTCATACTACGCCTGGAGCGGCAAAAACTATGTACGGTTCCTAACACATGGGAAAATATTGCTATCTTTCACCATCCTTGCGCCAGACAGTGGCCAGCCACGGCTGCTGCTCGCGCGGCAGACCGGGCGGGCGGTAGTAGTGGTCGAGCAAGGTAAAACCGGCCGCCTGTACGTGCGCGGTCCAGGTGTCGAGGTCGTAATAACTGCCATAGCGGGCGCCGCTCCAGCCTTCCTGGTTCTGGCCGCGCGGATTCGAGCTGAACAGCACCCCTCCCTCTTTCAGGCAGCCATGCAGGGCGCGCAGCACGCCGGCCAAGGCGCTGCTGGGCACATGGAACAGCACGGCATTGGCAAATACGCCGTCAAACGCGCTGGCGGGCAAATCGAGATCGAGAAAATCCTGCTGCCAGACGGTGCAGCCGCTCCAGGCGCGCGCCATCTCGACAAAGCGGGCCGAACCGTCGACACCGGTGGCATGGTGGCCCAGCTCCGTGAAAGCCTTCAGGTCGCGCCCCGGCCCGCAGCCCAGGTCGAGGATCTCGAGCGGTACGGCACCACCGATGGCGGACAGCAGCGCGGCCATGTTCTGGCGCACGTCGTGCTCGCGCGTGCCTTCGAAAAACTGTTCGGCGCTGGCGTCGTAATGATCCAGGGTGCGGCGGGTAATGGCATGCAGGGGGTCTTGCGGGGTGTCGGTCATGGTGGCGCTTCCGTAAAAGATGCCGCCATTTTAGACGCAAGCGAGCATGCATGCGGGTTTGCGGGCGGTTCGAGGGAACCTGAAAATTATTTTGAATTATTTTCAAAAAAACCCTCAAGTTCTGGCTGAGGCCGCCGTTAATCTAGACAAGCGTAAAACCATTGATAAAAATACAGGTGTGCTCATGAACTCCAACGACGTGCTTTCGATGTATGAAAATATTGCCGGTTTGACCAATCAGATGGTCGTGGCCACACGTTCGGAGGACTGGGAAGACTTGAGCGCGCTGGAAAATCAATGCGCCAGCGCAGCGAGCGCCACCCTGGTGGGCGCCGTGCCGGCCCTGTCCGGTTCACCGCGAGCACGCAAGTTCGACCTGATCAAGCAGATCCTGGCCAATGACCGCGCAATCCGCAATATCACCGAACCCTGGATGGCGCAGCTGTCCAAGACCATGCCGGCGCCGCGCGCGCACAGATAAGCAGTTTGATCAGAAGAGAAGACGACGGCGCCTGCGGGCGCTTTTTTTACGTCCGGCGCAGGCGACCTTGCCCCGCTCAGCGCGAAAAAGGCTCGGGCTCCGGCGCCAAAGCCGGCTCATCGCGCTCAGGCACGGTATCGCCAGGCGGTGCCACCGGCGCCGGCTTGCGGCGAAACGGCTTGCGCAGCAAGACCCAGTATTTCGATGGCGGCCTGGGCCCCGCCTCCGCGCGTCCCTTGCGCTTGCGCAGGATATACACGATGACGGCCGTCGCCAGCAGGAACAGCACGGTGCCCAGGCCCAGCCACCACAGGCCATTGCCGCCGCTTTTCTTTTCCGCCACCGCTGCCTTGGCCTTAACATGCGGCGCCACGGCGGCGGCTGGAGCAGTGGGAGCAAGGGCGGCAGGTGCGGCCAGCGCCTGCTGCAGCGCCGAGACCTTGCCTTCCAGCACACCAATCTTCTCATTCAAGGCCGTGTTTTGCCGGTCCAGCGCCACGCATGCCGCGGCCGGCACGCCGGCCGCTTGCGGCGCGCAGGCTGCCACCGGCGCCGGCGCGCGGCGCAGCGGTGGCGGCGAGACCGGCACGAAGGCCGGCTTGGACGCCACCGGCGGCGCGACAAACACGGCCGGCGGGCGCAGCATGCCTTCGGCGCGGGCGCGCGCCGCCAAGGCGGCGGCGTCCGGTACCGCGATCGGCTTCGAGACAAGAACCGGCACGGGGGCTTGCGGCACGACCTTGGGCACGGGTGCTGGAACGACCACTGGCACCGTCGGCACGGGCGGCGTCGGCGTCAGCCAGACGGTGGCCAGGCGCACCACGCCGCGATTGCCATTGCCCAGCACCAAATACACATGCACATGGCCGGCATTGATGGCTTGCCGCGTGCTGAGGTGGACAAAGCGCCGGCCGTCGCGTTCCACCTGGCTGATGGCCAGGGTTTGCAGGGCGGCGTCCATGCTGATGCCGCCGCCTTCGTAGACATTGCTTGAGGCCAGGCGCACAGGCAGGCCCTGCAGCTCATCGGGCGCCAGCGCCGTCAATTCGATATCGGCCGACAAGGGCTGGCCCACGTGCGACTGCACGCTGATGTCGCCCAGTTCGGCCGCAAACGCGGCCGGCATGGCCAGGCAGGCGGTGGCGCACAGGGTCGCGGTCCAGCGGGAAAAGACTATGCTCGGCATGAAATAATCGCTTTGACAACAGGAACAAGGGATAACGTATCTTGTTAACGGCAGGAAATTGAAAAAATATAGGCGCCAGCAGGTGCGCTGTGCGTTTTCGGCGCCTGGAGTACACTCGGTCCACCAACACAGATGAAAGGGATGCCATGAGCAGCAGAATCGAACGCGACAGTTTCGGCCCGATCGACGTACCCGCCGGTCAATTATGGGGAGCGCAGACCCAGCGCTCGCTCGAGCACTTCCATATTTCCACGGAAAAGATGCCGCCCGAACTGATCGCCGCGCTGGCCACCGTCAAGCGCGCGGCCGCCCACGTCAACCTGGGCCTCGGCTTGCTCGGCGGCGACAAGGCCGTCGCCATCACCCAGGCGGCCGACGAAGTACTGGCCGGCCAGCATGCGACCGAATTTCCGCTGGCCGTCTGGCAGACGGGCTCTGGCACGCAAAGCAATATGAACATGAATGAAGTGCTGGCCAACCGGGGTTCCGAACTGATGGGCGGACTGCGTGGCGCCGAGCGCCTGCTGCACCCGAACGACGACGTCAACCTGGGCCAGTCCTCGAACGATATCTTCCCCACCGCCATCCACGTGGCCGCCGCGCTGGCAGTCGCCAACACGGTATTGCCGCCGCTGCGCCAGCTGCGCGCGACATTGGAAGCCAAATCCGCCGCCTTTGCCGACATCGTCAAGATCGGCCGTACGCACTTGCAGGACGCCACGCCATTGACCCTGGGCCAGGAATTCTCGGGCTACGCGGCTCAGCTGGAGTTTGCCGAACACATCATCGAGGCGTCGCTGCCGCCGCTGCTGCAACTGGCGGCCGGCGGCACGGCGGTGGGCACGGGCCTGAACGCCCATGCCGAATTTGCCGACCGCATCGCCGCCGAGCTGGCGCAGCTGACGGGCCAGCCATTTGCCAGCGCCGGCAACAAGTTTGCCGCCCTGGCCGCCCACGACGCGCTGGTGGCCGCCCATGGCGCGCTGAAAACCCTGGCCACGGCGCTGATGAAGATCGCCAACGACGTGCGCTGGATGGCGTCCGGCCCCCGCTCGGGCCTCGGTGAAATCACGATCCCCGAAAACGAACCGGGCAGCTCCATCATGCCGGGCAAGGTCAATCCGACCCAGTGCGAAGCGCTGACCATGCTGTGCTGCCAGGTGTTCGGCAACGACGTGGCCATCACGGTGGGCGGCGCCTCGGGCAATTTCGAGCTGAACGTGTTCAAGCCGCTGATCGCGCACAATTTCCTGCAAAGCGCGCGCCTGCTCGGCGACGGCATGCGCAGCTTTGACGAGCATTGTGCGCACGGCATCGAACCGAACCGCGAACGCATCGCCGAACTGATGGAACGTTCGCTGATGCTGGTCACGGCGCTGGCGCCGCATATCGGCTACGACCGCGCGGCGCAGATCGCCAAGCAGGCGCAGCACGAAGGTACGACGCTGAAGGAAGCGGCACTGGGCCTGGGTTTCGTAACGGAAGAGCAATTTGCCGAGTGGATCGTGCCACTGGACATGACGCGCCCGAACAAAAGTTAAGGCCACTTCCGCATGCCCGCTTGCAACCATGTAAACTAGCTGTTTGGCTCGGCAAACCGGGCTGCACAGTGTTGAAAACACATTATTGCGATTGAGGATAGAATGCAAAAAGTAAGCTTTGATTTGACATCCGAGTTCGTCGAGCTGAACCAGCTGCTCAAGCTGGTCGGCTTGTGCGACAGCGGCGGCGCGGGCAAGGTCATGGTCGACAGCGGCGTGGTCAAGGTCGACGGCAAGAAGGAATTGCGCAAGACGGCCAAGATCCGTGCCGGCCAGGTGGTCAGCGTGGCCGATATCCGCATTACCGTGGTGGCACCCGCCTGAGGCCGCTTTAACGCGCTCCTGTGTCAGATCAAAACCCGCCCGGCTGGTTTGCCTATGTTTATATTATTGCCATATATTCATCAACAAGCGGAAAGGATAGCCATGGACAATGCCGAACACGGCACGCGCAGCCAGGAGCGATTGATCGCCGACTTGCGCCAGGTCATCGAGAATGCGGAAGACCTGCTGCGCACCACCGATAAATACACCAGCACCTTGTACCAGGGCGCGCGCGCCAAGCTGGAGGTGGCCCTGGTGGCGGCCACCGCCGAACTGGCGCATTTCGAAGACGAACAACTGGCGCGCATGATGGAAGCGACCCTGGCGGCCAACGCCGTGTGCCGCGACCAGACCGGCGAAGCGCGCATCCTGCGCGCGTTTCAATAGCGTTTTATTCGACGAGCATGGCCGTCAGCACGGCATGCTCCAGCCACCGGCGCAGCTGCCCGCCGAGATCGAACTGCGCGTCGATCCCGAAGGCGGCATCGAGCGCCGCGCCAAAATTTTCCCCTTGCACCAGCAGCTGCAGCGCCGCATGGGCGGCCGCATCCAACGCCAGCACCTGCGCCTGCCACTGCGGCCGGCACACGAGGGCATGACTGGCGGCGGCCATCTGCTGTGGAAATACCGCATGTTCTTGCTGGTGCGCCTGCCATAGCGCCACCACCTGCCAGTCGGAATGGATCAGCGCGCACGCCGGATGCAGGGTGAAGCGGCATGCTTCCAGCTGTTCCGGCGCCAGGCTGGCCAGGGCGTCCGCCGCCAAACCTGCCGCATCCGGCGCGTAATGGGCCAGGTGCAGCGCCCATTCCAGGCGCGCCATGTCCGGCAGGTAAGGCAATTGCGCCGCAGGCGGAAAAGTGGCGAGGAAGGCGGCAAAGCCGTCACCGAACTGGTTCAGGTCGGCATCCTGCGAAGGATGCCGACGGCCGTATTCACGCGCCAGGCCCGCAAAAAATTCCTCGCCCACCAGCGCCAGCACTACCGGATACGCCTGGCCCAGCACGCGGCGCCAGGTGGCGCTCAGATTGCCGCGGTACAAACCCAGCCGCTCCTCGGCCAGCGCGCCCCGAAACAGATTCACAACGCCGGCCGCCTGCTCCATGTCGACCAGCGCGTCGGCAAATGCCTGCTGGGTACGCGCCAGTTGCCGGCCCGGCGGCGAGGCCAAAACAGGGTGGATGGCACCGCGCCATGGCGCAGCTTGATGATGACGCCGCTGCATGGCGCGGGCCCGGTCGGCCTCGCCCAGCAACACAGCCAGTTCCGGCACGTCGGTATCCCATTCGACCAGGGTTGCTACCTGGCCAAAGCGTTGCAAGGCCGTTTCATACAAAGCCCAGACGGGCTCGGCCACGGAAGCGCCGTGGTGGTCGATCACCGCGCGCGGCGTGACCAGATGGCCGCCCAGGTGCAGTTCGCCAACGATACCGACGGGAATGTCCAGCAAGGCGGCCAGCGCGTCTTCGCCATGGTTGCACTGGTTCACATACAGATTATTGACGTCGAGCAGCAGGCCGCAGCCGCTGCGGCGCGCCAGTTCGGCCAGGAACTGCGCTTCGCTCATGGCGTCCGCGTGAAAACGCAGGGTGGTCGACACATTTTCCAACAGAATGGGCCGGCGCAAGGCATCCTGCACCCTTGCCACCCTGGCGCACAGCAAGTCCAGCGCGGCCTGGTCCAGCGTCAGCGGCAGCAGATCGTTGAGCTGCCGCCCCGCCACCGCGCTCCAGCACAGATGCTCGGATATCAGCGCCGGTTCGATGCGCCCGGCCAGCAGCCGCACCCGCTCCAGGTGCGATTCGGAAAAACCGCGCGCCGACCCCAGGCCCAGGCCCACGCCGTGCAGGCTCAGGGGATAATCCTGGCGCACGGCCCGCAGCACCTGCCAGTCGCGGCCCGAGCAGGCCAGATAATTTTCGGTGTGCACTTCCAGCCAGTCGACGCGGGGCCGGCCTTCAAGGAAATCGCGGTAATGCGCGGCGCGCAGGCCGACGCCCACGCCGGCCAGCGCATGGGCGGGCTGCGCCATAGCTCGCCGGTTTATGACTGCTTGGCTGGCGCGGCTTGCTTGCCTGCCTTGACAGGCTTCAAGGTGCCGCCCGCCTGTTCGCACGTGCCCTTGGCAACATACGTCCATTCGGTCGGCAGATTGTCGCTGGCGGCCTGGCCGGCGCAGGAATGCGCGCCATCGGACGAGGCGCAGTCATTCTGGCCTGCCTTGGCGACGCCATAGCATTTTTCCTTGTCGCCGGCAGTGGCTGCAGCATGGTCTGCGGCGCTGGCGGCCGAAGTGGCGCAAAGGCCGGCCAGGGCGGCGGCAACGAGAGCGTGACGTTGGTTCATGGAAGTCTTTCGTAAAATAAGCGGTAGCCGATTTTACGCTGTCGCGGAAAAAGAAGGGAAGACCCTTCATGCAAACGAACGCCGCGGCCAGATCGGCGGCGGCGTGAGCAGGCCCGGCCTGGCAGGAATCAGGCCGTCGTATTGATGCGGTTGCCCAGGTGCGAAGGCAGGTTGGGCGCGGCCGGCACGGGCGGCAAGGCCTCGATCAGGGCGGTCGCGGTCGAGCTCTGGATGTCCTGGGCTTTCTTCAGGACGGCCATGCCCACGGCTTGACGATTGCCGGTCTCGGCCATCGTGGTTGACAGTTGTGCGATGCTTCCGACGTCCATAAGTCTCTCCATCCATTAAAGGTCTACCAGGATTAACGGCCGGCCGGCGCAATACTTTAGCGCTATTTTTCAAGCCGCTTTGCCAGCCGCTGCAGCAACCAGCTTAGCACGCCTGCGCGATCATTCAAGTCCAGCCAGGCCACGCCGGCGCGCAAATCGGGCGGCGCCGGCGCGTCCGACGCCACGGCGATCACGGTCACGTCATGCGGGTACAACGGCGCTTGCCCCACTTCCGGGCGAAACACTTCCAGCTTGGCGATGGGATCGGTCTTGAAGCCTTCCACCAGGGTCAGGTCGGCCGGGCCCATGCGCGCCAGTTGCTGCGACAAGGTCGGTTCGGGCGCGCCGCGCAACTCATGGACGATGGCAAAACGATACGGCGACGCCACCAGCACTTCGGCCGCGCCGGCCATGCGCAGGCGGGCGCTGTCCTTTTGTGGCGGCTCCAGCGCCAGGTCATGGTGGCTGTGCTTGATCAGGTTGACGCGCAGGCCGCGCGCCGCCATTTGTTGCACCACATATTCCAGCAAGGTGGTCTTGCCGCTGCCGGAACGGCCGACTACGCCCAGTACCGGGTGGGCAGGCGCGAACGCGGATGTCGCATGGTCCATCGTGGGCTTTCTTCCGTGAGATAGCCGCATTATACCGGCCATCCCACGTGCAACCAGGCAACGATGACGACCTGCTTGATGCAGGCAAAGCCCCTCAACCGTCGCGCAGGCCGTCGCCCGCGTCCATCGGCCAGGCATGGTGATCGGGATGGTGATCCTTGCGCCTGCGGCGCGAGATCGATTGCGGCGCCTTGCTGCCATGGGTCGCCAGCGCATTGCGGGCGCTGCGGGCCAGGTGGCGGTGCGCGGCCACCGCGCCGGCCTCCTCGTCCGGCATGGCCATGGCCGGCCCTGCCGCCGCCGCGCTGTCGAGGGCGCGCAATTCGTCTTCCCAGCGCCTGCGCTGCTCGTGCACGCTGGCCGGCAGCGCGGGCGCCGGCCGCAGCTGGGCCAGGTCCAGCGCCACGCCCAATCCGCTGGCGGCGGCCACGCGCGCGCCCATGGCGGGCAAGGCGCCGTCGGCGCCACGGCAAAAGCGCTGCAGGATGGTCTTCAGGATCGAGGTGTGGTCGAACAGCTGGTGGCAGACACTGCCGGGGCCGACCAGCGGCGACACCAGCAGCATCGGCACGCGCACCCCATACTGGCGAAAAGCGGCGTCATCGTCGACGGCGGCCGGTGGCGGCACATGGTCGAAAAAGCCGCCATGCTCGTCATAGCTGATCACGAGCAAGGTGCGCTCCCAGGCCGGCCCGCGCGACAGCGCCTGGTAGACCTGGGCCACCAGCGCCTGGCCGGCGCGCACATCGGCCGGCGGATGATCGTCGTTGGCAAAGAAGTGCGGGTCGATCCAGCTGACCGACGGCAGGGCGCCGGCCAGCGCATCGCCGACAAAGCCATAGCGCCGCCCTTGGGCGCCGAACGGTTCGTAGAATTCGGACGAACGGTAATGCTCGTCCGTCAGGGCCAGGGTCCATGGCTTCCAGAAAGAATAGAATTTCCAGCTGACCATATTGCGCTCAAGGTGGCGCACGAACGATTTGTTGGCATACAGGGGCACGCGCTTGCTGTCCTTGCTGCCGGCCGCGCGCCCGCTGACGGCGTACAGCCGGTTCGGCCAGGTGGCGCCCGGCACCGAACTGTGACAACGGTCGCAGACGCAGAACTGGCGCGCCAGGAAATCATACATGGGCAGGTCGGCGCCGTTGTAATAGCCCATCACCAGGCCGGGATCGGCATCGCCGGGATGCGTCAGCGCATAATCGCCGACAAAACCGCCGTTATTATCCTGCAACTGGCGCGCCACCGAAGCGCCCGTATGGCCGGGATTCTGTCCGGGGTGCAAGGCGGTGGACTGCAGATGGTGAGCAAAATAGGCCTTGCCCGCATGCAGGTTGACATGCTCGCTGCGCAAGCCGTCGATATCGCCGCGCCCGCCTTCCAGACTCAGATAGCCGAGCATATGGTCGAAGGAACGGTTTTCCATCATCAGCACGACGATATGGTCGATGCGGTCGAGCTTGTTAATTGTCATGCATCCTCCGGCTGGCGGCCACCCTGGCGCCTCCCAGTTTCGACCGGCACCATGCCAGCGGGTTCAGGCGCTCACGGCATTGCTTGACATGCAACAATCAGCGGCTGGTCCTCAGTACGGCACGCGGTAGCGGTAGCCCTTGAAACTGAAGATGGCCGCCTTGGGCTGCAGTTTTTCCAGCACCAGCCCCGGCGCCACTTCCTCGCCCTCGTGGCGCAGCACCTTGTCGATCAGCAGCAGGCGGTCGGCCGGATCCTTTGAATAAATATAGCCGCCCAGGGCAACCGGCGGAATCTGCCGCTGTATCGGTTCGGGCAGGTCGCGCAAGCCGGGCGTGACTTCTTCGGACGGCGCCGGGACCGGTACGGGGGCCGGAACCGGGACCGGGACCGGCGTGACGGCCTTGATCACCGGTGCAGGTGCTGGTGCAGGGGCAGGCGGCGCGGCCTTGACGGCCACCGGCACCGGCATGGGTGCTGGCGCTGGCGCGATGACCGGCGCAGGGGCCTGAACAGGGACCGGAGCAGCCGCTACCGGCGCCGGCGCCACGCTGGTCTGCGCCGGCCACCACCACCAGGCGGCGGCCACGGCGCAGGCGGCGCCCACGCCGAGCCACAACGGCAAGCGCCGCTTGCCGCTGGTATCCGGCGCCGGCTGCAGCTGCACTTGCGGCGCATGGATGGACGGCAATTCACCGAGCTGGCGTTCGGCTTGCGATTTTTTCAGTGCTTCAAGAATATACGACATTTATTTCCCCGCCACGGTGGCCGCAACAACAGGCAGGGCCACGGCTAGAGCGGCGCGCGACAGGCGCGGCTCCGTGTTGTCGCCCAGCTGCATCAGGCGCATGAATGTTTTCGGTCCCGCCAGGCCATCGGCCTTCAGGTTCTGGCTGCGCTGGAACTCGCGCAGCAAACGCTGCATGTCCGCGTCCAGCGGCAGGTTGCCGGAAGGCAGAGGCATGCCATGCAGCTGCGCCAGGCGCGCCGCCAGCCAGTCCACGTCCGGGCCGCGCGCGCCCACCGGCACTTCATCGCGCCAGTTGCGTGGCGCGCGCCAGAAGGTGACGAAATCGCCATCGCCGCGCTGCGCCAGCTCCGGCACGGGCATGGTGACGGGCTTGCCATCGATCTGCACGCTGGCGGTATCGCCCTGCACGCCGGACAGCAGCGCCAGCTGTTCGCCGGCGCCGTCCTTGCCGCGCAAGACCAGCATGGCGGGACGGTCCAGCACACGCAATTCGGCCACGCCGCCCCGGCTTTGCAGGCAGCGCAGGCCGGCGCGGGCGGCAGCCTGGCAAGCGTCACCGGCGGGCAAATGCTCGCCCCACAGGGCGGCCAACTGGCGCAGCACGGCATCACGGTCCAATGTTACGGCGGCCGGAACCGGGACCGGGGCCGGCGTCGATGCACTCGCAACAACCGGCTTGACCGGGGCCAAGGCCGCTACCGGCGCGACCACCTTGTTCAAGGGCATGAAATACCAGGCCAGCGCCCCCGTTATCACAGCGCCGGCCAGCACGCCGCCGGCCAGCTGCTGCCAGCGCAATCCGCTGCCGGCGGCTGGCGCGGCGCCGCCCGCTTCGGCAAACACTTCGGCGGCCGCGCGGCGCAGGATCTGGCGCGTCACCTGCGGCTGGTTTTCCACATAGGCGCCCAGCAGCGCGCGGTCGCACAGCAGGTTGATGCGGCGCGGCACGCCATGGCTGAGCTTGTGGATCTGCGCCATCAGGCGCGGCCCGAACGGCGCGCGCGCCGTGCTGCCGGCCACGGCCAGGCGATGGTGGATATAGCTGGCCGTTTCCGGTTCCGACAGCGAACCCAGGTGATAACGCGCGATCACGCGCTGCGCCAGCTGCTCCAGCTCGGGCCGGGCCAGCATGGCGCGCAGTTCGGGCTGGCCGATCAGGATGATCTGCAGCAGCTTGCGTTCGCTCGTTTCCAGGTTGGTCAGCAGGCGCAGCTGCTCCAGCACGGCGGCCGACAAGTTTTGCGCCTCGTCGATGATCAGCACATTGTTCTTGCCCTGCGCGTGGCTGGCCAGCAGATGCACATTGATGGCGTCGACATAGCTTTTCACGCTGCCCGCACCGGCCGGCGGCGCGATGCGGAATTCCTCGCAGATCGACAGCAGCAATTCCTCGACCGACAGCTTGGGATTGAAGATATAGGCCAGCTGGCAATTCTCGGGAATCTGCTCCATGAAGCAGCGGCAGACGGTGGTCTTGCCGGCGCCGATCTCGCCCGTCAGCAACACAAAGCCGCCGCCGCTGCCCACGCCATACAGCAGGTGGGCCAGCGCTTCGCGGTGGCGCTCGCTCATGAACAGGTAGCGGGGATCGGGGGCGATCGAAAACGGCGATTGCTTGAGCTGGAAATATTGCGTGTACATGGAGACCCTGCGGTGGGACGATCAAAACGCGCCAAAACGATTGCACACGGCCATGCCTAGCGGGTTTGTGCCGGCGGCAATGGCTTGTACTTGGCGCAATAGACTTTGGCCTTGGTGCGAAAGTAGACGATTTTACTGCCAGGCATGGCGCCACGGACAGGAAAAGCGGAATAATCGAGTTTGTCGAAGCGCAGGCCCGACGCGGCGCGGATGGCCGGTTCGAGCTTTTCCGGCGTGGTATCGGCCACCACGCCCATGAAGACCAGCGGGCTGGTGTCGTCGCTGACGATCACGTCGGTCACCGGCGCGCCCCACAGCACGGCGTCGGTGCGGAACCAGTAGGCGCCGCCCTCGTGCTTGTAGGCCGGGCCGAAGGCCGTCAGCAGATATGCATAAAACGACTTGTTGTCGATCTGGTCCAGGCACAGCACGGCGTTGCCCACCACCTGCCCGAAGGTCGATGGCGGCGGCTTGGGCTGCGCCTGCGCCAGCATGGCCGGCAACAGCAGCGCCAGCACGGCCAGCGGCCGCCAGGCACAGAGCAGGCGGTGCGCGCGCATGGTCAGCGCTTGCGCTCTTCTTTCTTGACCTTCTTCGCTTCCTTTTTTTCCTTCATGGATTTAGCCGGTTCCTTCTTGGCTTCCTTCTTGCTGTCCTGTGCCTTGCTCATGGTGTGCTCCGTACGTGGGCGGGGATGCCTCGGGCATTATGACACCGCGCCGCGGAAATCGCCGTGTAAAAAACAAGCGGCCGCGCAAGGCGGCCGGTTCGATCAGTGCAGGCAGAGGCGGCGCTTGGTCTTTTCGATCAGCGCCGTATCGTAGGGATACAGGTTTTCGATAAAGAACAGTTCCGTTTCCGCCTCGTCTTCCAGGCACATCGCGATCATCACTTCGCCATCGCTTTCGCGGCCCAGGAAATCCTTGGGCCAGCGGTTCTTGCGATGCGTGCGCATCAGTTCCATGCCCAGCGCCGCCAGGGGCTTCGAGACGCCGGCGGCCAGCGCCGCTTGCTGCCAGTCATCCCAATAATCGCTTTTTGCTGCCTTGTCGTTCATGTGCTATTCCAGCTTCAGGTGTAAAAGGCGGACTGTACTCCGGACAGCCCGCGCTGCCAAGCAGGTATTTGTACGGCGCGGGCGGCAGCTGGCTTGCCGTGCTGGAAATTGGACTTGAACAAGTCCACATCAATACCATTTTTCGCCACACCACAATCCTTTTATAAACAATGACTTATATCGAATAACCAGAAAGTCCCAGCCACCACATACAATACCACTTAAATACCTGTTGACAGCGCCGCGCGCCAACCCTATAGTGCTTTCAGCTTTTTCGCCGCCCGCAAAACAACAGGGGCCGGCGCCATCCACCATGGCTGGACCACACATGATCGAATACATAATCGGCGTCGACGGCGGCGGCAGCGGTACCCGGGTACGCCTGGCGCGGCCCGACGGGCAAGAACTGGCGCAGGGACACAGCGGGCCGTCCGGCCTGGCGCACGGCATCGCCCACGCATGGACGGCGGTGGCGCAGGCCGTTGAACTGGCGTTTGTCGAGGCGGGCCTGGCGCAGCCGCCCCTGCAACGCATGGCCATCGGCCTGGGCCTGGCCGGCGTGCACAACAAACAGTGGGCCGCCAGCTTTATCGAACACCATCCCGGCTATGCCCACGTGGCGCTGGAATCGGACGCCCTGACCACCCTGCTGGGCGCCCATGGCGGCCAGGCGGGCGCCATCGTGGCGATCGGCACCGGCAGCGTGGGCGAAGTGCGGCATGCCGACGGCAGCCGCCGGGAAGTGGGCGGCTGGGGCTTTCCTTCCGGCGACGAAGCGGGCGGCGCCTGGATCGGCATGCGCGCCGTCAACCATGCGCAGCAAGCGGTCGACGGCCGCGTACCCGCCAGCGGCTTTTCCACGGCCATCGTCAATGCCTGCGGCGGTGATCGCGACGCCATGCAGGCCTGGCTGGCGGCGGCCACGCAAACCACCTATGCGCAACTGGCGCGCGTGGTGCTCGACCACGCCGCCAGCGACGCCATGGCGCATGGCCTGCTGACGGAAGCGGGCCGCCAGGTCGCGCTGATCGCCAGCGCGCTCGACCCGCACGGCGGCTTGCCGGTGGCACTGTGCGGCGGCCTGGCCGCGCCCTTGCGCGCCTGGCTGCCCGACGCGCTGCTGCAAAAAGTGGTGCCGGCGCAGGGCGATTCGGCGGCCGGCGCCTTGCGCCTGGTGCGCCAGCGCCTGGAAGGCCTACCATCATGATGAGCAGCCTGGCGGCCTTCAAGCCGGAACCGGACAGCGATACGCCGCTGTATCTGCAGCTGGCGAACATGCTGTCGGACGGCATCGCCGGCGGCGAGTGGCGCGCCAACCAGGCGCTGCCTTCCGAACGCGTGCTGTCGGACATGGTGGCCGTGTCGCGCGTCACGGCGCGCAAGGCGATCGACATGCTGTGCGAGCGCGGCATGCTGACCAGGAAGCGCGGCTCGGGCACCTATATCACGCCCAAGCTGGAACAGCCGCTGTCGCGCCTGACCAGTTTTTCGGAAGAGCTGCGCCAGCGCGGCTTCACGGCCGGTTCGCGCTGGCTGCAGCGCGACATCGGCGCGGCCGCGCCGCTGGAACTGCTATCGCTGGGCCTGTCGCCGCATATGCCGGTGGCGCGCCTGCGCCGTTTGCGCACGGCCGACGACGTGGTGATGGCGATCGAAACGACCACCATCCCGCTGCAGTACATGCCCGATCCGCAGCAGGTGAACGACAGCCTGTACGGCTACCTGGAAGCGCGCGGCGCGATCCCGATGCGCGCGCTGCAGCATATCCGCGCCGTCAACGCCAGCGCGGAACAGGCCAGGCTGGCGCAAATCAAGGAGGGTGAGGCCATGCTGCACATCACCCGTGTCAGTTATCTCGACAATGGCGCGGCGGTGGAACTGACCCACTCTTATTGCCGCAGTGATTATTATGAATTCGTAGCGGAGTCACGCAGATGAGCAGTACTACTATCCAAGGCAATATCCTGACCCCGGCCGGCTGGGTCCACGGCGCCATCGCCTTCGGCGAACGCGTGACCGCAGTCAACGGCGCCTCCAGCCACCCGTCGCAGAACGGCGACGACTATATCCTGCCCGGCTTTATCGACCTGCACGTGCATGGCGGCGGCGGCCACGACATCATGGAAGGCGGCGACGCCGTGCATGCGATCGCCGCCATCCATGCGCGCCACGGCACCACCAGCCTGTTGGCCACCACCATGACGGCGCCGCCCGAAGACATCGACATGGCATTGACCGCCATCGGCGCGGCGGCCAGACAGCGCCGTCCCAACGCGGCGCGCGTGCTGGGCGCCCACCTGGAAGGCCCCTATATCAATTCGGGCAAGCTGGGCGCGCAGCCGAACTACGCGCGCGCCGCCACCCTGGCCGAAATCGAACGGCTGGAAACGCTGGCGCAGCTGCGCGTGATCACGGTGGCGCCGGAAATCGCCGGCCACCTGGACCTGGTGCGCCAACTGGCCGACCGTGGCGTGCGCGTGCAGATCGGCCACACCCTGGGCTCGTATGAAGACGGCGTGGCCGCGCTCGAGCACGGCGCGTCGGGTTTTACCCACCTGTTCAACGCCATGAGCGGCCTGCATCACCGCGAACCGGGCATGGTGGGCGCCGCCCTGGCCCATGCGCAGTACGCGGAACTGATCCCCGACCTGCTGCACGTGCACCCGGGCGCCATCAAGACGGCGCTGCGCGCGATTCCCCATTTGTACTGCGTCACCGATTCGACCGCCGCCACCGGCATGCCGGACGGCGAATACATGCTGGGCCGCCACGCCGTGCAAAAGTGCATGGGCGGCGTGCGCCTGCCCGACGGCACCCTGGCGGGCAGCACCCTGACGCTCGACCAGGCGCTGCGCAACCTGGTGGGGCTGGGACTGGACCTGGCCGACGCCTCGCGCCGCGTCTCCACCAATGCCGCCGATTACCTGGGCCTGCAAGAACGCGGCCGGCTGGCCCCCGGCACTTACGCCGATCTGGTCGTGCTCGACCGCGATCTCAACCTCAAAGCTGTTTATATAGAAGGAGAACTCTGTGACCTCAATGATGCTTGAAGAAGCCGTTTCCGCCGCCGAATGCGTCGCCCTGCAACTGGCCAGCGACGGCGACCGCTACGCGGAACTGGGCCGCAAATTGAGGAGCACGCAGTTTTCCACCACGCTGACGATCGCGCGCGGCAGCTCCGACCACGCCTGCAGCTACCTCGCCTACCTGATCATGGCGCGCCTGGGCCGCGTGGTGGCCTCGCTGCCGATGTCGCTGGTGACGCTCAATAAATCGCCATTGAAGACGCGCGACACGCTGGCCATCTCGATCTCGCAATCGGGCCAGAGCCCGGACGTGGTCGAACCGATCAAGTACTTCCGCGACGGCGGCGCCACCACCGTGGCGCTGGTCAACGATATCGACTCGCCGCTGGCGCACGCCGCCGAATGGGCGATGCCGCTGCGCGCCGGCAAGGAGAAAAGCGTGGCCGCCACCAAGAGCTTCATCACCAGCCTGGTGGCCGGCGCGCGCATGGTGGCGCAGTGGCAGAACGACCCGGAACTGCTGGCGGGCCTCGAAGCACTGCCCGAAGCCCTGCTGGGCGCCACCCGCATCGACTGGTCGCCGGCCGTGGACGTGCTGGCGCCGGCCCGCAACATCATGGTGGTCGGACGCGGCATCAGCTTCCCGGTGGCACTGGAATCGGCGCTGAAATTCAAAGAAACCTCGGCCCTGCAGGCCGAAGCGTTCAGCGGCGCCGAGATCAAGCACGGCCCGATGGCGCTGATCGAGGACGGCTATCCACTGCTGATCTTCGCCACGCGCGGCCCGACCCAGGCAGGCCTGCTGCAGCTGGCGACAGAGATGCGTGGCCGCGGCGCGAAAGTGCTGCTGGCGGCGCCCGACGATGTGCTTGAACGCGACCTGACCCTGCCGGTATCGGCCACGCCGGATCTCGATCCCATCGTCGCCATCCAGTCCTTCTACGTGATGGCGGCCCAGCTGGCGGCCGCGCGCGGCATGGATCCGGATGCGCCACGGCATTTGAGCAAAGTCACCAAGACCAACTAAGCCATACCTTTCATGGACCCGGACGCAGAGCCGGGCCATGGGCAGCGCACAGCGCGGGATAATAAAAATGATCAAGAGACTGCTGGCGGCACTCGCATGCGCGGCCCTGATGCCGTGCGTCCACGCCGTGGAAAACATCGAATTCTGGACCTTCAGCATGAAGCCCAGGTTCACACCGTATTTCACGGATGCCGTGGCGCGCTACGAGGCGCAGAACCCTGGCGTGAAGATCGAGTGGATCGATTTTCCATGGGACGTGATCCAGACCAAGCTGGTCACGCGCATCGTGGCCGGCACGCCGCCGGCGCTGGTCAGCCTGAACGTGCCCTGGGCCGATGAGTATGCGCGCGATGGCCTGCTGCTCCCGGTCGACGCCCTGATGGCGGAGGCGCGCGCCGGCTACTTGCCGTCCTCCCTGGCCGACCTGCGTTTCAATGGCCACACCTATGGTTTTCCGCTGTACAGCAATGTGGCGGTAATCGCCTTCAATACCGCCATCTTCAAACAGGCAGGACTCACGCGCGGCCCCGCCAGCCTGGACGAACAGCTGGCCTTTGCGCGCCAGATCGCGCAAAAGACGGGCAAGGCGGGCCTGGCGCCGGCGCTGTCGAAAATCGACGGCCTGTTCATGCAGCAGGGCCTGGCCGTGATCGACAATCACCGTGCCGTGTTCAACTCGCCGCTGCATGTGGCGCTGGTCCAAAAACTGGCCGATACTTATAAAGTGGGCGGCCTGCTGAAAGAAAGCCTGTTCGCCGAAGATAACTTCCCGGCCGTGATCGACGCGTATAAAGGTGGCCGCCTGGGCATGCTGCTGGCGCCGCCGACGGCCATGCAGCGCATCCGCAGCGACGCGAAAGACATCTACGCCATCACCGACGTGGCGCCAGCGCCCCTGGGTCCGACCGGCATCGCCGACGGCGGCTGGCTGGTGCACTTCGCGATTCCGAAAGGCGTGCCCGCGCGCCTGCTGCCGGCGGTCGGCAAGTTCGCCCGCTTCCTCACCAATGACGACAAGCAGCTGGCCTTCGCGCGCCAGGCCGGCGTGTTTCCCACCACCGTGAAAGCGGCAAGCGATCCGTTTTTCCTGGCCACCCCGGCCAACGCCGGCGCGGCCGAAAAGGCGGTGGCCGCCGGCGCCCTGTCGATGCGCCACTCGCGCACCCTGTACGTGGCCGGCATCGACGACTACGACGAATTGCGCCGCTCGCTGGTAAAAGCCGTGGAAGCCGGCGTCACCGGCAAGCAGGATGTACGGCAGGCGCTGGACCAGGCGGTCGCCATCTGGAACCGCAAGCTGGCCACCATGCCCCGCCACGGGGAGCCGCGATGACGCCAAGCCACCGCCGCACGCTGCAAGCCTGGCTGTTTCTCGCGCCCGCCCTGCTGCTGCTGGCCGCCTTCTCCTTCTGGCCGGTCGGCTACGGTTCGGTGCTGGCGTTTACCGACTACAGCCTGATCCGCGAAACACGCTTTGTGGGCCTCGACAACTTCCGCTACATCTTCAACAACGAGATGTTCGTCACCGGCCTGCAGAACTCGGTGGTGTTTTTGCTGATGGTGCCCTTCGTGCAGGTGGGCGCCATGGTGCTCGCCGTGCTGGTGAACAACCGCCTGCCCGGCATCCGCCTGTTCCGCGCCGCCTTCTACGTGCCGGTGGTGACCACCGTCTCGGTGGTCGGCATCATGTGGGGCTTCATGTTCCACGAACAGGGCGCGCTCAACTACGTGATGATGACGTTAAGGCTGGTGAACGCGCCGGTGGGCTGGCTCAGCAACGACAGCCTGGCGCTGTTTGCCGTCATGTTCGTCACGCTGTGGCGCGGCCTGGGCTGGTATATGGTGATGTACCTGGCGGCCCTGCAGGCTATCCCGTCGGAGATGCAGGAAGCGGCCATCCTCGATGGCGCCAACCGCTGGCAGCGCTTCTGGAAGATCACCGTGCCCATGCTGCGCCCCACCATCATGCTGTGCACGATATTGTCGGTGCTGGCGGCATTGAAGGCCTACCAGGAAGTCGATGTGCTGACCCAGGGCGGGCCGATGAATTCGACGTTTACAGCGCTGTACTACGCCTACGACCAGGGCTTGAAACACCTGAAGCTGCCGCGCGCGCTGGCGGCCAGCTTTGTCGTGTCGCTGCTGTGCATCGGCATCGCGCTGGTCTGCCTGCGCTATCTGAAACCGAAGCACCGCTGAAATGGGAGCGATCTTGAAAAAACGTCTGCAACTGTTGGGCCACTACGGCGTGCTGTGCGCGATCGCCGTCATCTGCGTGTTTCCGTTCTGGTGGACCCTGGTGACCGCCATTTCCACCGAGGGCAATATCTTCGCGTTTCCACCGACCTTCTGGCCGCAATCGCCGTCGCTGGATAATTTTGTCGAGGTGTTCCGGGCGATTCCGGTCTGGTCCTTCTTCAGGAATTCGGTGCTGATCGCGGCGTTCACGGTGTTCTGGAAGCTGGCGCTGTGTTCGATGGCCGCCTATCCGCTGGCGCGGCTGAAATTTCGTGGCCGCAAGCTGGTGTTCGGCCTGATCCTGGCCACCCTGGTGCTGCCGTCCGAGGTCAATTTCCTGGTCAACTTCATCACCATCACACGTTTGAATCTGGTCGATACCTACACCGGCGTGATCCTGCCCAATGTGGTCACGGCGGTGGCCATCCTGCTGCTCAAGCAGGCCTTCGAGGAAGTGCCGCAAGACCTGATCGACGCGGCCAGGGTCGATGGCGCGTCCGAGTGGATCATCTTCAGCCGCATCATGCTGCCCTTGATCACGCCGTGGCTGGCGACGGTTGGCATCCTGACGGCGGTTGAATCGTGGAACGACTATATCTGGCCGTCGATCGTGATGAGCAAGCCCGACGAATTCCCGCTGTCGGTGGGCGTGCTGTATTTGCGCGGCACCTTCGGCAGCAGCACGCGCGTGATCGCAGCCGGCACCCTGATCACCATCGTGCCGACCCTGCTGGCATTCCTGTTCACCCAGCGCTTCTTCATGCGCGGCATGGACGGCGCCGTCAAATGAACCCCTTGCATACCACCTCCCTCGAAAGGCACGACTCCATGAACGACAACGCCGCACGCAGTCCGATCAGCTGGGTACCCACGCTGTACTTTGCCCAGGGACTGCCGTTCTATGCGGTGGCGCTGGTGGCCGGCCTGATGTTCAAGAGCCTGGGCGTGCCGAACGACCAGATCGCGCGCTGGACCGGGGCGATCGGCCTGGCCTGGGTCTTCAAGCCGCTATGGAGTCCGTTCCTGGAACTGGCCGCCAGCAAGAAGACCATGGTGGTACTGTTCCAGTGCCTCGGTGGCCTGAGCCTGGGCATGATTGCGCTGGCGCTGCAGACACCGGTCTGGTTTGCCGCCTGCGTGGCCGTGCTGGCGGTGGCCGCGCTGGCCTCGTCGACCCACGATATCGTCTGCGACGGCCTGTATATCGCCAGCCTGTCGCCAAAACAGCAGGCCGCCTATGCCGGCTGGCAGGGGGCGTTTTTCAATGCCGGCAAATTCATTTCGCTGGGCGGCCTGGTGATCGTGGCCGGCTACCTGGAAAAACATATCGGCGTCAAGCCGGCATGGTCGGCGATCTTCCTGATCATCGGCGCCATGATGCTGGCGCTGGCCCTGTACCACAGCTGGTCGCTGCCGCAGGTACGTAACGTTGTCGTGGCCGACAGGAGCATGGCCGGCATAGGCGGCACGCTGTGGGACGTGTTCATCGACTTCCTGAAGAAGCCCGGTATCTGGGGCATGATCGCCTTTATCATTTTGTTTCGCGCCGGCGAAGCGCAGGTGCAGACCATCGGCCCGCTGTTCCTGCGCGAAGCGCGCGAACTGGGCGGCCTGGGCCTGTCAACCACCGAAGTGGGCGCCGTCTACGGCACGGCCGGCACGGTGGCATTTTTGCTGGGCAGCATAGGCGGCGGCTATTTCACGTCGGCGCTGGGCCTCAAGCGCGCCATGCCCTTGCTGATCCTGGCGATGAATCTGCCCAACCTGGTGTTTTATTACCTGAGCCACAGCATGCCGACCGACCTGGCGCTGATCACGGCCGCGCTCAGCGCCGAAATGTTCGGCTACGGCTTCGGCTTTGTCGGCCTGATCCTGTTCATGATGCAGGTGGTCTCGGTCGGCAAATACCAGACCGCCCATTACGCATTCGCCACCGGCGTGATGCAGCTGGGCTTCGTGCTGTTCAAGATGGTCAGCGGCGACATCCAGACGGCGCTCGGCTACAAGACGTTTTTCCTGTGGGTGCTGGTGTCGGCGCTTCCCGTGCTGGTGATGTCACGCTTTATGCGCATCGCGCCAAAAGATGATGGAGCAAAGGCATAGCATGGCAACGGTCACCCTCAACCATATCGTCAAGCGCTACGGCGATCACGCCGTCATCCACGGCATCGACCTGGAGATACGCGACGGCGAATTCATCGTCTTCGTGGGGCCGTCCGGCTGCGGCAAGTCGACCCTGCTGCGCATGATCGCCGGCCTGGAAGACATCAGCGGCGGCGAGCTGCATATCGCCGGCAAGCTGGCCAACGATATCGCGCCCGCCGAGCGGGGCCTGGCGATGGTATTCCAGAGCTACGCCCTGTATCCGCACATGACGGTGTACGAGAACATGGCGTTTGCCTTGAGCCTGGCCGGCCACAAGAAGGCCGAGGTGCGCGCGGCCGTCGGGCGCGCCGCCGACATCTTGCAGATCACGCCGCTGCTGCAGCGTAAACCAAAAGACCTGTCCGGCGGCCAGCGCCAGCGCGTGGCGATCGGCCGCGCCATCGTGCGCAAACCGCAGCTGTTTTTGTTTGACGAACCGCTGTCGAACCTGGACGCCTCGCTGCGCGTGCAGATGCGCATGGAACTGTCGCGCCTGCACCAGGCACTGCAAACGACCATGATCTATGTCACGCACGACCAGGTCGAAGCGATGACCCTGGGCCAGCGCATCGTCGTCTTCAACGGCGGGCGCATCGAGCAGGTCGGCACGCCGCATGCGTTGTACAACCACCCCGCCACCTTGTTCGTGGCCGGCTTTCTCGGCGCACCCAAAATGAATTTGCTGGCCTGCGTGGCACATGCCACCGATGCCGCCACGGTGACGGTACGCCTGCCTGGCGGCGCCCTGCTGGCGGTGGCCGCCGATGGCGGCGGCGTGACGGCCGGAGACAGCCTGAGCCTGGGCGTGCGCGCCGAGCATATCGCCACCGCCGGCAGTACCGGCAGCAGCGGCGACAACCTGGTCGAGGCCACCGTCAGCCATGTGGAATACCTGGGCGACATGGCCATCGTGCACGCCAGCGTGCCGGGCGTGACGCAAACGCTGTCCATCAGGCACGCCGTGGAAGGCGGCTTGCCGCAGGCCGGCCAGGCCCTGCGCCTGCATTTTCCGGCCCACCATTGCCTGCTGTTCGATGCCCAGGGCAAGGCCTTGCCGCGCACGCCAGGCGCCCCGCCCGCCCCGTTTATGTGACAATAGCCCATGTTGACCATGCTGCCGCTCTTGGCCTTGTGCTTGCGGAGTGGCAGAATGCCTGTTTTCCAAGAATCCCTGCTCCATGCATGGCCGCCGCGCGATCCGCGGCAGAGCGTGCCGGAGCGTCTTTTTGTTATTGATTGAAGGATAACCCATGTCCCAATTCCGTCTTGCCCGTATCAGCCTGCTCCTGGCCGCCATCGGTCTCAATGTCCTGCCTGCCCTGTCGCACGCCCAGGACGCCAAGCCAGCCGCGGCAGGTGCGCCTGCCGCCGCGCCGGCCGACACGGTACGCCCTGAAATCTTCAAGCTGCTCGATCCGGCCGCCGTCAAGGCGTCGATGGATGCCAAGAACTACGCCGATGTGCAAAGCCGCATCGACCAGGCCGCCGCCACGCCGGCCCTGACACCATATGAAACCTTCGTCATCAATCGCCTGCGCGTGGCGCTGGGTTCGACCACCAATAATGCCGCGATGGCCATGCCTGCGCTGGAAGCGGTGATCGAGTCGGGCAAACTGGACAAAAAATCGCAAGGCGACTTCATCCAGGCGCTGGCCAACTACCACTACAACGCCAAGGATTATCCGAACGCGATCAAATGGTTTACGCGCTACCAGACGGAAACCGGCGACGTTGCCAGCGTGCGCCCGTACATTATCCGCGCCTATTATTTCGGCAACGACTTCGCGCGCGCCAAGCAGGAACTGATGGCCGACCTCACCGCCAAGCAGCAGGCCGGCCAGACGCCGACCCTGGAAGAGCTGCAACTGCTGGCCAACACAGGTTCGAAAAGCAAGGAACCGGCGACCTACCTGATCGCCATGGAAAACCTGGTGCGCTACTACCCGTCGGATGACTACTGGACCGACCTGCTGGGCCGCGTGCAAAGCAAGGCCGGCTATTCGGACCGCTTTGCGCTGGACGTGCTGCGCCTGCAATTCAAGGCCGTCGGCACCATGCCGGAACGCGACTACAGCGACATGGCGGAAATCGCCCTGGCCAACGCCTTCCCGACCGAAGCGAAAAAAGTCCTCGACGCCGGCTACGCCAAAGGCCTGCTGGGCACGGGCGCGAACGCCGCCAAGCACAAGCGTCTGCGCGACCAGGCCAACAAAGGCGCAGCCGACGATGCGAAAAGCATCGCCACCGGTGAAGCGGCCGCCAACAAGAGCAAGGACGGCACCGGCCTGATCAACCTGGGCTACGCCTATGTGACGATGGACCAGTTCGACAAAGGTATCGACCTGATCCAGAAAGGCATCGCCAAGGGCGGCCTGAAGCGCCCCGAAGACGCCAAGCTGCGCCTCGGTTCCTCGCTGGCCATGGCTGGCAAGAAAGACGAAGCCATCAAGGTACTGGAAACAGTCCAAGGCGGCGAAGGCGTGAGCGACCTGGCCCGCTACTGGATCTTCTGGCTGAACCGCCCTGTGACGGCAGCGGCAGCACCTGCAGCCCCGTAAGTTTGAGGCATCAGCTACAACAAAGCGGCCCCGGTCAACACCGGCGCCGCTTTTTTTATGTCTTCGTTATTCATGCAGCACCCATAAAAATGATCAACTCGACTTGATCCGAACACAAGATGACCACTGCCTGGAAATTTCCTGACGCTCCCAATACCGCCTGCTACGCGACGACGGATATATTGAACGGTTCGCCGGTCAAGCATGTGTACCATGATTACGATGGAGACTGGCAATTTCATGGCGCGTCCCATGAAGAAACGGCGAGTTCATTGCAGATAGTCTGTCTGGCGGAGATGATCAACCATCACGACTTGCTCACGGACCTGCACGACTTGCCATACGGATGGCGAGCGCAGTGGAACGAAGGCGCGAGACATTGGGATCGGTTCAAGGACAATCCGTTTCCTTCATTTGCAGACCATGGCTATTATCTGGAGGATGCCGTGTGGCTTGCCGCGTATCTGACGGACATACAGCCGCCACCTGCCGAAGTGCGGGAGAATCTTGCTATCGCATCCCACGTGAAAATCGTTTTTCGATTCGCCCCTGAAGACGCTGATCGAGGTGATAACCAGTGTGAGCGATTGTGGGTAGAGGTTACGGCGATCGACGAGCAAAATAATGGTTACATCGGCAGAATCGACAACCACCCATATCATCCAGCGGCCAGATATGGCGATCTCGTCTCATTCCATTCTTTGCATGTGGCCGATCGTTATAATAAAGAATGAGACGCCGCCGAAGCTTGTAGTTCTCATTGCAGCAACATGCTGCCAGCGTGTCTGATTACAAATGCAAATGGACTTAATATGCTCGACCACGTTTCTCTGACCGTTGTTGACCTGGAACGCGCGGAACGCTTCTATGACGCCATCTTCGCCGCACTGGATGTGCCCAAAGTGGGCAGCGACCATGCCGATGCATGGATAGGCTATGGCGAGCGCAGCGATGCCGATTATCCCGAACGCAGCTATTTTTCCGTGCGTCTCGGCCCCGCTCCGGACGATGCGCCGCGCCGCCACTACTGCTTCAAGGCGCCGTCGCGCGCAGCCGTGCAGGCATTTTGGCGAGCCGGTCTGGCCCACGGCGGCCTCGACTTGGGCGCGCCCGGCCTGCGCGACTATCACGCAAACTATTATGCTGCCTTCTTGTTCGATCCCGACGGCAACCGCATTGAAGCCGTCTGCCACCGCGCTGATGCCGGCTGACAGGATGTGAAAGGTTCTGTCGATTGTTGGCAAGAACCTGACATTCAGAGTTTTCGTTCTTAGAGGACATTCGTGAAGCAAATTCTTCCGTACATCAGCGTTGGGCTAGACGAAGGAAACCGGTGCATTGTCGTCGTCGAGGATTATGAACTTTTCGACTTCGTCGAGGACTTCCTTGGTGATAAGGGCGATTTGTCATACGAGTACCGAACCACCAGGGAGCGTCCCGGCGGAGAAGTTATCACCATGTTTTTTCCGCTCGGTGTCACTCCTGAAGTTATTGAGGCGAGCTTATCGAGCATGTCTCCTGCAGAGGTGCGGCGAATTTACAAGCTCAACAATTAAGTTTTTGCCCAACTTTCCCAACGACTACTCTGGGGCGAATCCAGCCTTCCGATGCAGCAGATAGATTTGCACCCTGGCCGCCTGCTATGCTGGGCAGAACGGCCGGGTTCGGCCAAAATGACCGGGCTGGTAGCGACCGGAAGAGGAGCTAGGGTGTCATTTTGCTTGTTCAGTCTACGGAAATTTTATGCCATCAATAATTTCGCATGCTGTTGTCCCACTCGCAGTCGGCCTTGCCTTGGGCAGCAAAGCGATTCCGTGGCGCCTGCTTGTGATCGGCATGACTGCCGCGATGCTTCCTGACGCAGACGTCCTCGCATTTCACTTCGGCGTTCCCTATGCCCACCAGTTGGGACACCGGGGAATCACGCACTCCCTGGCATTTGCGCTTCTGCTCGCCATGCTTGCCTGGATTTTTGCCAGGCAGCTGGCTTCATCGCGGAAGCACGCATTTTGGTTCATGTTTTTTGCCACCGCTTCGCACCCGTTACTTGATATGCTGACAAACGGTGGACTCGGTGTCGCCTTGATCTGGCCGTTTTCAGATGAACGACTATTTTTCCCGCTACGCATAATAGAAGTAAGTCCTATTGGTATTCGACGGTTTTTCAGTGCCACCGGCGTCCGGGTTCTTCTGTCCGAGCTACAGTGGATATGGATACCGTCGACAATCGCCGCCATTAGTATTGTTGCCTGGAGGCGGATTTTTTATTCGTCGGAATTTAAAACATCACAGGACCCCGTCTCATGAGCCGTGCGCAATGTCGCCGCACGGCCAAGAGCAGCCATTCGCAAGCTAAGGAAATGAATGCAACGTGTTGAATTTTCGAGCAAGGACCGCCACAAGCTCCTTGGCATGGGGGATTTTCTTCTGATTTCCCCGGACAAAGAGCATGAGATAGAGCTTCTATATGAAGGCGAGCCGCCGCATGGAGACTCATATCATTTGCTCGCAATTGATGGAAATCCGTACCCAGGATATGCGTGGGGCTGCATGTTTGGTTTTTCGCTATGCTCGCGGTATTTTTCTTTTAGTGCGATGCCAACCAAATATGAGCGACGCACAGCAGTTGTCGATTTGAGTACCAAGAGCCATTATCTTCTCCCAGAATACATTTATCAGTTCAGGTTGGACTGGCCAGTCATTACGGGTGATAGCCCTATCTCTTCTGGTCTAATTTACAATTTCGACGGTAGGGAAAATTGGACTAAGATATGATAAGTTACCGGTATCGGGCAGGAGCCGCTATTCGCCAATGCAAAAAACTGAAGCATCCTTCTTTCTGGAGTATCGTTGTGGACAAGATGATTATTTTGCGAATTTCCGATAATGACGGCATAGATTTTAATGGCGTCAAACTACATTCAATAACTGAAGTCGCGGAAGCTCTTGAGAAAATCTCCGCCGAACACCCGGATATCACAGTTTCTGTCGACGCTACAGATTCCAAATGGTATGAATCTATCGGGAAGGCCATTTACGGCAGCCACCTGGCGGGGTTTTCAGGTGAACGGTTTCACCTACTTATCGATGGAAGGCCTGTGGAAGCCTGATATTAAGCTAGATTACGTCGCAGCCTGCTACCGGCTAGAAGCAGCCGGTCGTCGAATTTAATATCCGGGACTTGCTTGCAGCTTAGCGGCAGAATTAGTTTTTCATAAAGCATCGTTAACCAATAGATATTTTTCATGCGCTTTTTCCTAACGACAGACTACAACTGGGAGTCAAAGCTTGACCACGCAATAAAAAACTTGGAACTGCGAGATTTCTTCGCCGAGCGCAAGTATGGCGAAGATTTGTCAGGCGGAATTGGTGTTGTCTTAATGTGTCGCGACCCGGCTCTTGACTTCAAGCAGCGTATTCGTCTCTCAAAGAAGGAGCAATCGCTTTCGATGGATGTGATGCTGGATTTTCCATTTTTCGTATCAGCGACTCACGCTCAGAGGCGTGAGGTGGTTGCCAAGAGTTTGATATACGAAATACCTCGCATCGTCAAGAAATACAGATTCACAAGCTTTGATGTCGAAAACTTCTCCAGTGATCTCGAAAGAATCGTTTCTGAGCAATTGCTTAGCGCGGACGCATCTCGCTTCGATCACCTGTGTTTGGAACGAGCTTCAGGATTCTGAGTTCGTACTCCGTTAACCCGTTACTTTGCAGATTAGACCGAACTTCTGCTTTGGTTCGGGGCGGCCGGTTGAGCAAACCCTCAACTTCTTGCGTTGGCAATCTGATATTCTGTGATGAATGCCCGGGTTCGGCCACAAGCCGACGTTCGCGGTAAATGCTGCAGCCTCAAGATCAGAAGGAAAGAACCGTATGCAGTGGTCACAACTTAAAAAGCAACTTCAAACTCGCATGGCAGAGTCCATTTCGGGAGGCATCGATATGCACCAAACTCGATATCGCCATTCGCATGATCAAGAAGGCGAATTCTGGATCACGCTTGGCAAAAGCAGAATTTTTAGTTCTGGATCACTAAGCTATCTGTCTTCGCTAGGCAAATTAGCTGCTAAGCACCGCGATGAGGGAGCTTCCCCTGTACAAGCTTTCGATAGAGCTTGGACCACCACAGAAGCGAACGGCGTCATGCTAAGTAGTCAGACGAAATTTATTGTGAATGCAGTTCCGAAACCTTTCATCAAGGATTCCACCTCGCTCAACAAC